>CACILF010000004.1 GCA_902587435.1 uncultured Pelagibacteraceae bacterium
CAGCATCAAAATTTACTGGAACAATGAGCCAAGTTTTTAAAGGTAATTATCCAAGAGATTTACCTGAAGACCAAAGAAGAGTAAGCGATTATCAACTAAAAATTTTTGATCAACTTGTTGCAAATGGTAATGTTGAAAGTAAATTTAATATTAGCTTTTTTACAAATGCTGACTCAAGAGAAGCAGAACTAGCTGGAATAGCAAGTTCATTTATGGGCTCAATTTTTTCTATACTTGTTTGTTTAATGATAGCTTTTCCTGTAGCGGTTCTAGCAGCAATCTATCTTGAAGAATTTGCCCCTAAAAATAGATTCACTGATTTTATTGAAGTAAATATAAATAACTTAGCAGCAGTTCCATCTATAGTTTTTGGTCTATTAGGGTTAGGCGTTTTATTAGCTATATTTCAACTACCAAGGTCTACCCCATTGGTTGGAGGTATCACTTTGTCCTTAATGACTTTACCAACAATAATTATAGCTGCTAGAGCATCTTTAAAAGCGGTTCCACCAAGTATAAGAGAGGCAGCACTTGCTATGGGAGCAAGTCGAATGCAAACCACAATGCATCATACAGTTCCTCTTTCTATGCCTGGTACGTTATCAGGAACAATAATTGGTTTAGCTCAAGCTTTAGGAGAAACTGCACCCCTAATTTTAATTGGAATGGTTGCTTTTGTTAACACGATACCTGGATCACCTATGGATCCTGCTGCAAGTTTACCAGTTCAAATTTATATTTGGGCTGAAAGTGCTGAAAGGGGATTTGTAGAAAAAGTTTCAGCATGTATAATGGTCTTACTTGGCTTTTTAATAATAATGAATTTATTTGCCCAAATAATAAGACATAAGTTTGAGAAAAAATGGAGTTAAAATGATAAAGATTAAAGCAAAAGATGTTGATGTTTTTTACGGAAAAAAACAAGCACTCTTTAATATAAGTTTAGATATTGAGGAAAATCAAGTAACGGCATTAATTGGTCCATCTGGTTGTGGTAAATCAACTTTCCTAAGATGTCTTAATAGAATGAATGATGTAATTGATATCTGTAGTGTTAAAGGAGAAATTTTAATTAATGACTTTAATATCAATGATAAAAGCTGTGATGTAGTAAGACTAAGAGAAAAAATTGGTATGGTTTTTCAAAAACCTAATCCTTTCCCAAAAACTTTATATGAAAATGTATCTTACGGTCCAACAATTCATGGTATAGCTCAATCAAAACAAGAAATGGATGAAATTGTTGAAACTAGCTTAAAAAAAGCTGCACTATGGGAAGAGGTAAAAGATAGGTTGCATGAACCTGGAACTGGATTATCTGGAGGGCAACAACAAAGACTTTGTATTGCTAGAGCAATTTCTGTAAGACCTGAAGTTATATTAATGGATGAGCCTTGTTCAGCATTAGATCCTATAGCAACAGCACAAATTGAAGAATTGATTGATGAATTAAAAAAAGAGCACACAATAATAATTGTAACTCATTCTATGGCTCAAGCGGCACGTGTATCTCAAAATACAGGTTTTTTTCATTTAGGACAATTGATAGAACATGGATCTACTGATAAAATATTTAAGAATCCTGATAATAAAAAAACCCAGGACTATATAACCGGGAGGTTTGGATAATGTCTGAAGCACCGCATACAGTTAAATCTTACGAAGAAGAACTAAAAAATCTCAATGCTAATATCATTAAAATGGGAAGTGCATGTGAGGAAGCTTTGGGTAAAGCAATTCAAGCCATTACAACAAGAAATAGCGATATTGCAGAAGCTGTAATTAAAGAAGATGAAAAAATAGATAAATATGAAACTTTGATTGAACAACAAGTTGTAAATTTAATTGCTTTGAGACAACCTATGGCAATTGATTTAAGAGAGACAGTAACGGCTTTGAAAATGTCTTCAGATTTAGAAAGAATAGGCGATTTAGCAAAAAATATATCCAAGAGAACACTTTTGCTTAATGAAAATCTTCCAAAGAACTTGGTAGATTCATTAAATAGAGTATCTACCAATGTTCAAAAACAATTAAAATCAACATTAGACGCTTATCTAGAAAGATCTGCGCCAATGGCAATAAATGTTTGGGAAGGTGATGAGCAAATAGATGATCTAACAAATCTTTGTATGCAAGAAGTTATAAAATATCTTAAAGAAAATGAAAAAAATTTAGAGGATGGAACTCACTTGTTGTTTGTGACCAAAAACGTTGAGCGTATTGGTGATCATACTACGAATGTTGCAGAACAAATTTATTTTTTAGTTAAAGGTGAGTATTTAGAAGGCGACAGACCTAAGGGCACCGAGCCAATTGTAACCGGAGAAAAATGATCTATGTCAGCCCATGTTTTCATAGCTGAAGATGAAGCATCAATTGTTGCTTTGTTAAAGTACAATCTTGAAAAAGAAGGTTATAAAGTTAGTCATTCAGAAAATGGAGAAGATGCTCTTAAACAAATAAAATTAAAACAGCCAGATTTAATATTAATGGATTGGATGTTACCTGAATTATCTGGTGTTGAAATTTGTAAAAATTTAAAAAAAAATAATAAGTTTAATGATATTCCTGTCATTATGTTAACTGCAAAAGGGGAGGAAGAAGACAAATTAAAAGCATTTGATACTGGTGCAGATGATTATGTAACTAAACCTTTTAGTCAAAAAGAATTGAATGCTAGAATTAAATCTTTATTGAGAAGATCTAAGCCTCAATCATCATCAGACATTGTAGAATTTACTGATTTAAAAATAGATCGGATTACAAAAAGAGTTTATAGAAAAGATAAAGAAATTACTTTAGGTCCAACTGAATTTAAATTATTAGATTTTTTTATCAAAAATCCAAAAAGAGTTTATTCAAGAGAACAACTCCTAAATAATGTTTGGGGGGAAGATATATATGTTGAGTCTAGAACAGTAGATGTCCATATAAGAAGATTAAGACAAGCAATTAACATACAAAATACAAAACCTTTAATTAGAACAGTGAGATCAGCTGGTTATTCTTTAGAATCTTGAAGATCTTTGGGCCTTATAAATTCTTTTAATACTCCTTTTTTCTCAACTTCATTCCAGGATTTAATATCAAACTCAATTTCTGCAAATGATGCTGTTGGGAATTTATAATTCATTAGTTTAAAATTATTCGTATTATGATTTTTTGTAAGATTTCGTACTAAATTTTTTACTGATGGTTCATGGTTTATAACCAAAATTGACTTATATTCACTTGGTATTTCTTTAATTTTTTTTATAATTATATTCTCATCAACTAAATATAAATCTTTTGAAAAATTAACTTTTTTTGGTTTAGTAATTTTCTTAGATAAAATTTGAAAAGTTTTTTTTGTTCTTTTTGATGACGAAATTAATGCATAATCAAATTTAAATTTTTTTTTAACAAAAAATTCACAAATCATTTTTGCATTTTTCTTGCCTCTTTTACTAAGTGGTCTATCAAAATCATTAATACTTGAATCATCCCAACTAGATTTTGCGTGTCTCATGACGTATAATTGATGCATAAAATCTAAATATATGACTGCTTTAAAAAAACAACATAAAGAAGAGCTGAAATCTAAATATCTAAATAGAGAGCTTTCTTGGTTAAAATTCAACGATAGAGTACTTCTAGAAGCGCAAAATATTGAAAATCCTCTTTATGAAAGAGTAAAGTTTTTATCAATTGCTGGTTCTAATCTAGATGAATTTTTTATGGTCCGAGTTGCTGGATTATATAGTCAAATAAAACAAGAAGTTGACTCATTAAGTTCTGATGGTTTGACACCTGATGAACAAATGGATGAGGTAGTGCTTGAAACTAAGAATCTATTAAAAAAACAGAACAAGATTTTTACTCAACTGATTATGGGATTAAAAAAAAATAATATCAGTGTAGTAAAACCTGTTAATTTAAATACTAAGGATAAAAAAAAACTTCTAGAAATATTTAAAGAAGAGATTTATCCTTTATTAACACCATCAGCTATTGATCCTGCACACCCATTTCCATTTATAATCAATCAAGGAAGAGCACTTGTAATGAAATTAAGAAAAAAAAGTAAAAAAAGGATTTTAAACTCGATAATAGTAATACCAAAAGCATTATCTAGATTTATTGAAATAGAGTCTTCAAAAAATCATAAGAAATTTGTTATTCTAGATGACATAATAAGTTTTTTTGCTAATGAAATTTTTCCAGATCATGATTTAGAAAAGAAAATGATTTTTAGAGTAATTAGAGATAGCGACGTAGAGATTCAAGAAGAAGCTGAAGATTTAGTTAGATCTTTTGAATTGGCTTTAAAAAGACGTAGAACGGGTGATATTGTTCGTTTAGAGGTTCTTGAAAATAGCGATAACGAATTGGTAAGATTTATAACTAATAAATTAGATATAAATCCTGACTATATTTATGATGTATCTGGCCTTGTTGGAATTCAAGATATAGATCAAATATGTAAAGTAAAAAATCCAAAATTAAGATTTAAGCATTTTACGCCTAGAGAAGTTGAAAGATTAAAAGAATATAATGATAATTTTTTTGAAACTATTAAAAAGAAAGATTTAGTTGTTCATCATCCTTTTGAAACATTTGACTCAGTAATTGAATTTTTAAATCAAGCAGCAAATGATAATAAAGTTATAGCCATAAAACAAACTTTATATAGAACAACTCTAGATTCACCAATAGTTAAAGCCTTAATAACAGCTGCAGAAAATGGAAAAACAGTTACCGCTTTAATTGAAATTAAAGCTAGATTTGATGAGGAAGCAAATATTCAACTATCAAGAAGTTTAGAAAAAGTAGGTGTCCAAATTGTTTATGGTTTTGCCAAATATAAAACTCATGCAAAATCTTCATTAGTTTTAAGAAGAGAACAAGGTAAAATACAAACTTATTTTCATTTAGGAACTGGCAATTATCATCCTGTAAATGCTAAAATTTACACTGATTTGTCTTTATTTAGTTGTGATAAGAAAATGGCATCAGATGTTGAAAAGTTTTTCAATTATGTAACAGGATACGCAAAACCAAAAAATTTAAATAAAATTTCTATTTCGCCAGTAAATATGAGGCAAACCTTAAATGAAAATATTGATGCTGAAATTAAAAATTCTAAAAATGGAAAATTTGCAGCTATTTGGGCAAAAATGAACTCTTTAGTAGATCCAGAAATTATTGATAAATTTTATGAAGCTTCGAATGCTGGTGTAAAAATTCATTTATTTGTAAGGGGTGTTTGTTGTTTAAGACCAGGAGTAAAAGATAGATCAGAAAACATAGTTGTAAAAAGTATCATAGGAAGATTTTTAGAGCATTCTAGAATTTACTGCTTTAGTAATGGTACAAAGAAAATGCCTAATAGAAATGCAAAAGTATATATTTCTTCAGCTGATTTAATGCCAAGAAATTTAAATAGAAGAGTAGAACTTCTAGTGCCAATTGAAAATGAAACTGTTCATGAACAGATTTTAGATCAAATAATGTTAGCAAATTATCTTGATACTAATCAGAGCTGGGAGCTCAATGCTGATGGTAATTATAAAAAAATTAAATATAGTAAGATCGATTCCTTTTCAGCTCATGAATATTTTATGAATAATCCGAGCTTATCTGGAAGAGGTAAAGCTAAACTAAAAATGCAGCCTAAACAACTGCACTTAAGATTGATTAACAGTGGAAGTAATTAAAAGTAAAAATAGTTTAAAATTTAAACAGGCAAAATTAGCTATAATAGACATTGGATCAAACTCTATAAGAATGCTAATTTATGAAGATTTCAGTTCTTCTCGTGTGCCTTTTTTTAATGAAAAAGCAGTTTGTGAACTTGGAAAAAATTTAGATAAATCCAAAAAACTTCACAGAACTGGTACCGAATATGCTTTAAAAGTTTTAAAAAGATTCTCTGAAATTTTAAATGTTTCAAAAATCACAAATCTTAAAATCATTGCAACAGCAGTTTTAAGAGAAGCAACTGATACAAAACCATTTATTGATGAAGTTGAAAAACTTTTTAAAACTAAAATTAATATATTGTCAGGTGAAGAAGAAGCTGAATGCTCAGCTGAGGGAGTAAAAATAGGTTTTGAAAATGTTGATGGATTAGTCGCTGATCTTGGAGGTGGTAGTTTGGAATTAGCCCGAGTTGAAAACAATATAGTAACTAATAAAACCTCATTACCTTTTGGTGTTTTAAGATTATTAAATAATCCTATAGTTAAAAAAAGAAATTTAGCAAAATATATCAAAAAATTATTGAGAGATGAAAAATGGCTTTCAAAAAAGAAGTTTAATAATTTATATTTAGTTGGGGGTACTTGGCGAGCATTATTTAAATTACATCTTTTTCAAAACAATCATCCAGTACATATAATTCATCAATATAGTATTGATAATAATGTTTTATCTAAGTTTGTTGAAAAAATTTCATCTTTTAATAAATCTAAACTTAAAACAGTTGAGTATATTTCAAAATCTAGAACACCCTATTTACCTTATAGTTGCATTATACTTGATGAAATTATGAGAGTTACAAATCCAAAAAATATAATTTGTTCTATAAGTGGTTTGCGTGAAGGTTCTTTATCAATTGACTATTTTAAAGATGTAAAAGACTCAGAAATTTTTCATAAAGCACTTGAAAATGTTGCAAAAAAAAGAGGTGATTTAGGATCGAATTATAAAAAATATTATGATTTTATTCAGCCAGTTTTTGAAGGCAATGAGCATTTTAATAAGAAATTATTATATTTGGCATGTGTATTAAGTCATATGGATTGGGGTTTAGGAGCATTTCAAAAAGCTGAATTAGTATTTCAAGAAACGATAAACACTCCGTTACTTAGACTGACACATAAAGAAAGAATACAATTAGCTTTGTCATGCTATTGGCGCTACTGCAGTATCAAATATAATCCAAAAATGGAATACCTAACTTTTTTGAATAATAATGAAATTTTTTCAAGCAAACAAGTGGGAGCAGCATTGAGATTTTCCCAATCATTGACCTCGATATCCACGATATTCCTTGAAGAGTTTAAATTATATAAAAGAGGTAATGCTTTATTTTTAAAAATTCCATCCCAACATCAAGAAATAATTTCAAAACAGGTTACTAAAAGGTTTAAAGCTCTTGCTAGAGAATTATTTTTAGAACCAAGAGTAATTTACTCAAATAATTCAAGATAAATTAAATTTATCGAACGTATTTTATTTAAATCTAATATATATAAGTCTTAATATATAAATTCATTAAACCTTAACAATTAATAAATAATTTTGTAATTTAAATTATCTATAAACGTTTTAATAAAATTTAAAATATTAAGTCTCATTATAATCCCCTAGTAATTAAATTTTGTTAATTAACCACTTACTTCCTTCTCTTTATTGAGAGGGAAGTAAGACGATTTATTTGATATTAATTATCTATAGATGCAGGAGACTGCTCTGCATTTTTCTTAGCAAGTTTTTTTGCTTTATTTTCTGCAACTTTCTTTTCTAAACTAGCAATTTTAATATTAACTTTTGACAATTTTTTTTCTTTAGCTGTAATTTTATTTTTTAGTTTATCTATTGATTTTAAAATTTTTGTTTTTTTCTTTTCATTTTTTTTTAATTTTTTTCTCATTTTTGCCTCCAATTTTTTAGATGATTAATTTAATCACATAATTCATAAATCTGAAAGTTAATTTGATACAACCTGTAGTTTATTGATTTTTAAGATTTGTTATTAGATATAAAAACATTGCTATATGAGAACTATTATTAAATTTTTGATTTAATATTAATTTATATATATCTCTTTGATTAAACAGATGAATTCTAATACCTTTTTCTGGCTTCGAAATTTTAATTAAGTCTTTTGTGTAATAACCAGTAATTTTAGTAGTTAGTCGTCCAGGCTCAGTATAAAAAGTTGATATTTTACTCAATTTTGATCTTGATCTATATCCTGTTTCTTCTCTTAATTCCTTATATGCTGATTGCAAAGTTGTTTCTTTTTTTTCTACTATGCCAGAAGGAAACTCATAATTAATTTTATTAATTGGAACTCTTTTTTGAGAAACTACTATATATTTGTCTTTAATCTTAGGTATTACTAATGAAAGATTAGAAGTTTTAAGATAATGATAAAACTCTTTTTTCTTAAATTTTTTGTTAATTAAACTTATTCGATTGGTAAGTTTTATATTTTTCAATTTTTCTCTAAAAATAACTTTTTAACAATAAGTACAGCAATTAACATTCCGATAAGTTCAGCTAAAATATAATAAGGAGTATTTAAATAACTAATACCAGTAAAAGACTCTGTAAATGTTCTAGCAATTGCAACAGCTGGATTTGCAAAAGAAGTTGAAGAAGTAAACCAATAACCAGAAGTAATATAAAGACCAACGCTAGCAGCAACAGCAATTTTTCCTGACTTCATAGAGCCAAAAATTATTATTATAAGCCCCAATGTTGCTATTACCTCAGATGTGAATATGTAAATTCCATCTCTTGACTTAGTAGATAATTCATAAATTTCATGTTCAAAAAAGAAATTAGCTAAACCAACACCAATCAAGCAACCAACCAATTGAGCAATGATATAGTAGGGTAATAGTTTCTTTTTTAATTTACCTGTTATTGTCATTGCGATACTTACAAATGGATTAAAGTGAGCTCCTGATACATCAGCAAATACTGTAATAAGCACAAATAAACCTGCTCCTGTTGCTATTGTGTTTGCAATTAACATCACAGCAACGTCATTAGTTAAGTTTTCTGCCATTAAACCTGAGCCAACAATAATCATTACTAAAAAACAACTGCCTAATAGTTCAGCAAGAAAATAACGACTTTTATTTTTCATTAAGTAGTTCCTTTATTTTTTTATTAATATGATTAAAAACTTTTTCAATTATTTCATCTTTTTTATTTAAGTCATTTGTTTCATTAAGTAATTTAACAGGATCTTCTATATCCCAATGAATTATCTGATCTTTATTTGGCCAAATAGGGCAGACTTCGTTATTGGCATTATTACAAACTGTAATAACATAATCCATTTTAATTTGACTATTAATAAACTCATTAAAATTTTTAGATCTATAATTTGAAAGATCATAATGTTTTGATAATAAATAATTATTAACATCTTCATTAATTTTTCCTGTTGGATTACTCCCAGCACTAAAACCTTTATACAAATCGTCATACTCATTATTTATTATACTTTCAGCGATAATACTTCTTGCTGAATTACCTGTGCATACGAATAATATATTCTTCATTTAAAAAATAACTTTATAAATACCAATTACAAACAATGGAATTTGTAATCCAAAGTTAGTTAAGATTGCTTTATCTTTGCTCATAAATCCTGCAATAGTCCATCCAACAACTCCTAATCCATGAAAATATATATTTAATGGATATATATTTAAATTTGTAAGAAGTATTCCTACTAAAACTAAAAACGTACTGATCCACTTTAGATATTTTTTTATAAACATAAAATTTCCTTTCGTTATTATTATTTCAGTTATGTTAAGAATTTATTAAAATAAACGATTATCTACACTTTTTGCATAATCCAAAAAACTCAAGATTGTATTTACTATATTTCATACCATCTTTGTCTTTGAAATTAGCTAAGTATTTAGAAAGACCTGCGCTACTTATTTCTGTTACTTTTTCACAAATCTCACAGATAGAAAACGCTGTAGCTTTTGCTACCTGACAACTTGAATTGTGACACGCAATAAAAGCATTTCTACTCTCAATTTTATGAATTTTTCCTATTTCAACTAACTTATCTAATGCTCGATAAACTTGCAGGGGAGCTTTAATACCTTTCTTTTGAACATTAAAAAGGATTGAATAAGCTTTCATTGGTTCAGGAGATCTATCAATTAAATCAAAAATAATTTGCTGATTTTTTGTTAGTAAAGTTTGTTTTTGCATTTTTTATATTTTACCAGTTGTCCATTAGTTTTTCAATTGAATGGATTGTTTTATTTTTAATAATGAAAGTATAAATAGAACTAAAGCTGCTGTTATTATTGAAGGTCCAGATGCAGTATTAAACTCTAGCGATGAAAATAATCCTATTACTACTGATAATAAGCCTCCAATAATTGAAAATAATACCATTTTTTGTGGATTGTCAGATATGTTTCTGGCCATTGCAGCTGGAATAATTAACATTCCAGTAATTAATAACAGTCCAACCATTTTTATAGAAATTGCAATTATTGCAGCCATTAAAATTGTAAATATTGCTTTTGCTCTATCAGGATTTAATCCTTCAGCTTCTGCTAATTCATAATTTACTGTTGATGCGAATAAAGGTTTCCAAATTAATTTTAATACTAATAAAATTAATGCACCACCAGCCCATATAATAATTAAATCATTAACTGTTACAGCTAGTATGTCTCCAAATAATAATCCCATAATATCAAATCTAATAAACGTTAAAAATCCAATCACCACCAATCCTACTGCTAAAGAGGAGTGAGCTAGAAGTCCTAACAGAGCATCACCTGGTAGATTAGTTTTTTTTTGAAGTTGAATTAAAATTAAAGCAATCACAGATGAAATTATAAAAACTGAAATAGCAATATTAAATTCAAATGAATATGCCATAGTAACACCAAGCAAAGCTGAATGCGAAAGAGTATCACCAAAATAAGATAATCTTCTCCAAATAACAAAACATCCAAGAGGACCTGTTACAAAAGCAACACCAATTCCTGCTACTAAAGCTCTTATAAAAAAATCATCAAACATTTAATTTTTTTTTATTTCTCCTTCATGTGAATGAACATGATCATGTTTATGTTCATAAATAGAAAGTGTTTGAGCAGCTTTTTCACCAAACAAAGCTTTATACTCATTATTTTTTGCTACATCACTAGGTGAACCTGAGCAACACACATGTCCATTTAAACAAACAACATGGTCAGTAGCACTCATTACAGTATGTAAATCATGAGATATTAATAAAATTCCACAATTAAGTTCTTCAGATATTTTTTTTATCAATTCATACAAGGCAATTTCACCAGTGAAATCTACTCCTTGGACAGGTTCATCAAGTACTAATAATTCTGGTTTTTTTGAAATAGCTCTAGCGAGCAAAACTCTCTGAAACTCACCACCAGATAAATTACCTAAGTTTTTATGTTTTAAGTGTACTACGCCCGTCAAAGATAACGCCTCATCTATAGCTTCTTCTTTAAGGCTTTCAGTTAGGACCATAAAATCTCTAACTCTTAATGGTAATGTCCAATCTATAGAAACTTTTTGAGGAACATAACCAATTTTGTTAGTATATTTTTCAACTTCACCATCAAATTTCTTATAAATACCTAAAGCAATTTTTGCTGTTGTACTTTTTCCAGAACCATTAGGGCCTATAAGTGTTACAATTTTACCTTTTTCAACCTCTAGTGATACTCCCTTAACAAGCCACTTATCATTTTGCTGATAACCTGCATTTTTTAACTTCACTAACGTGTTACTATTTGTTCCCATTTTACCGCTTGACTTTCTAATGTTATATTATTACATAATGTTATATTATAACAACCAATTAATACTTAACCTATGAAAAATCTAAAAAAAATACCATTTATCTTATCTATACTATCATTCTTAACTATTTTTACACCGGCAAATGCTGATCTAAAAGTGGTTGCATCTATTAAACCAATACATTCGCTAGCTAGTTATCTTATGGATGGCATCGGTAAACCTGACTTGATAGTTGATGGATATTCTTCACCACACGGCTTTGCATTAAAGCCATCACATGCAAAAATGTTACAAGAAGCAGATATTATATTTTATGTAGGTGAAGACTTAGAAAATTTTTTAGAAAAACCATTAAAATCAATTGCAAAAAAAGCTGAAAAAATTGAGTTAATGGAAATAAAAGGGTTAAATAAATTAAAATTTAGAGAAAGAAATATTTTTGATGGTCATGATGATCATGGGCACGATGAAGATGGTCATAAAGAAGATGATCATGATGATGAACATAAACATGAAGAAGATGGTCATAAAGATGATGACCACGATGACCATAAACATGAAGAAGATGGTCACAAAGAAGATGACCACGATGACCATAAACATGAAGAAGATGGTCATAAAGATGATGATCACGATGATCACGGACATGACGAAGATGGCCATGAAGGTCACGCACATGGTGAATACGACCCTCATATTTGGTTAGATCCAGAAAATGCAAAAGTAATATTAAATGAAATGGTTGAGCATTTAATAGAAAATGATGCAAAAAATGCATCAATTTATAAAAAGAATTTAAAAAACGCTGAAAAAGATTTAGATAAACTTGTGAAAAAAGTAAAATCTGATCTTAATAAAGATTTTAAATCTATCGTTTTTCATGATGCCTATCAATATTTTGAAGAGAGATTTAATGTAAATGTAATGGGTGCATTTACAGTTAATACAGACGTTATGCCTGGTGCTGAACAACTATCAGAAATTAGAGAAATAATTGAGCATGATAAAGTATCTTGTATATTTTCAGAACCTCAATTTAACCCTGATATCATAAATGCAGTTGCAAAAGATATGAATATAAAAACTGGTGTTTTAGATCCATTAGGAGCAACTCTAGAACCAGGTAAAGATTTATATTTTGATTTGATAAAGAACATGTCTAAATCTTTTAAAGGCTGTTAATTTAAAATTGATCTTTTGTTATAAATAATATCTAATAAAGGGATGAGTACAATTTCCCTTAGTTTAGATGAAATATTTGATCTAGCTAAAAAAACATTATTAGCTAATGGATGTGATGATGAAACAGCATCTATTCTCTCAGATTTAATAATGAAAGCTGAAAGAGATGGCTCATTATCTCATGGTTTATTTAGATTGCCTGCTTATGTTACTGGTCTAAAAAGTGGTAAAATAAACGGTAAAGGTAAACCAGAAATTAAAAAAATATCACCTAGTGTAATAAAAGTTTTAGGCAATAATTGTTTGGCTCCAGTAGTTTTAAGCAAAGGTATTCCAGAATTAGTAAAAGCTGCTAAAGAAAATGGAGTAGCAGTTTTAGCTATTAATAATTCGCATCACATGGCTGCTATGTGGCCTGAAACAGAAATGATAGCAGAGCAAGGTTTAGTTGCTTTTGCATGTACATCTTATAAGCCTGCTGTTGCACCAGCAGGAGCTACAAAACCATTATTTGGAACTAATCCAATTTCATTTGCATGGCCACGACCAGGAAAAACTCCAGTTGTTTATGATATGGCAACAGCTTCAATGGCAATGGGTGAAGTGCAAGTTGCTAAAAGAGAAGGGCATAAAGTTCCATTGGGTACTGGTTTAACTAAAGATGGAAAAGATACTACTGATCCTGGAGAAATAGCTGATGGAGGCGTATTACTGCCCTTTGGAGGCTATAAGGGCTCAGGTATAGCTATGATGGTCGAATTATTAGCAGGAGCTCTTGTGGGTGATAATTTTAGCTATGAGACGGCAGTTAAAGATAATAATGATGGCGGTCCTCCAAGTGGAGGTGAATTTATATTGGCAATATCTCCTGACAAGTTATCAGGTAATGATTGGGACAAGCATTCAAATGAATTTTTTGATAAAATGAAATCAATGGAAGGTGTAAGGCTTCCAGGTGAAAGAAGACATAAAAATAGACAAGATAAAGGTCCAAGAAATATAAACGAAGAACTTGTTAATAAAATTAAATCTTTAAGCTAATTCAATTTCAATAGGTGTATGATCAGATGGTTTTTGTCTTCCGCGAGGAAACTTATTTATTTTAACATCTTTAACAGCATCAATTAAAGAACTTGAAACTAAAAAATGGTCTATTCTCATACCATTATTTTTTTGCCATGCACCACTTGTGTAGTCCCAAAAAGTATATCCTTCTTTATCAGGATGAATAAATCTATATGCATCATGAAAACCTAAATTGATTAATTCTCTTAGTTTTTTTCTTATCTCCAATCTAAACAAGGCATCGTTTTCATAACTCTTTGGATTATGTACATCTTCTGCTGAAGGAATTATATTAAAATCTCCACCAATAATTATATTTTCATTTTGTTTAGATATTGATTTTAATTTTTTGATTAAACTGTCTAACCAATAAAGTTTGTATGTATATTTTTCAGTATCTACAGGATTGCCGTTAGGCGTATAAATATTAATTAATGTTATAGTTTTTTTCTTATGTTTTACTTCAGCAGATATAATTCTTGATTGTTTATTTTTATCCTTAAAAATATCATTTTTAATACCATCTAATTTTTTCTTTGAAATTATTGCTACCCCATTGTAACTTTTTTGTCCAAATACATAATTTTCATATTTAAGAGTTTTAATATCATCGTAAGGGTAAGTTTCATCAGGAGTTTTTATTTCCTGCATCATCAATATATCAGGTGAAAATTTATTTAAATATTCTTTTATATTTTCAATTCGAGCTCTTATAGAATTAACATTCCAGGAACTGATGATCATTAAAGCGAGAAGGAGACGCCACAACCACAAGAAGATTTGCTTTGTGGATTACTGATTTTGAAATTATCTCCTATTAATTCTTTAACATAATCAACTTCAGATCCTTTTAATAGTTCAGCTGATTTTTTGTCTATTAATATATTTTCATGTTTCAGATCATCCTCATCTTGTTTATTATCAAATGAAAAATTATACTGAAAACCTGAGCAGCCACCACCTTTAATAGCGATTCTAAAAAAAGATCCTTTGTCTTTTTTTGAAAGCATTGCATTAATCTGTTTTAATGCATTATCGGTAAATTTAATTTCTTTAATCATCATATAAGACTGATATTACTAATATAATGTTAAATTGTCATTTTTAAAGAATGAAAAACTATAAAAAACTAGGAATTATTAAAAGCAAGGGTCGACTTATAAATGAGCCTAATTCACCTTATAGATCCCCATTTCAAAGAGATAGAGATAGAATTATTCATAGTACGGCATTTCGAAGGTTAAAACATAAAACTCAAGTTTTTGTTAATACAGAAGGGGATCATTATAGAACTAGAATTACTCACTCAATTGAAGTTGCGCAAATTGCAAGAACAATATCTCGATATTTAAATCTTAATGATGATTTAACAGAAACATTAAGTCTTGCTCATGATCTTGGCCATACACCTTTTGGACATGCAGGTGAAGAAGCTTTAAATGAATGCATGTCTGATCACGGTGGATTTGATCACAACCTTCAAACATTAAGAATAGTAATGTTTATAGAAAATAAATACGTAAAATTTAAAGGTTTAAATTTAACTTTAGAAACTTTAGATGGACTTTTAAAACATAACGGACCTTATTATGACGACACTGATATTAAAAATTTGATTGGATTAAAAAATTTAAAAAATAAAATTGATTTAAAATCTTATCCATCTCTTGAGGCACAAATAGCATCTATTTCAGATGATATTGCTTACAACAATCATGATATTCAAGATGGTTTTAATGCAAACATTTTTAGAATTAATGAATTAAAAGAAATTAATTTTTTTAATGAAATATTAAAAAAATATTCATCAAGGTTTAAAAAAAATAGTAACAGAATTTTAATTTATCAAATGGTTAGAGATTCTATTAATCTTATGGTTAAAGATTTAATAAAAAATTCTTTGATAAATTTTAAATTTAACAAAATTAATATATTAAGCGATGTTTATAAATCTGAGAACAAACTCGTTTGTTTTTCTACAAATTATGAAAATATAATTAATGAAATAAGAGATTTTTTAAGTTTTAAAATGTATAAAAATAATAAAGTTTTAAAAAAGAATAATGAAGGCAAAAGAATAATTGAAAAATTATTTAAAAAAATATCAAGCAATCCTAGAAAATTTTTGACATTTTCCCCAATTAAACATAATAAATATAGATCTATAGCGGACTATATTTCTGGTATGACAGATCGATTTGCAATAAATATTTATAAATCATTAAGATGAATATATTTGAAGAAAATAAAAACAAAATAATTACAATTATCAAGAAGGCTGAAAAAGATAAGTTGTTAATTCTTCCAGAGAGTTTAAATGGTGTTAATGTAGACTCAACACCTCCAAAGATTGATTTTGATATATCGACAAATGTATCTATGGTTCTTTCAAAACCAAATAATAAATCTCCAAATGATTTAGCTAAAATTTTAATCAAACTTTTTAAAAACGAAGATAAAAATATTGAAGAAATAGTTTTTGCTAAACCTGGATTTATTAACATTAAATTTAATAAAGATTACTGGAATAATTTTACTAACAAACTAATCAATTCACCTCTTAATTATGGTTCATCAAACAAAGATAAGAAAAAATATTTAATTGAATTTGTTTCAGCTAATCCTACTGGTCCTTTACATGTTGGGCACTGCAGAGGTGCTATTTTAGGTGATGTTATTTCAAATATTTTAGAATTTAATCAAAACATTGTTGAACGTGAATATTATGTTAATGATTATGGTAATCAAATTTCACATTTTAATTATTCTGTATACCTAAGAATTAGAGAAAAACTATATGATGAAAAATTTCCATTAGATAATCCTGAACTTTATCCAGGTGATTATTTAAAAGATATAGCCAATATCATTATCAAGAATAATAAGGATATAAACTTTGAAAGTTTTAAAGATATAGAAGTTCATTTAAAAAAACTTTCAGTTAATGAATCTTTAAATTTAATTAAAAACAACTTAAACGACCTAGGCATCAAACATAATAATTTTATAAGCGAGACAAAATTGGTTAACGAAAATGAAGTAGAAAAAGTGATTGAAAAACTTAAAAAAACCAAACATGTGTATACAGGTAAAATTAAAGCCCCAGAAGGTGAAGATCAAAGTAAATGGACTGAAAGAGAGCAGCTATTATTTAGATCTACTGATTTTGGTGATGATAAAGATAGGGCTCTACAAAAAAGTGATTTAAGTTGGACTTATTTTGCAAGCGATGTTGCTTACCACAATACAAAAGTTAATAGAAATTTTGATAAGTTGATAAATATTTTAGGCGCAGACCATGCGGGGTATATTAAAAGAATTACATCTGTAGTCGAAGCTATATCAGGAGAAAAAAATAAATTGTCCTGTAAAGTAAGTCAGTTAGTAAAATTAATTAAAGATGGTAAACCTTTTAAGATGTCAAAAAGAAAAGGTGATTACATAACCGTTGAGGATTTGATTGAAGAAGTAGGTAAAGACGCAACCCGTTTTATAATGTTAAGCAGAAGCAATGAAGTTGAGCTTGATTTTGATTTTTCTAAAGTTAAAGAAAAATCCAAAGATAATCCACTTTATTATGTTCAGTATTGCTACGCCAGAATATGCTCTGTATTTAGAAATATTAATTTGAATATTAATGATGATTTAAAAATTAAAAATCGAAATTATGATTATACGAATGATGAAATTAAAATTTTAAAAAAAGTTTCTGAATGGCCGAGATGCTTAGAAACTGCTTCTAATAAATTAGAACCTCACAGAATACCTGTCTATTTATATGAGTTATCTTCAGAATTTCATTCATATTGGAACAAAGGTAAAGATGATGTAAATAAAAGATTTATTGATAAAGATAATAAAATTTCTGATGATAAAATTGCTTTTTTAAAAGTTGTTTCAATAGTTATTAAATTAGGAATGAATATACTGGGAGTTAAAACTCCTGAAAAAATGTAATGATTAAAGAACTGAAATACGTTTTTTACTTAATAATAATATTTTTTTTTATTTTTTTTATATCAAGATATTATTTTTCAGACGAATATAAAAAAAAATCTTATCGATCATTAAATTTAGTAGATGATAAAATCAATAATTTTTCTGAAAATCTTGTTATATTAGAAAGTGATACAAATAATATAATTGAGTATGTAGAATATCAAAAAGATAATAATAAAAATAAATATCATTTTTGGGAATTAATAAAATGATCAATAGAAGAAGCTTTATTACAGGTATAAAAGGAGCAAAGTTAAGTCAAAAAGAAATTAACTTTTTAAAAAAATATAAACCATGGGGCGTCATATTGTTTTCTAGAAACATCATATCAATCTCTCAGACTCAAAAATTGACAGCACATATTAAAAAACTATTTAATGACAAAAATTATCCTATTTTAATTGATGAAGAAGGTGGTCGAGTATCTAGATTAAGTAAATTTATAGATAATTCAATTTTTTCTGCGGAATTTTTTAGTAAACTATATAAAAATAATAAAAAAAAATTCTATATTTATTATGATGTGTACATTAAACAAATTTCATATCTTCTAAATTTATTAGGTATCAACATAAACAATGTTCCTGTTCTAGATGTTAGAAGAAAAATAACTCATAAAGTTATTGGAAATAGATCTTTTTCTACTGACCCATATTTAGTATCTAAATTAGGTAAAATTTGTATTAATAAATTCCATGAAAATCGTATAGCTACAGTATTAAAACATATACCAGGCCATGGATTGTCAAAATTTGATACCCATAAAAAATTGCCAATAGTTAATCAAAATATTAATTATTTAAATAAAATTGATTTTTATCCTTTTAAAAAACAAAAATCCTTATTAGCAATGACTGCACATATAATTTTTAGCTCTATAGATAAAAAAAATACTGCCACTCATTCAAAAAAAGTTCTCAATGTAATTAGAAAAAAAATAGGATTTAAAAACTTAATTATGTCTGATGATATATCAATGAAAGCACTTAAATTTTCTATTTCGAAAAATACAACCCAGGCTTTTAATGCTGGTTGTGATATAGTTTTACATTGCAATGGAAGGTATAATGAAATGTTGATAGTAGCAAAAAATTCACCATTATTAAGTAGCTTTGTAATAAAAAAAACATCGCAATTATTAAATATAATTAGATAATAGATTTTATGAATGATTCTCTTTCATTTAACGTAAATCTTAATAATTTTAATGGACCTTTAGAGGCTCTATTGGATTTAGCTAAATCTCAAAAAGTTGACCTTGAAAAAATTTCTATTACTACATTGGTAGATCAATTTCTTGATTTTATTAAATCAAAAGAAAAAATAAATTTAGAATTAGCTTCTGAGTATTTGCTAATGGCTACTTGGTTAACCTATTTAAAGTCTAAATTATTATTACCTGAATCAGATGAGGAAGAATTTAAAGCTTTAGAGGTTGCTGAAAAACTCAAACTTCAATTAAAGAAACTTGAACTAATTAGATTATTATCTGATCAAATGTTAAAGAAAAAAAGATTAGGAAAAGATATTTTTATGAGAGGTATTAGAGGAAAAATTAAATCTATATATAGCTCAAAGTATTCACTTACCATGTTTGAAATTTTAAAATCTTATTCATCGATAATAATGTCTAGAGAATTTCAAAAAATGAATATACCAAGACTTCCTGTTTTTACTACAGAAGAAGGAATTAAAAGAATTAAAGAGTTTTTTGGAAAATTAAATGAATGGAAAAATATCGATGAATTAATGCCTTTAAACTTTTCTAAAAATAAAAATTTTAAACGAACTGGTAAAGCAGGAATATTTGCAGGATCATTAGAACTAGTTAAAGAAGGAAACATATCTATAAAGCAAAAAAACTTATTTGATGACATTTTTATAAAGGAAAATAAATGAAGAAATTAAAAAAAAATAATATTGTAAACTTTCCTTCGTCTTTGAGTGAGGGAGAAAAAGAAGTCGAGGCTATTTTATTTGCAGCAGCTGAGCCTTTAGATATTGATACAATAGAATCTAAACTTCCGAAAAAAATTAACGTGTTAAATATACTCAATAAGCTTCAGAATATTTATCAAAATAGAGGAATTAACTTAGTATGTATTTCAAAAAAATGGTCTTTTAGAACTTCAGAAAGTTTATCTGGATTAATGTCCGAACAAAAAACTGTTGAAAAAAAATTATCTAAAGCAGCTGTAGAAACTTTATCTATTATTGTTTATCATCAACCTGTTACAAGAGCTGAAATTGAAGAAATAAGGGGTGTTGCCTTTGGAACAAATACACTTGAGATTTTAATGGAATTAAATTGGGTTAGATCTCAAGGAAGAAAGGATGTTCCAGGAAAACCAATCCAATATGGCACAACAGAAGAATTTTTAAGTCATTTTAATTTACAAAATTTATCAGATCTTCCCACGATAGATGAACTTGGAACAGCAGGTCTTATTGATATAGCGAACGTCGATTCAACTATTTTTGGAACAGGTAAATTTTACAAGGAACAAGAGGAAAAAAAGGAAAATATATACTCTGATATTGATGAAATGCTAAGCAGCACTCTTAATAATGATAATGAGAAATAAAAATAACTTTAATTATTATATAATATGTTTATAACACTTATATGAGTATAGGATTTTGGCAAATAGCGATTGTTGTTATTTTAGTAGTGCTCCTTTTTGGTAGAGGTAAAATTTCTAGTTTAATGGGAGATGTTGCCAAAGGTATTAAAAGTTTTAAAAAAGGTATGGCCTCTGATGTCAATGATGAGGGATCTCAGAAAAATATCTCTGAAAATCAAAATACCTCTGAAAATCAAGATATAGATAAAAAAGAGTAATTCTAATGCCAACAATTGGCTGGTTTGAAATTTTAATTATAGTTGTAGTAGCAATAATTATCCTCGGTCCAAAAGACTTTCCTTTAATGTTAAAAAAAGTTGGTTCTTGGATCGGAAGTGTAAAAAGATATGTTAACAATGTGCAAAACGAAGTTAGCTCCATCACCGAAGATACAATTGATAAAAACTTAAGCGAAGATATTAATGTAAATAAAAAAAAGGATGATGATGAGTAAAAATCAAGCTGAAGGTGGTTTTTTTAGTCATATTGCAGAACTAAGAAAAAGATTAATTCATTCATTAATATTCTTAACTATACTATTTGTTATTTGTTATTACTTTTCCGAGTATATTTATAGTTTTCTCGTAGATCCTTATGCTCAAGCCGTTAAAAATGACGATGTAAACAGAAGACTTATTTTTACAGCTTTACAAGAAACTTTTCTTACTTATTTAAAGGTTTCATTTTTCGCAGCATTTTTTTTTACAAGTCCAATTATTTTAATTCAAATATGGAAGTTTATCGCTCCAGGTCTTTATGATGATGAAAAATCAGCAATAATGCCTTATCTCGTAGTTACACCTATACTTTTTTTACTAGGTGGAATGCTTGTCTATTATCTAATAATGCCTCTAGCTATAAAATTCTTTCTATCTTTCGAAAGTTCAGGTTTAAATACAGCTCTTCCTATTCAATTAGAAGCTAAAGTAAATGAATATTTATCTTTAGTAATGAAATTAATATTTGCTTTTGGATTAAGTTTTCAATTACCTGTAGTTCTAAGTTTGCTGGCAAGAATTGGTATTGTTGATTCTCAATTTTTAAAAGAAAGACGTAAATATGTTGTGGTTATTATATTTGCCGCAGCTGCGATATTAACACCACCTGATCCTGTTACACAAATAGGTTTAGCAATACCATTATTATTATTATATGAATTATCTATTATATCAGTAAAATTTATAGAGAAAAAGAATAAAGAAAAAAATGCATAATATAAAAGATATAAGAAGTAACTTTGATAATTTTAAAAATATAATTAAATCAAGAAATATTTCTATAGATTTAGATCAAATCTTAGATCTTGATCAAAAAAACAGAAAACTTATACAAGAAAAAGAAATATTAGAGCAGGAAAAAAAAAGTATATCAAAAAAACAAGATAAATCATTGTTTGCAAAATCTAAAGAAATTTCCGAAAAAATTTTATCTGTTAATAAAGAACAATCATTAATTAAAAAAAAACTAGACGATTTATTATCTTCAATTCCAAATTTACCTTTGCAAGATGTTCCTATTGGTGCTGATGAAAGTTCCAATAAAGAGATTTTAAAATCAGGAATAATAAAAGAATTTAATTTTAATCCTAGATCACACTATGAATTAGGTGAAAATTTAAAAATGTTAGATTTTGATTTAGCCACCAAAACCACAGGTGCCAGATTTGTTTTTGTTAATGATAAACTTGCTTTATTAGAAAGAGCAATAGCTAACTTTATGCTAGATACACATACTCAAATAAATAATTATAAAGAAATATCACCTCCATTAATGGCCAATGATTCTGCAATGTTTGGTACAGGGCAGTTACCTAAATTTGAGGACGATCAATTTGAAATTAAAATTGAAGAAAAAAGTGGTAGAAAATTTCTTATTCCTACTGCTGAAGTCATATTAACCAACATTGTTAGAGATAAGATTGTTAATATCAAAGAATTTCCTATGCGTTTTGTTGCATTAACACCATGTTTTAGAAAAGAAGCTGGTAGTTATGGAAAAGATACTAAAGGTATGATTAGACAACATCAATTTTACAAAGTTGAATTAGTTAGCATTGTTGAAAACAATAAGTGCATTGAAGAACTTGAAAGAATGACAAATTGCGCAACAATGATTCTTGATAAATTAAAATTACCTTACAGAAAAATAATTTTATCAACTGGTGATATGGGTTTCAGCGCAGAAAAAACTTATGATATAGAAGTCTGGCTGCCATCTGAAAAAAAATATAGAGAAATTTCTAGTTGTTCATCTTGCGGTACATTTCAGGCAAGAAGAATGAAAGCAAGATATAAAAATAAAAATAATGAAACTGAATTTGTTGGCACTCTTAATGGAAGTGGTTTAGCAGTAGGTAGAACGCTTATTGCTATATTGGAAAACTATCAAAATTCAGATGGATCTATAACAATTCCAGATGTCCTAAAACCCTACATGAATAATCTAGAAAAAATTTCAAATAATTAGAGTTGTTTTAATAACTTAGATGGTATAAAAAACTTTTAATTTAAAAGGATTTTATGTCAGGATCAGGAATAGGCCAGTTTATACCACTCATTTTAATTTTTGTTATATTTTACTTTTTTTTAATTCGTCCACAGCAAAAGAAAGTTAAAGAACATAAGCTTATGGTAGAAAATTTAAAAAGAGGCGATAAAGTTATAACATCCGGAGGTATTGTCGGATCTATAGAGAGAATTATAGATAATGATAAAGTTGAAGTCACGATATCAGAAAATGTAAAAGTAGAAGTTATTAAATCTACAGGAATACAGGCATTAGTAAGCAATACAGAAACAAAAAAATAACATTAAAATAAAGTGTTATACTTTTCAAAATTAAAAATCATTTCAGTTTTAATTTTTACAATAATTATCTCTTTTTTTGCAATAACTAATTTTATCAAAGTTGATAATGAAATTATCAAAAGAAATATAAATTTAGGATTAGATCTTCAGGGTGGATCGTACTTACTTTTAGAAATTGACAATACTCCAGTAATAATTCAAAAACTACAGAACAAACTTTCCTCACTAAAAAAATTCCTTAAAGATAAAAATATAAGATCTACTAGTTTTAAAATAATAGATAATAAAAAGATTTCATTTTTTGTTGATGAAACAGCATTAGATGAAGTTTTGTCTTTATTAAAAAATAAAGAAAGCGAAATTAATCCTTATTTTCAAAGATTTAAAACTCATGAATTTGATGTAGAGGAAACTAAGGCATTGTCGTCTGGCAATATAACATTACAGTTTTCAGAGTATGGTCTGGTCCAATTAAAATCATCTTCACAAGATCAAGCAATAGAAATAGTTAGAAGAAGAGTAGATGAGATTGGAACAAATGAACCAAATATTCTTAAAAGAGGCAATGATAGAATACTTGTTGAACTTCCAGGTTTAGAAAACCCTGATAGAATTAAAAGTTTATTAGGTAAAACTGCTAATCTTACTTTTAGATTTGTCACTCTAAATGAAGAAGAAAGTTTTGGTACTGAAAAACTTTTATTCGAGAATGGTTCAGAATTAATAATAAGTAAAAGAATAATATTAAGTGGTGATAACTTAGTTGATGCGCAACCTCGTATGGATAATCAATCAAATCAAACTGTTGTTACATTTAGTTTAGATAGGGTGGGCGCAAAAAAGTTTGCTCGAGCAACATCATCAGGTGTTGGAAAAAGATTAGCTATAATATTAGATGGAAAAATCATAAGTGCTCCTAATATAGTTGAGCCAATCATAGGTGGAGCTGGACAAATAACAGGTGATTTTACTTTTCAATCAGCAACAGATTTAGCTTTGCTCTTAAGGTCAGGTGCTTTACCTGCTCCAATGAAAATCATTGAAGAAAGGACGGTTGGACCTGGTCTAGGACAGGACTCAATAAATGCTGGAATATTATCTTTAATTATCGGTTTTGTTTTAGTGGTTATTTTTATGATAGTTAAATATAAAATTTTTGGATTAATTGCTAATGTAACACTAATAACTAATTTATTATTATTAATAGGCATTTTAACATTATTTGAAGCTACTTTAACTCTACCTGGTATTGCAGGAATAATCTTAACTGTAGGAATGGCAGTTGATGCAAATGTGTTAATTTATGAAAGAATTAAAGAAGAAATTAAAAATGAAAAGAATAAAATTCTAGCATTTGATAGTGGTTATATAAAATCAAGAACAACTATTTTAGATGCCAACATAACAACTTTAATTGCAGCATTGATTTTATTTATTTTAGGATCTGGCCCAGTCAAAGGCTTTGCGCTTACTTTGGGTGTTGGAATTTTAACGACATTATTTTCAGTTTATTTTATTGCCCGATTATTTACATCTTTATATGTGATTAAAAACAAAGATAAGGAGACATTAATATAATGGAAACGCGCAATATTCCTTTCAACAAATTTTATAAAAGATTTAACATTTTATCATTATTTTTAATATTAGCTTCTTTAGTGTTATTAACATTTAAAGGTTTAAATTATGGTGTAGATTTTAAAGGTGGTACTTTAATTGAGTTAAGAAGTTTAGATCAATCTTTAACTATTGGTGATTTAAGAAAGTCATTTAATAAATTAAATCTTGGAGATGTTACAGTTAAAAAATTTGGTAAAGAAAATGACTATGTTATTAAATTTGAAAAAAAACAATCTATTGAGGAAAATTTCATAGAAAATATTAAAGTTGAACTGTCTAATGATATTGGAAATATTGTTGAATTTAGAAGAGTAGAGAGCGTGGGCCCAAAAGTTAGCAATGAATTGTTAAAATCAGGTATAATTGCAATTGCGTTATCCTTGGGGGCAATGCTTGTATATATTTGGATAAGGTTTGAATGGCAATTTAGTCTAGGAGCTATTAGCGCAGTCTTTCATGATGTTATTATAACATTAGGTTTTTTCTCCTTATTAAATTTTGAAATTAATTTATCTATTGTGGCTGCTGTTCTTACAATAGTAGGTTATTCAATGAATGATACAGTGGTTATTTTTGATAGGGTAAGAGAAAATTTAAAAAAATATTCTGATATTAAAATATTTGAAATTACAAATATTTCAATAAATGAAACTTTATCAAGAACAATAATTACATCCATAACAACATTGCTTGCTCTTTTATCTATATTTATATTTGGCGGAGCTATACTTAAAGGATTTTCTTTTGCAATGATTTTAGGTGTAATAGTTGGTACATATTCTTCAATATATATAGCCAATCCTATTCTAGTTAGATTAAACGTTTCTCAAAAAACTATTTTAAAAGAGGATAAAGATTAAATTTAATATAAATTTTGTGCCGCTACCATTGATAGCAACATTGGTAGCGAAAGAAGAACGTTGGTTCTTGATGCAACTAAAGCTTTTTTAGCCGCAGCTGGTTTTTCTTCTGCACTTACTTCAACAATTCCTAGAACTTTTTTTTGATTTGGCCAAATAATAAACCAAACATTGAAAGCCATAATTAATCCTAGCCACATACCTATACCAATAGCCGTATATTTTCCTCCGCCACTTCCTATGCCTAGTGTCATAGCTTCATGAGCATACCCATTAAGATAAGCAACTATTAAACCAGTAATTACGGTTACAAATGCAGCCCATCTAAACCAAAATAGTGCGGAAGGGGCTATAACTTTCGTAATAGCAGGTTTTTGCTCATCAGTTATTTTAGACATGTTTGGTACTTGAACAAAATTAAAATAATACAATAATCCAATCCACATTACTCCAGCCACAACATGGAAATATCTAAACAGCCAACTCCAAAATAATTGATCAATAGCAAATCCACCACTACCAAACGATAGAAACAAAAATAACAGTACCGCTAATATTATAGAGGTATGTATTACTTTTGATAGTGATCCAAAAAAATCTGTCATCTAAGTAATTATATACACTATTAAAAAAGTTTTATTAAGCTATTTTTTTAAATTTATTGTTCAAAATATGTTTAAGAAATTGACCAGTGTAACTTTCTTTAATATTGCAAATTTCTTCTGGTTTTCCTTCTGCGATTATTTGTCCACCTTTCACACCACCTTCGGGGCCCATATCAACTATGTAATCCGCTGTTTTTATTACATCTAAATTATGCTCAATCACTACAACCGTATTTCCTGTAGCAACAAAAGTATGCAAAATTTCTAATAATTTTTTTATATCGTGTTGATGTAGCCCTGTAGTTGGTTCGTCTAAAATATACATTGTTCTACCTGTTGATCTTTTTGATAATTCTTTAGCTAATTTAATTCTTTGAGCTTCACCACCAGATAACGTTGTGGCTTGTTGACCTATTTTTATATAACCAAGTCCAACTTTTTTTAATGTTAGTAATTTTGATCTTATATTAGAAATATTTTCAAAATATTCACACCCCTCATCAACAGTCATATTTAGTACATCAGCAATACTTTTTTCCTTAAATTTTACTTCTAATGTTTCTCTGTTATATCTTGTCCCTTTGCATTCATCACATTGAATGTAAACATCTGGTAGAAAGTGCATTTCATAAGTTATTACACCATCACCTTCACAAGCTTCACACCTTCCTCCTTTAACATTGAAAGAAAATCTTCCTGGTTTATATCCTCTGCTTTTAGACTCCGGTAATGCTGTAAACCAATCTCTAATAGGGCCAAATGCACCAGTATAAGTCGCTGGGTTAGATCTTGGAGTTCTTCCAATAGGCGATTGGTCTATATCAATCACCTTATCTATAAGTTCTATTCCTTTAAAGCCTCTAAATGGCATAGGAATTTTTCTAGATTTGTTATTATTTAACGTAAGATTTAAGGCGTTATACAAAGTTTGCAAAATCATAGTTGATTTTCCACTTCCCGAAACACCTGTTACACAAGTTAAACTTCCTAATGGAATTTTTAAATTAACATTTTTTAAATTATTACCAGTCGCTCCATTTATTTCTAAAAATCTACCATTTTTTGCAAGTCTTCTATTTTTTGGAATTGGTATATTGTATTTATGAGATAAATATTTTCCTGTTATACTTTTTTCACTTTTAATAATATCGCTATAAGTTCCTTCAACAACTACTTGACCACCATTATTTCCTGCTTCTGGACCCAGATCAATTATATGATCAGCGTTTTCCATTGTTTCAGTATCGTGCTCTACAACTATTACAGTATTTCCTAAATCTCTTAATCTTTTTAAAGCATTAATTAATTTAACATTATCCTTTTGGTGTAATCCTATAGATGGTTCATCTAAAACATACAAAACACCAGTAAGACCTGATCCTATTTGGGAAGCTAATCTAATTCTTTGAGACTCTCCACCAGATAATGTTCCAGATTCTCTTGAAAGTGTAAGATAATCTAATCCTACATTTAATAAGAAATCTAGTCTTTCGTTTATTTCTTTTAATATATGTTCGGCAATTTTTATTTGTGTAGCATCTAATTTTTTTTCTAATGATTTAAACCATTCTATTGCGTCTAAGATAGATTTTTTTGTTATTTCGCTTATATTTAATTTATCAATTTTTACGCATAAAGCCTCTTCTTTCAATCTATAACCGTTGCACTTTTCACATTTTGTGTCTGATTGATATTGTGATATTTCTTCTCTTTTCCAATCACTATCTGTTTCCAAGTATCTTCTTTCTAAATTATTAATAACACCCTCAAAGGTTTTTTTATGAGAATATTTTTCATAACCATCATCATAAGTAAATTTAATTTCATCTTCATCTGAGCCATACAGAATGATATCTTTAATTTTTTTAGGTAACTTTTCCCACTTTTGATCTAAAGAAAAATTATAATGTTTTGAAAGAGAAGATAGTGTTTGAGCGTAATATAAAGTTGATGTTTTAGCCCATGGTACTATTGCACCATCAGCAATTGATTTTTTTTCATTAGGTATAACTAATTTTTCATCAACATTTAACTTAACTCCAATTCCATCACATTCTTCACATGCGCCATAAGGACTATTAAATGAAAATAATCTTGGTTCGATCTCTTCAATTGTAAATCCACTTTCTGGACATGCGAATTTAGTTGAAAAAATAATTTTTTCTGTTTTTCTAAATTTCTTTGGTAAAGTTTCATTTTCATACTCTACAAATAATAAGCCATTTGCTAAATTTACAGCTGTTTCCACACTTTCTGCCAATCTATTTCCAAGAGATGAATTTATTACTATACGATCAACGAGAATTGATATGTCATGTTTAACTTTTTTATTTAATTCAGGAATATCATCGATATCATATAATTTATTATCTATTTTTATTTTTCTGAATCCTCTTTTTTTGTAGGATAAAATATCTTTTTTATATTCCCCTTTACGTCCACGTACTACTGGAGCATACAAATATATTGTAGATTTTTTAGGCAATTCTTTAATCTTGTCAACAATTTGAGAAATAGTTTGTGATGATATTGGTTTTCCTGTGAATGGTGAATAAGGTATACCAACTCTAGCATATAATACTCTCATATAATCATAAATTTCTGTAACTGTAGCAACTGTTGATCTTGGATTTTTAGATGTATTTTTTTGTTCAATTGATATTGCTGGACTAAGACCTTCTATTAGATCAACTTTAGGTTTTTTCATTTTATCCAAAAACTGTCTTGCATAAGCGGATAGGCTTTCTACATACCTTCTTTGACCTTCTGCATATATTGTATCAAAAGCTAGGGATGATTTACCTGATCCAGAAAGACCTGTAATGACGATAAATTTGTCCTTCGGAATTTCCAAAGAAATATTCTTCAAATTGTGTTCTTTTGCACCTTTAATAACTATCTTTTTGAGCATAATTTTAGTTGCTTTAATTTAATTAAATTAATATTCAATTAAAAATGTGTTATATATATACATAAATCAAATCAAAAAAATTAATTTTATATGGCAGGAAGTTTAAATAAAGTATTATTAATAGGTCGATTAGGCGCAGACCCAGAAATTAAACAAATGGTTAATGGAAAAAGTGTTGCAAGATTAAGCTTAGCTACTAGTCAGTCCTGGAAAGATAAAAATACAGGTGAAAAGAAAGAAAAAACAGAGTGGCACAGAATAGTTGTTTTTAATGAAGGTCTGGTGAATGTAGTTCAACAGTATTTAAAAAAAGGGGCCCAAGTTTATATTGAAGGTCAACTCAACACGAGGAAATGGACAGATGAAAAAAGTGGTCAAGATAAATACTCAACTGAAGTCGTGATTCAAGGCTTTAATTCATCACTAACTATGCTTGGTGGCGGAAATCAAAATTCGATTCCTTCACAAAATAATAAACAAAATTCTGATCAAGATATTCAAACATCACAAAACGAATTGGATGATGATATTCCATTTTAGTTTTTATGCAAAAAGACGAAATTTCTAAAAATCAAAATATAAAATCTGTTTCTATGTATGATGAGATGAGTTCATCATACTTATCTTATGCAATGAGCGTAATTATTAGTAGAGCTCTTCCAGATATAAGAGATGGCTTAAAGCCTGTTCATAGAAGAATAATTTTTGCAATGCATAAAGGAGGTTTTGACTGGTCTAAACAATTTAGAAAATCAGCCAGAATAGTTGGGGATGTTATTGGTAAATATCATCCTCATGGTGACCAGGCTGTCTACGATGCATTGGTGCGTATGGTTCAAAATTTCTCAATGAGTTTACCTCTTATTGATGGTCAAGGAAATTTTGGTTCTATAGATGGTGATCCTCCTGCTGCTATGAGATACACTGAAACTAAATTAGCTAAGATTTCGCAATACTTAATTGACGACATAGAAAAAAATACTGTTGAATTCAAAAGTAATTATGATGAAACTGAAAGCGAACCAGAAGTTCTACCCGCACAATATCCTAATCTACTAGTAAATGGTGCTGGTGGTATTGCTGTTGGGATGGCTACAAGTATTCCTCCTCATAATTTAGGAGAAGTAATTGATGGAACTCTTGCTTTAATAAGTAACAAAGACATAAAAATAAAAGATTTAATGAAACATATCCCAGGACCAGACTTCCCCACAGGTGGAATTATTATTGGAAAAAACATTATTAAAGAAGGTTATAAAAGTGGAAGAGGTTCATTTAAAATTAGAGGGGAAATAAGTGTAGAAAATTTAAAAAATAATAGGGATAGACTTGTAATTACTTCTATACCTTATCAGGTAAACAAATCCTCTCTAAATGAAAGAATAGCAGAATTAGTTAGAGAAAAAAAAATAGAAGGAATAAGAGATATACGCGATGAATCGAATAGAGAAGGAATAAGAGTTGCAATAGATTTAAGAGCTGGAGTAGAACCAGAAACAATCAAAAGGCAACTTTTTAAATTCACTTCGATCGAAAGTTCTTTTGGCTTTAATACATTGGCAATAGTAAACAAAAAGCCAAAAACATGTAACCTTAAAGAATTTTTAGAACAATTTTTATTTTTTCGAGAAGATGTTGTAATTAAGAAAACAAAATTCGACTTAAAGAAAGCTGAAGATAGAGCGCATATATTAATTGGTTTATCAATTTCAGTTGAAAACCTGGACAAGATTATAAAGATTATTAGATCTTCAAAAACACCTGATGAAGCAAAAAAAGTTTTACTAAAAAATAAATGGAAAAGTTTAAAATCACAAAAATTTATTAAATTAATTGAAAATAAAAAAAATTCATCTCAATATACTTTTACTGAACCTCAGGTAAATGCAATATTAGAATTAAGACTTCAAAAGTTAACTGCACTTGGAATTAATGAAATAGAGATAGAGATAAATAAATTATCTAATTTAATAATAAATTTTAAAAAAATTTTAAGTTCCAAGAAAGAATTGCTCAAAGTAATAAGTAATGAATTAAAGATGATAAAAGAAAAATTTTCTATACCTAGAAGAACTCAAATAATCGATGCTGTATTAAATTATGATATTGAAGAAACAATTCAAAAAGAAAGTGTTATAATAACAGTAACATTACAAGGATACATTAAGAGAGGTGCCCTTAGCACTGTTAAACAACAAAAAAGGGGCGGAAAAGGAAAAACTGGAATTATAACTAGAGATGAAGATTCTGTAGTTCAAACATTATCAGTAAATACTCATACTCAAGTGCTTTTTTTTTCTACCGAAGGCTTAGTTTATCGAGTAAAAGCTTGGAAAATTCCAGAAGGTTCATCTGTTTCTAGAGGCAAATCTTTATTTAATATTTTGCCACTAAAAAATCACCAATCTATAAGTTCTATTATGCCTTATCCTGATCAAAACACAGATTCGAAAGGTATGTACATTATTTTTGCAACTTCAAATGGTAAAATTAGAAAAAATAATCTGGAAGATTTTTCTTCAATAAATACTTCTGGTAAAATTGCAATGAAGCTAGATAGTAATGATAAAATTGTAGGTGTTAAAATTTGTAAAGATGATCAAGATATAATTCTAAGTACTAAATTAGGTAAATGTATTAGATTTGAATCAAAAAAACTTAGGGTTTTTAAAGGAAGATCCTCAAAGGGTATAAGAGGTATTAATTTGCAACAAAACGATAATATAGTTTCATTATCAATTATTAATCATGAAAATATTAAAAAAAATGGAAAGTTAGATAAAAATCAAAAAGCAGAACTAAAGGCTAAAGAAAAATTTATATTATCAATAACTGAAAATGGTTATGGGAAAAGAACTGATCATAACGATTATAGGGTTACTAATAGAGGTGGCAAAGGGATTATAGGAATAGTCAATTCTTCAAGAAACGGGAATGTTTCATCATCTTTTCCAATAAATGATGGTGATGAAATATTGATATCAACAAATAAGGGTAGAGTAATTAGAACAGCTGTAAAAGAAATTAGAATTGCTGGAAGAAATACTCAGGGTGTAAGAATTATTAAACTTTCAGGTGAAGAAAAAGTAGTTTCTGCAATTAAAATTGATGATAATTTAATTTAATGAAAAATAACGCAATATATCCTGGAACGTTTGATCCAATTACTTATGGCCATATTGATGTAATACAAAAATCTTTAAAAATTTTTGATAAAGTTATTGTTGCTATATCAGATAGCAACCAAAAAAATTATCTTTTCTCTATTGATGAAAGAATTCAAATAGTAAATAAGGCATTATTTTCAGATCTTAAATTTAATAAAAATAAAATAAAAGTTATTTCATTTAATTCACTAACAACAGATTTGTGTATAAGAAATAAATCTAAAATTATATTAAGAGGTTTAAGAGCTGCTTCAGATTTTGAATACGAATTTCAATTAGCTGGAATGAACAGAAAACTTAACAGTAATATTGAAACAATTTTTTTAATGTCAGATGTTAAAAATCAAATTATTTCATCAAGATTAATTAAAGAAATTGCTGAGCTAAAAGGTGATATTAAAAAATTTACAACTAAAAGTACAATTAATTCATTAAAAAAAAAATATGAATAAATATCTTGTCAATATAATTTTTTTTATTAGCTTGATATTTTTTAATAATGCTTATTCAAAGGAGAATATAATGATATTAAAACTCAAATCTGGAGATGTTAAAATTGAACTATTTCAAGATGTTGCACCAAAACATGTTGAAAGAATTAAAAAACTTGCAAACGATGGCATGTATGACAATGTTGTTTTTCATAGAGTTATAGATGGATTCATGGCACAAACTGGGGATGTTAAATTTGGTAATTCATCATCCAAAGATTTTGATTTAGGACGGGCTGGAATGGGAGGGTCTGATTTACCTAATCTACAATCTGAATTTAATGATTTGCCACATGAAAAAGGAACTCTTTCAATGGCAAGATCATCAGATCCAAATAGCGCTAACAGTCAATTTTTTATATGTTTTCAGGCAGCACCTTTTTTGGATAGAAATTATACTGTTTTTGGTAAAGTAATTGAGGGCATGGAACATGTTGATAAAATAAAAAGAGGAGACTCTAATAACAATGGAGCAGTTACTGATCCAGACAAGATCATAAGTTTTAAATCTTTGTAAATATAAATAATGACATTAAAAAAATTTACTTTTAATGTTATTGAAAAAAATAAACAGGCAAGATTAGGATTAATAAAAACTTCTCGTGGAAATATTGATACACCAGCTTTTATGCCAGTTGGTACTCAGGGTACAATTAAAGGTGTTTTTATTAATGACATTATAAAAACCGAAAGTCATATCATCTTAGGTAACACTTACCATTTAATGCTTAGACCAGGTATAAAAAGAATTGAATCTTTGGGTGGATTACATCAATTCATGAATTGTAAGTTACCCATATTAACTGACTCTGGTGGATTTCAAGTTATGTCTTTGTCTAAACTTAATAAGATTGATAAGGAAAAAGGTGCAATTTTTCAATCCCACATAGATGGAAAAAAATATATTTTAAGTCCTGAAGAAAGTATAAAAGTACAAAAATCTCTTAATTCAGACATAGTAATGGTGATGGATGAGTGTCCCAAGAAAAGTGATGATTACGAAAAAATTAAGAGATCTATGGAATTGTCAATGTACTGGGCCGATAGATCAAAAAAGGCTTTTGGTTCTAATCCTCATAAAGCTATATTTGGAATAATTCAAGGAGGTTTATTCAAAGATTTAAGAGTTAAATCCTTAGAGTGGTTATTAAAAATTGATTTTGATGGATATGCTGTTGGTGGATTGGCTGTAGGAGAGACGCAAAAAGAAATGTTTTCAGTTTTGGATGATATAACAAATATAATGCCAAATGATAAACCAAGATATTTAATGGGTGTAGGAACTCCATCAGACATATTAGGAGCTGTTAATAGAGGTATTGACATGTTTGACTGTGTTTTACCTACTCGCTCAGGAAGAACTGGGTTAGCTTTTACATGGGACGGAAGAATAAATATACGTAATTCTAAATATCAAAATGACAACACTCCTCTTGATATAAATACAAGTAAATTTGATCTAAATAAGTATTCAAAAAATTATCTAAACCATTTATTCAACACTAATGAAATGCTTGGATCAATGTTGCTATCTCTGCACAATATTAATTTTTATCAGGAGTTAATGAGCGCAATTAGAAGAAATATTAAAAATGGTACATTTCAACAGTTTCACGATAAATATATTAATAAGCTATGATATTTTTAAGGATTGATTAAATTAAAAAATTCAATATAAGAAACGCGTTGGGCCCTTAGCTCAGTTGGTAGAGCAATTCCCTTTTAAGGAATGGGTCGTTGGTTCGAGTCCAACAGGGCTCACCATAACTTAACCTATGACTCTTTAATTGGTGGGTAATTTAAAGTAACTTCATTCATCCACTCATTGAGTTTTTTTATTCTATTATCAGACGAAGGATGTGTGCTCATAAATTCAGGTGGTTCTTTTCCCTTATAAGATGCTTTCATTCTTTCCCATAGCTTTGGTGCTTCCCTAATATCATAACCTGATAAAGAAGAAAAAATTAAACCTAGGTAATCAGCTTCACTTTCTTGTTTTCTATTAAATGGATTTAAAATTCCCATTTGTGTCAATAAACCAACTGTATTCATGCCGGTGGTTCTATTAACTGTTGATAGTTTACCCCCAGATAAAATATCTGTGACTTGTAAAACAACATTTGTAGCAACATTACGACTTGCTCTTTCAACAGAATGTTTGGCTACAGCATGAGCAACTTCATGACCCATGACAGCAGCAAGTCCATTATTATTTTTTGTTACTTCTAATATTCCTGTGTAAACAGCAATTTTTCCACCAGGCATACACCATGCATTTTTAACTTTTTTGTTATCAATTAAAATATATTCCCAATTAAATCCAGCAGTTGGATCTTCCATATTTGATCTCTCGAAATATTCACTTATTGAATATTCTATTCTTTTTCCTATATCTTTAATTTCATCAAGTTGTTTGATATCATCACTTAGTTTTTCCTTTTCTTTAATCTTTTCGTAAATTTGTGCAGCTTGAGCATTAAGTTTAGACTCTGGGATTAATTTTAATTGTTTCCTATCAGTAATTGGAACAGTGGTACATGACGAAATTCCTAAAGAAAGACAACCACATCCAAGAGCTTGTAAAAAAAACCTTCTATCCATTTATATAATAATTTAACTGAATTTATTAATAATAGTCATAAAGAACAAGATTATATTTACATGATATACTCGATTTAATTAAAATATTTGTTATAAAACAAAGAGTTTTATAATGAAAAAAATTAAAAAAAAAAAATCATCCATAATTTCAAGATTAAGAAACTATTTTATTGCTGGAATAATTGTCTTGGTGCCGCTTGGGTTTACGTTATATTTAACAATCTTTTTAGTATCAATTTCATCAAATCTCATACCTGAAGAAATAAATCCAAATAGCTATCTACCATTCTCAGTACCAGGTTTAGAAATTGCACTATCTATAATTTTTATTACTTTGATTGGTTTTATTTCTTTATCATTTATAGGTAAAAGAGTTTTAAAAATAATAAACGATTTATTAAAAAAAATACCATTTCTGAGGACAATATACTCAGCGATTGGACAAATGACAGAATCATTTGCAAATAAAAAAGGCAAAAAGAAAAGTGTTGTGTTGGTTGAGTATCCAAGAAAAGGTTCATGGGCGGTAGGTTTTGCTACAAAAGATAATAAGGGCGAAATTAGTAAAAAAACTAATAGTAATTTAGTTAATATTTTTATCCCAACAACGCCTAATCCAACAAGTGGTTTTTTATTAATGTTTCCAAAAGAAGAAGTTATATATTTGGATATGAGTTTTGAAGAAGCTTCAAAATTTATAGTTTCAGCGGGAACCTCAAATCCAAAAACTTAAACAAGATCATTTAAAATATCAGCCCGATCATATAATTTTAATAGCGTCATATATCTATTTAAGCTTTGATTTTCTAATTCAATTCTTTTAACTTCTTTTTCTGCTAGTAAAAAAAGATCTTCGTTTAAAACTGGATCAGCCAATCTAAAACTTTGTAATCCACTTTGTTTAAAACCAAGTAGATCACCATATCCACGTAATTTCATATCTTCCTCGGATATTTTAAAACCATCATTTGTACTTTTTAGAATATTTATTCTTTTTTTAGCATTTTCACTTAAGTTAGATTTAAACATTAATATACAATAGGATTCTTTATAGCCTCTTCCAACTCTTCCTCTAAGTTGATGTAATTGAGATAATCCAAATTTATTTGCATTTTCAATAATTATTGTATTTGCATTAGGAAAATCGATTCCAACCTCAATAACCGTTGTTGAAACCAATATATCAATTTTTTTATTTAAAAAATTAATCAAAATTTTATTTTTTTCATCTTTATCTAAAGCACCGTGAAGAAGACCGACTCTGTTTTTAAATATTTTTTTTAAAATTTCGTATCTTTTTACTGATGATTGATGATCTAATTTTTTTGATTCTTCTATTAAGGGACATACCCAAAAAACTTGATTTTTTTGACTTATTTCTTTTTTTACAAATTTTATAATTTCTTCGACTTTAGTTTCAATTTTACTAAATGTTTTGATTTCTTTTCTATTTTTTGGTTTATTTTTTATTATTGATGTATCCATATCACCAAAAACTGTCATTATCATAGTTCTTGGAATAGGTGTTGCTGACATAACAAGTACATCACAATTCTTTCCTCCTTTGTCAGAAAGTTTTTTTCTTTGTTTAACACCAAATTTATGTTGTTCATCAATAATAATTAAACCGAGATCATTATATTTAATCTTTTCTTGAAAAAGTGAGTGTGTGCCAATTAAAACATTAATTGTATTGTTTTGTAAATTTTTAAGAATTTCTTTTCTTTCTTTATATTCAGTTTTACTTGTTAAAAGTTTTATATTGATAGATTTATCAAATATTTTAGTTGCAAGATTATAATGCTGTTTTGCAAGTATTTCTGTTGGTGCCATTAAGCAAACCTGAAATCCACTGGAAACAACATTTATAGATGCAATTAATGCAACAATAGTTTTACCACTACCAACATCGCCTTGTAAGAGTCTAAACATTTTTTGATTTGATTTTAAATCATAATTAATTTGATCAATTGCCTTTAATTGGTCAGTTGTTAAATCAAAATTAATTTTTTTTTTAATTTTATTAAATTCTTTATCATCAAAATTTTTATTTTTTTTTTTAATTTTTTTAATTGTTTTTCTCACTTTTGAATTGATTAAAAATGTTGATATTATTTCATCAAATGCAAGTCTATTTAAAAAGTCTCCTTTTCTTTTAATATTTTTTGGATCATGTAATTCTAATATTGAATTTTTCCATGAAATATTATTAAATTTTTTCAAAATCTCATCACTTAACCATTCTTTTAAATCTGGAATATTTTTTAATACATCATTAATTATTTTAGTATATTTTTTTTCTGTAAGACCTTCTGTAAGACTGTATGTTGAAAAAACTTTTTTTATTGTATTTATGTCTGATGATATATGTGTTGGATTTGTAATTTGATATTTATTTTTATAATAACCAATTTTTCCACTAATAGTGACTACTGAATTTAGTGGTAATATCTTTTTAATGTATCCTTCATAACTGTTAAAAAAAATACATTCAATTTTTCCTGTTTCATCCTCACAATATACTCTATTAGGTAAATTTCTAATTCTGGGAAAGTTATATTTCTTAACATTTACAGTAATTGTATGTATTTTTCCAATCTGCAATTCATTAATTTTAACCAAATTTGTTCGATCAATTGTGTCACGTGGAAGACTCCAAATCAAATCAAATATTGTATTAATATTCTTTTTTTTTAATAATTTTGATGTTTTTAATCCTATGCCTTTTATACTATTGATATCTTTTAATAAGTATTCATAATTGTTCATTGTTTTATATATATATCGATGTCTAAAAATAAAGAAGAAATTAAAAATAAAATTATATACAGAGCTTCTTATAGAGGTAGTAAAGAAATGGATATTTTAATGATTGGTTTTGTTAACTCAATAATTAATAGGTTAAATATTGAGCAGCTGAATGATCTAAACGATTTTGTAAATATGGAAGATGAGACTTTGATTTCAATTAGAAAAAAGGAATTGTTAATTAATTTTGAAAATAATTCGATATTTAACTTGATAGAAAATTTTCAAAATTTCAAAATATAATGGCGGAGAGACTGGGATTCGAACCCAGGAAAGAGTTGCCCCTTTGCCGGTTTTCAAGACCGGTGCTTTCAACCGCTCAGCCATCTCTCCATTCGGTTGTTTTTATTAGGTTATTTAATAATATCAACCAAAAATATTATTTGAATTAATAAACTCTACTAGTAGACATTTAACTTAATCATAAATTATGAAAATTTCAAATTTTACAAAAGGTTTGATCTCTACATCAACAGGTTCATTTTTCTGGGGATTTTTGGGTACTATTTATTTTCAATATATCTCGTTTATTGGTTTTTTTGAAGTTGTTGTGCATAGATCAATTTGGACGCTGGTGATACTAATAATTACAACTACATTATTAAAAAAATGGAAGCTTTTTAAAAAAATATTATTTAATAAAAAAAAGTCATTAATTTTATTTATTTCTGGTTTGTTAATATTAGGAAATTGGACTCTTTGGATTTATGCTGTTTCAACACATAAAATTATCGACTCTAGTTTTGGTTATTTTATTTTTCCAATCATAAGTGTCCTATTAGGTTTCCTTTTTCTAAATGAAAAATTAAATAATCAAAGAATTATATCAATTTCTCTAGTTACAATATCTACTTTGTATTTAATATTTAAAATGACTTCATTTCCTTGGGTCGGTCTAGGTGTGGCTTTATTGTGGAGTACTTATAATTTGCTAAGAAAAAAAATTAATGTTGATACAGATATAGGTTTATTGATAGAAAGTTTATTTATACTTCCAATAATTTTATTTATTTTATATTTAATTATAGTAACAAATAATAATGATTTTAATTTATATAATTTAAACCTGGCTACATTAATTATATTAGCCGGTCCGATGACTTTAATTCCATTATTTCTATATGTCAAAGGTGTTGAACTTGCTGGTCTTGGCCCATCAGGAATGGTTTTCTTTATTGTTCCAACAGGTCAATTTTTACTTGGTTTCTTTTATTTTAATGAAGCTTTTTCAACAGATAAGTTCATAAGTTTTATTTTTATATGGATTGCTGTATTAATTTATTTAAGAGATTTGTATGAGAACAATTAAAATTATATTTTACATCATTTTAATCTACTTAATTAGTTTTAACAATATTTTTGCAGAAGATTTTGATAAATGGAAAGTTTCATTCAAAGATTACGCAATGAAAAAAGGTATATCTAAAAAAACCTTAGATATGACTTTGTCAAAGGTTAAATTTTTACCAAAAGTTATTGAATATGACAGATTTCAACCTGAGTTTTATGAGGATACAAATACTTACATAAACAAAAGAACATCTAATGATAAGGTAAAAATAGGTAAAAATTTATTTGAAAAAAATTCTTCTTTAATACTAAATGTTGAATCCAAATTTAATGTAGATAAAGAATTACTTTTATCATTAATGGGTATTGAAACTAATTTTGGAAAATATCTTGGTAAAATGGATATATTATCATCATTGGCAACATTAAGTTATGACAAGAGACGTAGTGAATTTTTTACTAATGAGTTAATTACAATTTTAAAATTAATTGATATTGAAATTGTAGATATTGATGTTTTATATGGTTCTTGGGCCGGAGCCTTTGGAAATTTTCAATTCATGCCGTCAACTATAAAAAATTATGCTTTAGACTATAATAATGATAAAATGATAGACTTGAAATCTACAGAAGATTCCTTTGCATCTGCCGCCAACTATCTTAGTAAACTAGGTTGGAAAGAAAATAGTCCGTGTTTTTATAGAATTCAATTAAAAGAAAATATTCCTATAAAATATTTAAATACATCGGCTAAAAAAATTAAAAATAAAAAGAAATTTGAGTATTTTAAAAATTATATAGTTAATTATGAAAATATTAAAGTTAATGAAAATTTAATAGCTGCTATAATAACTCCGGATAGAGATATAGTAGAAAATTCAAAATTATTAGAACCAGCATATATAACTTTTGATAATTATGAATTAATACTTAAATGGAATAGATCATTAAGATTTGCTCTAGCCGTATGTACATTAAAGGATAAATTTAAAAATGAATTATAAAATTTTTATTCTAATTTTTTTATTTATGTATTCATGTACTACAGGTAACATAAATAAATCACAAAAAAAAATAGTTGTAGAAACTGAAATTTACTCAAATAAAGGTTTCGCGCTACTTTTTACTGAAGAATTAAAAAAAAATAAAATAGTAAATAAGAAGATTGATGACAGATCTTTAATTATTTATCAAATGAATCTGAAGAAAAATACAAAAGTTAAAATTACAAATTTGTTGAATAATAAAACTATTTTAGCAACAGTGGGTGCAAAAGCTAAATATCCAATATTTTTTAATTCTGTTCTTTCTAAAAGAATATATGAGGAACTCGATTTAGATCAATCTGAGCCATATGTTGAAATAACTTCTATAAACGAAAATTCAACTTTTGTAGCGAAAAAAGCAAAAATTTATGAAGAAGAAAAAGAAGTTGCAAATAAAGTCCCGGTTGAAGGTATACAAATTAATGATTTAAGCTTGAATAAAAAGAAAGTCAATGAAGGACAAAAAAAAAACAAATTTAAATATATAATTAAAATTGCAGATTTTTATTATGAAAAAACAGCAATTATGATGAAGAAAAGAATGAAAGATGAATTAAACTTGAATAATTCAAAAATTTTAAAAATTTCTAATACAAATTTTAGAGTTTATCTGGGTCCCTTCAATAAATTAAAATCTTTAAAAAAAGCATTTGATGATATAACTCCTTTAAACTTTGAAAATATTGAAATAATTAAATTATGAAAAAATTTTTTATAACAACGCTTTTAATACTTTTTACTGCTTTTTATACAAAAACGTATTCTGCAGAATTTGATGTAAAAGCTAAAACAGTTATATTGCAAGACTATTTATCAGGAAAAATACTATTTGAAAAAGATCCTGATTTAAAAATATTTCCCGCATCTATGACAAAAATAATGACTTCAATTGTTGCTTTTGAATTAATTAAGCAAGGACAACTTGATCTTAATGAAAAATTCTTTGTTTCCGAAAATGCTTGGAGACTATCTCAAGCTGGTTATTCATCTATGTTTATAATGGTAGGCGACCAAATTAGTGTAGAGGATCTTTTAAGAGGTATAATTGTATCTTCTGGAAATGATGCTTGTATAGCATTGGCAGAAGGTATAGCAGGTACCGAAGAAGAATTTGCTATTATGATGACTTCTAAAGCTCAAGAAATTGGAATGACAAATACAAATTTTGCAAATTCATCGGGTATTAATCATCCTGATAATCTTTCTACTGTTAGAGATATATTGATCATGTCTAATTATTTAATTAAAAATTACCCTAAATATTATGAATATTTTAAAGAAAAAGAATTCACCTGGGACAGAACGGGTGGTGACCCTATAACTCAAGGAAATAGAAATCCACTTTTATACAAAGATATTGGCGTTGATGGAATTAAAACAGGATTTCTTTCTTATGAAAAATATTCTCTAGCATCATCAATTAAAAGAAATAATAGAAGATTGATCGCTGTAGCAAGTGGATTTGAAAATAGAAATTTAAGATCTAAAGAATCACAAAAACTTTTAACTTGGGGCTTGACTAATTATGATACAATTGAAATAGCAAAAAAAGATAGTAATTTTATTGAACTAGATGTTTGGTTGGGCCAAGATGAAAGTGTAGGGGTCTATAGTGATACAGATATTTATAAAACAATAAAGAAAGCTAGATTTAAAAAACTTGAAGCGAAAGTATTATACGAAGGCCCAATTGAGGCGCCTATCAAAAAAGATGAGATTATTGCAAAACTAATAATTAACTATGATGGTGAAATGCTATCAGAACATGATCTATTCGCATCAAACAGTGTAAAGAAGAATAATATTATATCCAGAATTATAAAATCAATAAACTATTTAATCTGGGGTGATGTATAAATATCCCATTATAGTATTTGAGGGTATTGAAGGTTCCGGTAAAAGCTTTCATCTTAAAAGTTTAGAAAATTATTTAAAGAAAAAAAAAATAAAATATTTAAAATTAAGAGAGCCAGGTGGATCTAGTAACTCGGAAAAGATAAGAAACTTAATTTTAAAAAAAAATTCTAATTTTGATAAATTAACAGATTTATTTCTTTATATGTCAGCAAGAAATGAAAATTATCAATCTATAATTAAAAAAAATCACAAAAAAAAAATAATATTAATTGATAGATTTGTAGATTCAACTTTAGCATATCAGCACTATGGCATGGGTATTAGCAAAAATTTAATTCTAGGTTTAAATAAGTTAATATTAAAAAATATTAAACCTAATTTTACTTTTTTAAATATAGTAAGTATGAAAAATCTTAAATTTAGACTTAAAAAAAGATTAAAAAAAAATAGATATGATAATTTTAATATAAACTTTTACAGAAAAGTACAAAATGGCTATATGCAAATATCAAAAAAAAATAAAAAATATATGATAATTAATTCTAATGATCTAATAACTAAAAATAAGGAAATAATCTTTAAAAAAGTTAATTCTCTTTTATCAATATGAATATAACTCCATCAAATAATACCACTCTTATAGGATATCGTAATATTTTTTTAAATTTTAAAAATTTTTATGATAAAAATAATCTTCCTAACAAAATTATATTCTCAGGAAATAATGGTATTGGAAAATCTACTTTTGTTTACCATTTGATAAACTATATATTTTCTAAAAAAGAAGATAATAAATATGATTTTGATAATAATCTAATTTCTTTAAATAATCGTTCATATAATTTAATTTTGAATAATTCACATCCAAATTTTTTTTTAATATCAGCTGAAAATGAAAAAAGTAACATAAATATTTCAAAAATAAGGGGAATGATTAATTTTACAAATAAATCTTCATTCAATAATGATTGTAAAATAATATTAATTGATAGTATTGACTGTTTAAATATAAATTCAATTAATGCATTATTAAAAATAATTGAAGAACCAAATAATAATATATTCTTTTTTTTAATTCATCATAGTGGCACCAAAATTTTTGAAACATTAAAGTCCAGATGTATTAAATTTAACTTATGCTTAAATAATGATGATAAATTGAAGGTTATTAATAAAATTTCAGACTCTGATTTTTATAATAAATTAAATAATGATTATAAAAATAATTATAATTCTCCTGGAGATATAATTTTACTATATAATTTTTTTAAAAATAATAATATAAATATTGATATTCCAATTGAAGATCTCTTAAAATTGATTATTGAAAAAAAGTTATTTAAAAAAGATTTGTACTTAAAAAATAATCTTTCATTCTTTGTAGAGTTATATTTTAATAAAAAAATACTTTACTTTAAACAAAAAGAGAAAATTTATAACTTATATAAATATTTCTTATCAAGAATATATGAGTGCCATAAGTATAATTTAGATATTGAAAATATTTTAATTGAACTGAATGGAAAACTATTAAATGAGTAAGTTTTTTTATATAACTACACCTATATATTATCCCTCAGCAAAACCTCATATGGGGCACGCATATTCAAGTATAGTTGCTGATTTTTTTGCGCGGTTTAAAAGAATTCAAGGTTACAATGTACTTTTTCTAACTGGCACAGATGAACATGGTCAAAAAATTCAACGAGCTGCAGAAAAAAAAGGAATGGAACCTAAAGCTTTTTGTGATGAAATTTCAAAAACTTTTTTTGATCTATCTAAAACTTTAAATCTTTCAAATGATGATTTTATTAGAACAACTGAGCTACGACATAAAAAATCAGTAGAGAATTTGTGGAATATATTGGAAAAAAAAAATGAAATATATTTGTCAAAATATTCTGGCTGGTACTCAGTTTCAGATGAAGCATTTTATTCTGAAGAAGAAATAGAAACTAAAGATAATAAAAAAATATCTAAACTTTCTGGTTCACCAGTTGAATGGGTGGAAGAAGAATCTTTTTTTTTTAAACTTTCAAAATGGCAAAAACCTTTGCTTAAGTTTTACAATGATAACCCTGATTTTATTTTACCAGAATCTAGAAAAAATGAGGTTATTAGTTTTGTTAAAGGTGGTTTAAAAGATTTGTCTGTTAGCAGAAAATCCTTTTCCTGGGGTATAAAAGTTCCTTCAAACAAAGATCACGTTATATATGTATGGTTAGATGCGCTTACAAATTATATAAGTGCATTAAATTACCCAAATACAAATGACAAACTTTATAAATCATATTGGCCTGCAACAGTACATTTGATTGGAAAGGATATATTAAGGTTTCATGCTGTTTATTGGCCTGCATTTTTGCTTGCTGCTGATATTGATGCTCCAAAGCGAGTGTATGGCCATGGATGGATCCTTTCTGGTGAAGAAAAAATGTCTAAGTCAAAAGGCAATATTCTAGATCCAATAGAGATAGTAGATACCTATGGTTTAGATCCGCTAAGATATTATTTAATAAAAGAAGTTTCTTTTGGAAATGATGGAAATATATCTAAAGAAAAATTAGAAAACTGTATTAATAGTGATTTAGCTAATAATTATGGAAATCTTTGTCAAAGAGTTATTTCTTTTATTGAAAAAAATTTAGAATTGAAAATTCCTGAAAATTATTCTTTTACAAAAGAAGATAAAGAAGTATTAAAAATTTACGAAGATTCATTTAATAAATTGATAGATTCAATTGATAATCAAAATATTAATTTTTATGTTAATTTTATCCAGGATCAACTTTTTGCGGCTAATAAATATTTTAATGATCAAGAACCTTGGAAAAAAAAAGAAGATTTAATAAGGTTAAATACAATTTTGTATGTTTCTATAGAGTTAATAAGAAAAATATCTATTATGCTTTATCCAATTATTCCTGATAGTTCGTTAAAAGCTTTAAAAATTTTTAACATTTCGGAAGATAAAATTGATTTTAATTCAATTAAAGTTCATGAAAATTTAAAAAAAAATGATAAATTAAACAAGATTTCAATTTTGTTTAAAAAGATTGAGAAAAATGATTGATTCACATTGTCATTTAGATCATGAACCAATGTATAGTGATCTTAATAATGTTATCAGTAGATCAAAAAATGTTGGAATCGAAAAAATTTTATCAATTTGCACTACCATAGGTAGTTTCGAAAAGATAAAAAAAATTGTAAATTTTGATCCAATTATTTATGGAACATTTGGTATTCATCCTCATGAATGTGCCAACAATCAAGTAACTAAAGAGGAAATAATAAGTACTGTTAATCAAAACAGTAAGATTATAGCTATAGGGGAGAGTGGATTGGATTTTTACTACAATCATTCTGATAAACAAAAACAATTGGAAAGTTTTAAAACCCATGTTGAAGCATCTTTGGATCTAAATATGCCAATAATAGTACATTCAAGAAGTGCAGAAAATGAAACATTTGAGGTTTTAAAAAATTACGAAAAGTTTAAACCTAAAATTTTAATGCATTGTTTTACTGGTTCAACTGAATTTGCAAAAAAACTCCTAACTTTAGGGAGCTATTTTTCAGCCAGTGGTATTATAACATTCAAAAATAGTAATAGTTTACAAGAAACATTTAAATTGATACCAGATGATAAATTACTAATTGAAACTGATAGTCCTTACTTAGCTCCAGTTCCACTTCGTGGTAAAAAAAATGAACCTAGTTTTATAAAACATACTTTAGAAAAATTAGCTTATTTAAAAAATACTGAAATTGATAAAATGGAAAAAATTACTACACAAAATTTCAATTTATTGTTTAATTTGAAATAATTATGCCTTTAAAATTTACAATTCTTGGATGTGGAAGTTCCATGGGTGTTCCAAGACCAGATGGAAATTTTGGTAAATGCAATCCTAAAAACTTTAAAAATTATAGAACTAGATGCTCAGCGTTTCTGCAAACAAAAACTGATAATATTTTGATAGATACATCGCCAGATTTAAGATCGCAGTTAATTAACAATAAAATAAATCGAATAGATAAAATTTTATATTCACACTTACATGCAGATCAAACACATGGAATAAATGATTTAAGGGTTTTTTATATTAAAAATAAAAAACCTCTACCAGTATTTGCTGATAAAAAAACTAGAAAATATTTAATTAATACATTCTTATATTGTTTTAAAAACTCTAATAAGGAATATCCAGCGATATTGAAAATGAATTTAGTAAAAGATAAATTTTTAATCAGAGATGGATCAAAAAAAGTTACAATTAAAACAATAGAAGTAGAACATGGAAAAGTTAATAGTATTTGCTATATTTTTAATAAGAAATTAGCCTATATTAGTGATGTTAGTAAAATTCATAAAAAAGACTATAAATTTTTTAAAAAATTAAAATATTTAGTAATAGATTGTCTTTGGTATAAAAAACATCCATCGCATTTAAATTTGGAACAATCTTTAAAATTAATTAGAGAGTTTTCACCCAATAAAGCAATACTTACGAACCTACATTCAGAATTAGATTATAATTTACTTAAAAAAAAATTACCTAAAAATATAATTCCAGCATATGATGGTTTAAAACTATATTTTTAATAATTTCTCAATTTTAGATACAATTTTATTAGATGTTGGTTTAGTAAATGATGAGAAAGTATCTTCGATTTTACCTTCTTTATTAATTAAAATTTTATAAAAATTCCATTTTGGTACAGCAGATTTGCCGTAATTCTTTTTTGCCCATTTAAATATTTCATGAGCGTTATCTCCCTTAACATCTGTTATTGTAGACATCGGGAAATTAATATTAAAATTAACCTCACAAAATTCTTTAACTTCTTTGTTGTCTTTTTTCTCTTGATTAAATGAGTTTGATGGTATTCCTAAAACAATAAGTCCGTCTTTTTTGTATTGATCCCATAACTTTTGTAAATCATCATATTGTTTAGTGAAACCACAGTAACTGGCAGTATTTACTAAAAGTACTACCTTATTCTTATAATCTTGAAAATCTATCTTTTCACCAATAATATTATCAATTTTAAAGTCAAAAAAAACTTTATCATAATTTGCAAGTGCTTGATTTTTAAAAAAAAACATCATAACTGTAATTACAATTAATATTAATTTTCTCATTTCAATTATTTATTTGTTTGGCGTAAGTAATATCAAAAAGTATCCAAACAAAGTGGATAATAATGACCCAGTTAAAACACCTATTTTAACACCATCCATATATTGCATGCTTTCAGCGAAAGCTAAATTTCCAACAAATAAACTCATCGTAAAACCAATACCAGTTAAAATTCCTACACCATAAAAGTTGTACCAATTAGAGTTATTAGGCAATTGTGCAATTTTTAATTTTATTGAAATATATGAAAAAGCAAAGACTCCTAACTGTTTTCCAAGAAACAAACCTAACACTATTCCAAGAGGTACTTTGTCTAATAATGATGAAAAAGATAAACCTTCAAGAGATACGCCTGCATTTGCAAAAGCAAATAATGGCATTATTCCAAAAGCAACATATGGACTTATTGCATGTTCAACTTTAATTAATAATGAAAAATCTCTTTCTTTTTTTCTATGCGGTATTGTTATTGCCAATAGGACGCCTGCTATAGTTGCATGAATACCTGAGTTATGAGTAAAATCCCATAAGAAAAGGCCTATTAATAAATATGGAAGAAATTTTTTAATATTAAACTTATTTATTATTAACAAAATTATAAATGCCAATAACATTAGTGAAAGATATTTAATGCTCAGATCACCTGAATAAAATAATGCAATAATCACAATTGCTCCAAGGTCATCTATTATAGCTAATGCAGTTAAGAAAACTTTTAAAGACAAAGGTACTCTTTTTCCAAGCAACGAAAGTACACCAAGAGAAAATGCTATATCAGTAGCTGATGGTATGGCCCACCCATTTAAAGTTTCGCTATTGCCTAAATTTATATAAATATAAATTAATGCAGGGATTAACATTCCACCAACAGCAGCAATTATGGGCAATGAAGCTTGCTTTATATCTGAAAGTTCACCTTGGATAAATTCTCTTTTAATTTCTAATGTGACAAAGAAAAAAAATATTGCCATTAAAGCATCGTTTATCCAATGAAGAACAGAGAGTTTCAATCCGAATTCGTTTATTCCTATAAATAGATACTTGTCTAAAGTAGCAAAATATAAAGTAGAAAAATTTGAATTACTTATAATGAGTGCAATTATTGCCGAAAATAGCAATACTAAACCACTTGCAGCTTCTAATTTAAAAAACCATTTAAATGGAGACGATAAATATTTTAACATACTTTATTGAATTAAATCTATTATGAAAAGTTTCACATCTTCAATTGATTGATACAAATTATCTAGCAAAAAATTAATATTTGGAAATATAGATGTCAATGGATTTTTAAAAGTATCCAAAACAATTATTAATGCAGCAATAGATATAATTATTACTAATATTATGTTTAAATAATTAATATTTTTTTTATCTTTTTTTTTTATAGATGGGGTCTTATCAATTTTAACATTTGTTGGATTACTAATTAAATTTTCTGATGTTTGCTTTTCGATATCTGAAATTTTTTTTTGTACAATTTCAATTTCTTTTTCAGTTTTTTTTTCTATTATATTAACTTTAAAAAACCATTGACGATCACAACTGCCACATTGAAGCATTCTACCTTCTAAGGGTATGAATTTTTGATCAATCTCAAAATTTTTTTTACCACATGGGCAAGCAATTATCATGATTTCTTATATATCAGATTCCTATTAAATTTCTTCATTTTTGCTAATATTTATCCTTTGAAATTAGCTTTAACTACTGTATTAGTTACCCATTCGGGGCGTAGCGCAGCCTGGTAGCGCATCTGGTTTGGGACCAGAGGGTCGCAGGTTCAAATCCTGCCGCCCCGACCATTTATGAAAAAAGCAAAAATATATAAGCCGTCAAAAACAGCTATGCAGTCAGGTTTAAAGAAATTTGATAAATGGATAATTGAATTTATAACAAAAAAACCTGGCATTAACCCTTTAATGGGATGGGAAAGTTCTTCAGATACATATTCAGAACTAAATCTTGAATTTAAAACAAAAGAACTTGCTATTGAATATGCAAAAAAAAATAAAATTGACTATGAGTTAATTGAACCTAAAAATAGAAAAATTAATAAAAAATCTTACGCAGACAATTTTAAATAATGTTTAAATTTTTTAATTCAAGAAAATGGTTTTTGTGGGCTTGGATAGGCTCGTTTATTATTCTTTCATCACTTTGGGTTCAGGTTGTAATAGATGTGAAAATAAATGAATGGTTTGGTGTATTTTATGACATGATTCAAAAAGCACTTGCGGAACCAAACGCTGTTTCAATTGAAGAATACTTTGCAAGTTTGTTTTCATTTATTACATTGGCAGGTATGTATATTGCTGTTTACGTAGCAATTAGTTTCTTTACAGCGCATTTTTTATTTAGATGGAGAACATCAATGGTTGAGTGGTACCATTCTGTTTATGACAAAGCTCGAAAAATAGAAGGTGCATCGCAGAGGGTTCAGGAAGATACAATTAAATTCACAAGAATAATGGAAGGATTAGGTACTAGTTTAATAGAATCTGTAATGATTTTGATCCAATTTGTTCCTATATTATTTGGCTTAAGTATAGGCATTCCTATATTCTTTTTTGGTGACTGGGAATACGGTTTAATAGTAGGTGCCTTGATTTGGACTATTGGTGGAACTGTTTTTTTAATTGTACTTGGTTTGATATTAAGACTGGTTGGTGTTGAGTATGATTTGCAAAAGCAAGAGGCTGCATATAGAAAAATCCTTGTAATTGCAGAAGACAATGAAACTGTAAGGCCAAAAAGAATTGACGAATTATTTGATGATGTACGTAAAATTCATTATTTAAGTTATTTAAGATATCTATATTTTAATATTGGACGAATTGCATACTTACAAGCAAATGTTTTATCTGCATACGTTTTTTTAGCTCCAGCCATTGTAGCGGGTGTAGTTACGCTAGGAGTTATGCAACAAATTATAAGAGCATTTGGAAGAGTTGAAGGATCTATGCAATATTTATTAAAAGCTTGGCCTACTATTATAGAACTTGCAAGTGTATATAAACGTTTAAGAGAATTTGAAGATAAACTAAAATCATCTAAAGAAGATGTAACTATTGAATCAAAATAGTTTATGATATTTAAAAAAGATTTTTTAGATAAAATAACTAATATTACATCAAATGCAGCAATTGCATGTTATCCACATTTAGGAAAAAAAGATAAAGTATTAATAGACAAGGCCGCCACAGATGAAATGAGAAAAAATCTTAATCAATTAGATATAGATGGAAAAGTAGTAATAGGTGAGGGTGAACTAGATGAAGCCCCAATGTTATATATAGGCGAAAAATTAGGTACAGGTGAGGGACCTAGCATTGACATTGCAGTTGATCCACTTGAAGGAACAAATTTTGCAGCAAATAATTTACCTGGTGCACTTTCAGTACTAGCTATAAGTGATAAAGGAAATTTGTTTAACGCACCTGAAACTTATATGGATAAGTTAGCTGTTAGTAACGATGTTCCTTCGGATGCTACAGATTTAGATTTTCCAATAGAAAAGAATATAAAAAATATTGCTGATTGCAAAAATAAAGGTTTAAATGAAATTACAGCTTGTATTCTTGAAAGACCTAGGCACAAAGAAATAATTGATAAATTAAAAACATTAAATGTTAAATTAAAGTTGATATCCGATGGGGATGTAGCTGGTGCACTTTTGGTTACCGACAAGAAATACAATATTGATATATTTTTAGGAATAGGAGGGGGGCCAGAAGGAGTTTTAGCAGCATCAGCATTAGATGCATTTAATTGTAAATTTCAGGGAAGATTTTTGTTTAAAACAGATGATGAAATTCAAAGAGCAAAAAAAATGGGTATAAAAGATTTAAATAAAAAATATGATTTGAATGAAATTGTTAGAGGAGATTCTATTTTCTGCGCTACTGGTATTACATCTGGTGATCTTGTTAATGGAATAAAAATAGAGAATGACAAGTTTATTACAGAAACTTTAGTTACTCATAAAAACTCTACAATTAATATTGTAAAAAAAGAGATACCAATTACTTGATTAATTATATTAATTGCAATAAAAGATCAAAATTCGGTCCCTTCGTCTATCGGTTAGGACACGTGGTTTTCATCCTCGAAAGAGGGGTTCGATTCCCCTAGGGACCGCCAAATTTCATGTATTTTGTTTATCTATTGGTCACAAAAATCAAAAATAAGACAATTTCTTATGTAGGATACGCAAAGGATATTAAGAAAAGATTAAAATTACACAATAATTCAAAAGGAGCAAAATTTACAAGAGGAAGAAAATGGAAATTAGCGTACTATAAAAAATATGATAATAAAATTTTAGCAATGAAAGAAGAATACAAGTTAAAAAAAAATTATAAATTAAGAAACAAAATTAAAAGGGAATTGTAAGTTGAAAATTTCTATATTATTACCTTTGAAAGAAAATTTCTCACCAAAATATCCTGGTGCAGTTTCATTATTTATAAATGATACATTAAAACTTAGTAAATATAAAAAAAAAACAATTGTTTATGGAAGTACATATTTTAAAGAGAAATTTAAATTAAACTATAAAAATATTAATATTAAAAAAAGTATATTTAAAAGTCAAAATAGATCTTATGCTGAAGAATTTGCAAATTTAGAAAAAAAAAGAAAATCTGATTTAATTGAAATACATAATAGACCAATATATTTAAGCTATTTGATAAAATCTTTAGAAAAAAGAAATTACATACTTTATTTCCACAATGATCCACTAACAATGAGTGGATCAAGAAGTTTATCTGAGAGAATTTTTTTGTTAAAAAATTGCTTTAAAATTGTATTTAATAGTAATTGGTCTAAGAGAAAGTTTCTTGAAGGTATGAAAAATGACCACATCAATAGTGAAAAATTAATTGTAATTAATCAATCAGCTAAAAAAAGCAAAGTTAATTTAAATTCAAAAAAAAATATAATTACATTCGTAGGTAAACTAAATAGATCAAAAGGTTATGATATTTTTGGAGATTCTATTATTAAAATTTTAAATAAGCATAAAAATTGGTCATCAATAGTAGTGGGCGATGAACCAAGGGACAAATTGCAATTTAATCATGAAAAATTAAATAATTTAGGATTTTTAAAACATCACGAAGTACTTAATATTTACAAAAAAACTTCTATTGCAGTTATATGTTCAAGATGGGAAGAGCCTTTTGGCAGAACTAGTCTAGAGGCTTCCGCCAATGGTTGTGCTGTGATTATAAGTGACAGAGGTGGTTTGAAGGAAACAATTACTAATGGTGTAATTCTTAAAAAGTTAGATCAAAGTAATCTATATAATGAAATAGAAAATTTAATTAAAAATAATAAAAAGAGAATAAATTTACAAAAGTTATCACTTAAGAATTTTTATTTAACTCATTCATACGTTTCTAAATTAATCGATAATATAAGAGATCAAAAATTTAGATTAATTAAAAAGTTTAACATTAAAAAAAATGTTTCTTTAAGAATTTTGCATGTAACTAATTTTAATGAGCGTCATGATGGTAGACTGTACTTTAACACTGGAAGAAGAATTAATAATGGTTTCATAAGACAAGGAAATAGTGTCTTAGAATTTAGTGATAGAGATATACAAAAAAATTATAAATCCTATTCAGATTTATCTGGATCTAAATCATTAAATGAAAAATTAAGAAAAACTTGTTATAATTTTAAACCTGATCTTATAGTTTTAGGTCATGCAGATTTAATATCGCCTGATATGCTTGGTGTTCTAAAAGATGAGTATCCATTTCTAAGAATAGCACAGTGGTTTCTTGATCCTCTTAATATAAAAGGTCCAGATTTTATTAGAAATAAAAAAAGAATTTTAGATAAATCTAAATTTCTTGATACTAACTTTATTACCACTAGTCCCGAAGTTTTAAGTTTTTTACCAAAGAATGTTAAAAATTATTTTATACCTAATCCAACTGACCCATCTATAGAAACACTTAATAACTTTAACAAAAATTGCTCAAATGATGTTTTTTTTGCTCTCAGTCATGGAGTACACAGAGGAAGTTTAAAATATAGAGGATCTGATGATAGAGAAAAATTTATTAAAAAATTAATAAATGTCTCAAAAAATATAAAATATGATATTTTTGGTCTTGATAATGTTCAGCCAATATGGGCTGATCAATATTTCAAAACAATTTCAAATTCAAAAATGGGTTTAAATTTAAGTAGAGGTTCACCAATAAAATACTATAGTAGCGATCGCATAACACAAATAGCTGGCAATGGATTAGTTACACTAATTGATGAAAAAACTGGTTATAGAGATTTTTTCACTGATAAAGAAATGGTATTTTATTCTAGTATTAACGATTTAAGTGAAAAAATATCTAAAATAAGTAGAGATGATCGATTGAGAAGATCAATTGGGAAAAAGGGTAAAACTAAATATATAAAATATTTCAATTCTAATTTAGTCGCAGATTTTATTATAAATAAAACTTTTGATATCAATACAAAAACTAAATATTTGTGGCATGATAAATGAACAAATATTTAATTTTTCGTACAGATAGAATAGGTGACTTTCTTCTAACTTTAATATTAATTAAATCAATTAAGAGAAACGATCCTGACTGCAATATTACACTAATATCATCAGAAAAAAATTTAAAATATATTAATTCATTCAATATTATTGATAAAGTTTTTTTTTTAGAAAAAGGTTTTTTTAATAAAATTAAATTATTTTTTTCATTAAATAAGCATTTTTATAAATCTATAATTATTCACGATTCTAAAAGAAGATCTAAAATTATTTCTTTTTATTTAAAATCAAAAAAAAAATATATATCCAATATCGCAAAATTTGATTCATATTTTGACGAAATCAAAAATATTTTAGAATATTTAAGTTTTAATTTTGATTACAACGACTTAAATACATTGGAAAATAGAGAGATTTATTATTCTAATTTTGACAAAAAAGATTATATTTTATTTCATTTTGATGAAAAATGGATTTTTAATAAATATATTAAAAGTTACGAAAATATTGAACCTTCCGAACAACAACTTAAATCATTCTTGACTTCATTATCTTTAAAATCAAATAAAAATGTTATTGTTACAACCGGAAATAATACGCCTGAAATTTTATCTAACATTTTTAAAAATAATTTTATTGATAATATCGATTTAATTGAAAATATTAATTTTACTGATCTTGAATCTATAATTAATAATTCATCTTTGTTAATTTCTTGTCATGGTGCTGTTTCTCACGTTGCTGCTGCAAAAAATATAAAACAAATTGATATTATCGATAAAAGTTATAATTATGAAAAATGGACGAAACATTTTAGAAATTATAAATCTATTAATAGAAAATCTTTTAATGAATTATCAATAGAAATTTTAAATCTTAATTTTATTTAATGCATTATTTTTAAATAAATTTGCTTCTTGAATATATCTTCTTACCATTTGTGTAGTTTTGTGTCCCGTCATTGCCATTATATTTCTTTCCTCTGCACCAAATTCAGCGGCTGATGTTGCAAATCCTGATCTAAGACTGTGACCGCTGTATTTATTAGGATTCAAACCTGAAAGTAATGCATATTTTTTTAATATAAGAGCTACACTTTTGTCTGATATATCAAATACTTTACCCGATCTAATTTCTGAAAAATTAATCCAATCTTTTAATTTTACTACTGGGCAGAAGTTCATATTATCAAAGTAGGGGATCGCTTTTATCATTCCTTCACCAGATTGATCGGTTTTCGATCTACTAATGAATATTTTCACCCCTTCATTCACAAACTCTAAATCATCATAATCAATATTTACTAGTTCAGACCTTCTAAAACCTCCTGAAAATCCAATAAGTATTAATGCTTTATCTCTAAATTTCTTTTTTTCGGGCTGTTTTAATTCATCTATTTTATTAATTATGCTCTTTAAATTATTGATTAATAATGGTTTTTTTGCTTTTTGATTTGTTCCCCTAACTCTTTTTATACCATGTAAATTTTCCATAATTATTGGGTGTTTTGTGTCTAGATAATGACCTTTCATCTTATGAATAACGCTTATAGACGCTATTCTTCGCTTTAAAGTACTAAATTTCGAGTTCGCAGCTAAATGGGTTAAGTAAATAGATAAAATTTTAGGCTCTGTTGGCATTGAACTTAATCCATTTTTTGCGCAGAATGCTGAGAAATCTTTAAAATCTGCTTGATAGGCTCTTAATGTATTAGCAGCTTTAGAGTTCTTTAAGTTTTTTAAAGTTTCTAATTCTAGACTTTTTAAATCAGTTACAAGTTCATTCATATTATATTCCGATAACCATTAATTATCGGAAGTTATATATTAGGTGATTTTTATTGTCAATAGTTTTAATATAAAATTATGAATTCATTTGATGGAGAAATTCCTGCAGTATGGTTTTTAATTAGCTCAATTGGTTTTGTTGTATTAAGTTTAATTCAATACAGAAATACTGGTAAAAGCATAAATACAATATTTTTGTCTATTATGGCTATTATCTTCTTTATAAGTTACATAATTTTGATGATACCACGCTAATATTAAGATAAGCGGCCTTTTATCTGTTGATTATAAGAGATGTAACTAATATCTGTTAAATATAAATGCCAAAATATATATTAATTGGATTATTGGTTGTTATTGGAACATTCATGATAATGAATTACTGGCCAAAATTAAAGGAACAAACCAAAAATAGGATATTAATGCTTATATTTGGTGCATTTTTTATCAGTATTTTTGTATTGCTGATACTCTTAATGTTTTAGTTTAACTTTTCCCCACTATCCACAGTTGTGAAAAACTTAGTAAATTCAACAATAAAGTGATACTTGCAACCTTTGATCTCTGATATTGTTGCAAATGAATTAAGAGGCAACTCTTAACTGGCCAATTGGGGAAAAGCCGAGAGGTTCAAGCCCAGAGGGCAGAAAGTTCTGCAAAGCAGCGCTAAACATGCAGAGCGAAGGACACGGCGGTAGCGCCTAAAACGACGTGTCAAAACTACTGTTCTTTGCACCGTAAAAAGTGCAAGGAAACAGGGTTTTTCTATTAAATGATCCTAAAAGGTACAAAATTTCAAATAAAAGTCTGGAGATACCTTTTGAAAATACCAAAAGGTAAGGTAAAAACCTATAAAGAAGTAGCCATAGGGATAAAAATGCCTAAATCTGCGAGAGCTGTAGCTAATGCATGTGGAAAGAACCCATATGCACCTAAAGTACCATGCCATAGGGTTATTAGATCTGATGGCTCTCTAGGGGGGTTCTCAGCTCCGGGAGGAATAAAATTTAAGAAAAAACTTCTAAAAAAGGAAGGTTTTTTGCTCTAAAATGCTTTAATACCAACGTTTTTTTAATATATTCAGATATTATTCCTATAAATTTATATTTCTCCCTTCGGTTGTACTGAATATGAGTATATCGCAAAATTAACCCCTTCTATGCTCGATTAAACACTATATTCGATATGTGCATCACTCTAGAATCTAAGCATATCAACACTTATTTTAACACGCAAAAACACCTACTTTACCCTTATTTTTCTTGATAATTTGATATAAGAAATCTTTCTCAGAATAATGATACGAATGTTTTATTCTACTGATGTCTAAAAGCCCATATATATAAGCTTTTTTTGATAACTATTTATATTTATCATCTTTTGTATTGCTATTTATGATGATTATATTTTAATATCTTGTATATTATATTTTACTTTAATTTTATTAAAATGTTTAATAATTACAATAGTTTATAATATAAACTTAAAGTAAATTATTAATATATAGGTTATATAAGTTTACTTTATAAAACTACTTATATTTAAGTTCTCTTCTAAAAATATAAATACCAGAGGATATAATTATAAACAAACCTAGAAAAGTCCATAAGTCAGGGAAGTCTTTAAAGATATAATAACCTAATATTATATTAGTAATAATCTCAAAGTATCCAAAAGGAGCTAATTTAGATGCATCAGCATATCTTAATGAATAAATTAGTAGAATATGTCCTAAACAGGCAAAAATACCCATTATAGCAAGCCATAACCACTGTATATTTGTTGGATTAACCCAAACTATTGGTACAAAGAAAGTTGCTACAGTAGCACCTACTATACCGGTTAACAGAAGTGTTAATAATGGATTGTCAGTTGAATGTAGTTTTCTAGTGATTATTAAATAAACACCGTAAAGACAGCCTGTAGCTAAAGCGGCTACTGTTGCTAAATTAAATTCTATAAATCCAGGTCTTATAACTATTAAAGTTCCTAAAAAACCAATTATTACTGCGGTCCACCTTTTTATTCCAACTTTTTCACCTAGTAAAATTGGTGATAATGCTGTTGTTACTAAAGGAGCAACAAAAGCAAGTGTTAAAGCTTTAGCCATAGATATTATTGAAATTGAATAAAAAAAACAAATGTTAGCAGAAAAAAGAGTTAATCCTCTTAAAATTTGTAATTTAGGATTTTCAGAAAATGTTAAGTTTTTTCTAAAAAAAATAAACATAAAAGGAAGCGTCCAAAAAACAGTAAAAAAATATCTAGCCCAAGTAATTTGAAAAAAAGATAATTCAGCAGACAAATATTTTGCAATAGTGTCCATGAAAGGCAAAACAGCCCACGCTGATAAATTAAGTATTATAGCTTTCATTAAGAAAAATATTTTAAAGAAATAAAGACTATAATTGGTATGGTGATTAATGACATTAAAGTTGAGACTACAATCATGCTTGATATGTTATCAACAATTTTTTTAGGCGAATACATTGAAGCTATAAGATAAGTTAATATAGCACTCGGCATCGAAGATTGAATTAATAAAACACCGGCTGCATAGCCAGATAGATTAAATATTTTGATCAAAATAAACCCAATAATTGGGCCAATTATAACTCTACCAACCGATGAGATTAAGGAACTTTTTAATGAAAATACCTTCATTTGAGTTAATGAAACACCCAAAGACATCAATATTAAAACAATCATAGCGTAACCTAATAGCATTACTGTATTTAAAACAAACTTCGGCATTTCAAGATCAAAATATAAAAACGCAACTGCTATGATTACAGCGTATGTTGAGGGACTTTTTAAAATAATTTTAGTATCAAATTTTTTACTAGCTAAAAATATATTGGCAGTAAAATGTAAAAGAACAACTAAGGATGATATTGCTGCAGCGACACCCATTCCTAAAGATCCATAAGCAAATAAACAAATTGGAATACCCATATTACCTGTATTTGGAAGGAAAAACGGAGGTAACTCTCTAGATATATCCTTTTTCATGAAAAATAAAAATATAACACCGGTTATCGCAAAACAAATAAGTGCTATTACAGAATAAATAAAATATTCTGAAAATACGCTGTAAGTAACTCCAGATGATGTAATTGCAAATATAAACAGTGCTGGTGCACCAAAATTAGCAGAATAATTAGTGATAAAAGTAGTGTCTATATCAGATTTTTGTTTACCTAAAAAATAACCTATACCAACTATAAAAAAAACAGGTGATAAAACCTCAAATAGCTTAATATAAATTTCCATTTAGAACAGTCTTATTCTTGTAGGAACTTTTAATATATTTTTATTTATTTTAAACGATTTTAGGCATTTGTTTGCATCAGACTCATTAGTTTTGTGAGTAATAATTATTATAGATGCTTTTTTATTTTTATGGTCTGGTATTTGTATAAGTCTTTCAACAGAAATATTCCTTTTAGCTAATGAATGAGTAATTTGAGAAAGTACTCCTGGTTTGTCGTTAACTTCAAATCTAAGATATAAAGAATTTGAATAATTATTTAAATTGTATGAAGCAATAGACTTACGTTTTTTACTAGAAACACCAAAGGGATATTTAATATTACCTCTTAAAATAGATAAAAGATCAGACATCAAAGCTGAAGAAGTAGCTCCAGGGCCAGCGCCCTCACCTTGTAAAACAGTCTCTCCGACAGGTTCGCCATGCAAAATAATTGCGTTCATAACTCCTGAAACATTTGAGATATAAGAATTCTTTTTTACTAAACATGGATGAACTCTTTCAAAAAGCTTATTGCTTATTAACTCTGTGATTCCCAGAAGTTTAATTCTAAAATTTAATTGATTTGCAATCTCAATGTCTTTAAATTCAATATTTTCTATTCCTTCCATTAAACATTTTTTTTTTGATATACTTTTGTTGAAAGATAAAGATGACAATATTCTAATCTTAGCAAATGCATCATAGCCATTCAGGTCTAACTTGGGATTACCTGGTTCAGCATATCCTAATTTCTGTGCTTTTTTGAGTACATTTGAAAAAGATTCTTTTGAATTTTCCATTTCTGATAAAATATAATTACAAGTTCCATTTAAAATTCCGTACACTTTATTAATTTTATTGGTAGCTAAACCTTCTTTAATAGTTCTTAAAATTGGTATTCCACCAGCTACAGAGGCTTCAAATTCTAAATTAACTTTATTTTTTTCTGCTAATTTTGATAAATAATCACCATGTTTTGATATTAAGGCTTTATTTGGAGTTATCACATGAATTTTATTATTAAGTGCTGTTTCAACTATTTTTTTTGAAATGCCATCAGATAAACCAATACATTCAAATAGAATATCAATTTTTTCTATTTTAAAAATTTTGAGAGGATTTCTATAAAATATTTTTTTATTTATCTTAAATTTTCTTTTCTTGTTAATATTTTTGGCTGATATAGCAATAATATTAATTTTTTTTCCTGTTTTAACCTCTATGTCTCTCTTTTTTTTATTTAATTCATTAAGTAAATAGTTTCCTATCTGACCTAAACCAACCAACGCTATATTAATTTTATTCATGTTTATTACTTTATTTCAGGAAATTTACTATTTTTACCATATTCAATAACAAAAGATTTATACTCCTTATAAGAAAAATCATTATTAATATTTGTAAATTTTGAATGAGATAATTGAGTTTGATTCATATTAGTATTTTTACTTTCATCATAAAAAGTGCAAGAAAATAATAAAATATTTAATGAAATTATAAAAAATATATTTTTCATGCTAATCCTTTTTTTATATTGTATCCAAAATAATAATTCAAATTTTGTACTGCCTGCCCTGATCCTCCTTTTATCAGATTATCTATTGCTGACAAAATAATTATTTTATTCTTATATTTTGATTTACATACAGATACATGACAATAATTTGTATTAATTACATCGTTCGTGCTTAATAGAGAATTGATAGGAAGAATTTTTATAAAAATATCGTTTTTATAAAATCTTTTTAATTTAGAATTCACATAATCAATAGAAATATTTTTTTTAACATCTAAATAAATTGTGCTTAAAATTCCTCTAAACATTGGGCTTAAATGCGGTGTAAAAGTGAACTTTATTTTTTTTCTTGAAAAATTATTTAGTTCTTGTTCGATTTCTGAATTGTGTCTATGGAAGCCAACGCCATATGCGCTTAATGATTCATATAAATTTTTATTTTCATATTTTTTATGTACACCTCTCCCAGCGCCTGAATATCCAGATTTTGAGTCAATTATAATATTATTTGTTTTAATTAAATTTGATTTTATGAGAGGTATCAAAGGTAATAATATCGATGTGGGATAGCAGCCTGGGCATGAAATTATTTTAAAATTTTTCAATTTTTTTTTCGAAATTTCAGGTAATGCATAAATACTATTCTTTATGTTATTTTTAGAGTTATGATTAATTTTATACCATTTTAAATATTCTTGTGCGGATTTAAGTCTAAAATCTGCTGATAGATCAATTAAGATATTTTTTTTTAATAGTTTATTTGATATTTTTTGAGCTTGACCATTGGGTAATGCAGTAAAAACAATATCAACGTCATTTAATAGATTGCTATTAAATTTAATTATTTTTGGTAAATTCTTAATTTTAATACTTTTATCAAAATAAGAAATTGATTTACCTTTAGATGTGTTTCCACACAAATATTTAATATTTATATTTGGATGTTTTATTAGCAATTTAACTAATTGAATTCCAATATATCCAGTTGATCCAGCGATTAAAGCATTTAGCTTTGACATAATTCAGTATAACAGTTGAAATTAAAAAAGAAATTATCTTTTAGAAAATTGAAAACTTCTTCTAGCTTTTCTATGACCATATTTCTTTCTTTCTACTGATCTAGAATCTCTAGTGGTGAGTTTTTCTTTTTTTAAGGTTGTTTTTAATTCTGGGTCAAACATTAATAGTGCTTTAGAAATACCATGAACCATGGCGCCTACTTGGCCAGTTAATCCGCCACCTTTAACATTGCACTTAACATCGTAGCTAGTTGCTTGGCTTATAATTTCGAATGGTCTAAGTAATTGCATTTTATGATTTGCTCTTTTAAAATAATCTTCATAGTTTTTTCCATTTACATAAATTTTTCCAGAACCCTTCTTTAACCATATTTTAGCAATTGAAGTTTTTCTTTTTCCAGTAGCGTATTTGCTATCCTTAAAATCTAATTTTATTTTTTCTGGTTTGCTTAAAGATGTTTCCATATTAAATTCTAGCGATATTTTTACTATTTAGTTTGGATAGATCTATTATTTTAGGGTTTTGAGCTGAATGAGGATGATCAGAACCAGAATAAATTTTTAATTTTGTTAGTTGTTTTCTTCCAAGAACTCCTCCTGGTAACATTCTTTTTACTGCAAGTTTTAAAGCTTCGCCTGGTTTTTTTTCACTAAGTTTTTCTGGTGTTGTTTCTTTTATTCCGCCAGGATAACCAGTATGTCTGTAATATTTTTTATCTTGAAATTTCTTTCCAGTAAACTTAATCAACTCGATATTTTTAACTACCACAAAGTCACCATGATCCATATGAGGGGTATAAGTGTTTTTATTTTTTCCTCTTATTATTTTTGATATAATTGTCGCTAATCTTCCAACTACAGCATTTTTAGCATCAATTTCGTACCAATCGCTTTGTATCTCGCTATTTTTAACAAATTTTGTCATGGTTGCGGGATTAATACTTATAAAAGGTAATATTGTCAAATTATATTAATATTGATAGTAATTGCATGGTTTAAGTGTGGGGTAAACCAAGTAAATTTTACTAAATTTATAATAACTTAATAGGAGAAATACATGAGTGACAAAAATAAAAAAGGACCGGAAAGTAAAACATATAAATTTGATACTTTAAGTTTGCATGCTGGTTATCAACCTCACAAAAATGCAGGATCAAGGCAAGTGCCAATTTATCAAACTACTTCATATCTTTTCGATGATGTTGATCATGCAGCCGCTCTTTTTAATCTAGAAAGAGGTGGACATATATATAGTAGAATTTCAAATCCAACTGTTGGGGTTTTAGAAGAAAGAGTTGCCTCTCTTGAAGGGGGAACTGCTGCTCTAGCTACGTCATCCGGTATGAGTGCAATATTTTTAACTGTAATGACTTTGTGTGAAGCTGGCGACCACCTTGTTGTATCATCTCAACTTTATGGGGGTACTGTAAATTTATTTAGATTAACTTTGCCTAAATTTGGTATCAAATGTACTTTTGTAAAACCTCGTGACACAGAAGGTTTTAAAAAAGCAATTCAAAAAAACACCAAAGGTATATTTGGTGAGCTTGTTGGCAATCCTGGCAACGAACTTATGAATATGCCAGAAGTAGCAAAAATTGCTCACGATGCAGGTATTCCGTTAATTGTTGATGCTACATACCAAACTCCTTACCTTTGCAAACCATTCGAACATGGTGCTGATATAGTAGTTCACTCATTAACTAAATGGATGGCTGGTCATGGTTCTTCTATGGCTGGAATTTTGGTTGAAGGTGGTAATTTTGATTGGATGCAAAATGATAAATTTCCTACAATGACAAAACCTTATGAAGGTTATCATGGTTTATCTTTTGCAGAGGAATTTGGACCTACTGCTTTTACAATGAAAGCAAGAGCTGAAGGTATGAGAGATTTTGGTCCTTGTTTAAGTCCTCAAAATGCTTGGAATGTATTACAAGGTATTGAAACTTTATCTGTAAGAATGAAAAAACATTGTTCCAATGCAGAGGAAATGGTTAAGTATTTATTAGATCATGAAAGTGTTGCCTGGGTATCACATCCAAGTGTTCCAGACCATCCTGATAATGCATTGGCAAAAAAATTATTACCTAATGGTCGTGGATCGATGATAGCGTTTGGTATTAAAGGTGGAAAGGATGCCGGAGTTGCGTTTATAAATAATGTTAAACTTGCTTCACACCTTGCAAATGTTGGTGATACTAGAACTTTAGTTATTCATCCAGCATCAGGAACTCATTCTCAAATGGATGAAGCAACTTTAAAATTTGCTGGTTTATCACACGATATGATAAGATTGTCTGTTGGTATAGAAGATATAGACGATATTAAAAATGATTTTGAAATTGGATTTAGAGCAGCAAGAAAACCAAGACTTGTATCTAATCAATGAAATTTAAAGTAAATGGTGACGAGACATTCGCCTCTACTGGTGGACGTCCCTTTGATAAAAATAAACCTTTAATTATTTTTGTTCATGGTAGTGGTTTAACCCATATGACATGGGTCCTTCAAACTAGATATTTTGCATTTCATGGTTACAGTGTTTTAGCACTAGATTTACCTGGTCATGGGCTATCCAAAGGTAAAAGCTTAAAAACAATTGAAGATATGGCTGACTGGATTAGTAGCGTAATAGATGCTGTTGGATATAAAGAAGCATCTTTAGTTGGTCATTCTCAAGGTTGCTTAGTAACAATCGAATGTACAGCAAGATATCCAGATAAAATTAAAACATTGAGTTTAATGGGTGGTGCTGGAGCTATACCTATGAACCCAGAACTATTAGCTCTTGCCGAAAATGGTGATCCAAAAGCAGTAGATTTAATGATGGATTGGGCACATGGTCCAGCAGGTCATTTTGGTGGTCACCCAGTTCCTGGATTGTATCATATAAACACTGGAGGTATGCTAGCTAAATCAAGAACTATAAAGGATACTCTTGGTGTAGATTTTAGAGCATGTGATAATTATAAAAATGGTTTTGAAGCAGCAAAAAAAATTAAAATACCTACTTTATCAATACTCGCTACAGATGATAAAATGTGTCCTGTAAAAGAAGGTAAAAAATTAGCTGATTTAATTGAAGGAAGTAAGGTCGATATTATAGATAATTGTGGTCATATGATGTTGCTTGAAGAAGCAGATAGGGTTTTAAAAGTATTAAAATCTTTTATTACAACCCATTATCCTTCTAAAAATAAATAAATTTTAAGCTTGATTGTAATCCTCAGTTAAAGGACAATATTAAAAAAATAAAGGAGGAGATCGATGAGTAAAAACCCAGAAACTATTGCATTGCATGGTGGTGACTATAGAAGTGACCCAGCAACGACAGCTGTTGCAGTGCCTTTATATAGAACAACTTCTTATCAATTTAATGATACAGGGCATGCTGCAAATTTATTTGCACTTAAAGAATTTGGTAATATTTATACCAGAATAATGAACCCGACGAACGATGTGCTTGAAAAAAGAGTTGCCGCTCTTGAAGGAGGTTTAGCTGCATTAACTGTTGGTTCAGGCCAAGCTGCATCGACATTTGCCATAATGAATGTATGTCAATCTGGAGACAATTTTATTAGTTCAACAGATTTATATGGTGGAACAGTTAACTTATTTACACATACATTAAAAAAACTTGGTATTGAATGTAGGTATGCTGATCCAGCAGATCCAAAAAATTTTGAAAAACTTATAGATGAAAAAACAAGATGTTTTTACGCAGAAACATTGCCAAATCCTTATCTAAGAGTTTTTCCAATTAAAGAAGTTGCGGATATTGGTAAAAAACACAATATACCATTAATAATGGATAACACAGCATCACCTATTATTTGTAAGCCAATCGAACATGGTGCTGCCGTTGTTGTTCATTCTTTAACTAAATTTATTGGTGGTCATGGAACAGTAATTGGTGGTTGTTTAGTAGACGGTGGAAATTTTGACTGGACGGCTGATCCAAAAAGACAACCCCTTTTTAATGAACCTGACATGAGTTACGGTGGAGCTAAATGGGGAGAAGTTGTTCCTCAATTAACTGGAGCAAATGTATCTTTTGCGATAAGAGCAAGAGTTTGTTTGCTAAGAGATTTAGGAGCACCTTTAGCACCAGATAATGCTTGGGGAATTATCCAAGGCTTAGAAACAGTTCCTTTAAGAATGAAACAGCATTGCTCAAACGCAGAAAAAGCTGTTGATTTTTTAAAAAAACACAAAAATATTGAAAGAGTTATTTACCCTACGCTTCATCAAGGAGAGATTGCAGCTAGATCTAAAAAGTACTTTAAAGGTGGTAATGGAGCATTAGTAGGTATTGAGGTTAAAGGAGGTGTTGAAGCAGGTAAAAAATTTATTGAAGCATTAAAAATGTTTTACCATGTTGCAAATATAGGAGATGCTAGAAGTTTAGCTATTCATCCGGCTACAACAACACATAGTCAATTAACTGAAGAAGAACTATTAGCGGCAGGTGTAACTCCGGGTTACGTAAGATTATCTATTGGTATTGAACATCCCGATGATATTATTGCTGATTTAGATCAAGCTTTAAATCAATCAGGAAAACCTAGCCTGAAGGCTGTTGGCTAGAATTTAAATAAAGTAGATAAATTGAAGAGCTAACTAAAAATATTGAAGTTATTTGGTGCATGGATGCTAGATATATCTGTGCACCATAAATTAGTGTTAAAATACCTAAAAATATTTGAATAAATAAAAAAAAGCCAATCAGGTTTATTGGGAAATACAAATTTTCTAATTTTTTTCTATAAATTTTAATCAATATATATAAATAAAATACTAATATTAAGTATGCTAAATTTCTATGCATAAATTGAACAAGAGATGGATCGCTAAAAGCTGAAAGTTTAAAAATATTAATAATATTATTATCATCAGGAAAATAGGATGAACCCATTAATGGCCAAGAATTATAAATTTGTCCTGCATCCATACCAGATACAAAAGCTCCTATCGTAATCTGACAAAATATCAGAAATAAAAACAATAATGGTATGAAATAATTCAATTTACCGTAGATATTTATTTTAATTTTTAATTTTAAATAATTCCATAAAATTAGAGACAATATTAAAAAAGCTAAAATTAGATGAACTGATAGGCGAAAATGGCTAACATCAACTCTGTCAACTAAACCGCTGGACACCATGTACCAACCAATAAAACCTTGGAAACAGATTAAAAAGAAAATTATATATAAATTTATCAATTTTTTAAATCCTTCCTTTAAAGTAAAAAATAGCAATGGCAATAGAAATGAAATACCAATTAGCCTTCCTAAAAATCTATGTGCCCATTCCCACCAAAAAATTACTTTAAATTCTTGCATAGACATTAAATAGTTTTGCTCAGTGTATTCAGGAATTTTTTTATATAAATCAAAATAATTATTCCAATCAGCACTATTTAAGGGTGGTAAAAAACCAGAAAAAAGTTGCCATTGGGTTATAGATAATCCAGAATCAGTAAGACGAGTTAAGCCACCAACTACAATCATAATTGAAATAATCCAAAACATTAGGACTAACCAAAAAGAAATATAATTTTTTATAAGATTATTTTCTATGTACATATTTAAATAAATATAATAATTATACTTTAATCCAACTGAATAAATGTCGCCAAATAATAAAAAAAAATTAACAAAATTAAGAAGAAGTTTAGATAAACTTGATAATTCTTTTATAAAACTAATAAAAAAAAGAACCATCTTAGTAAATCAAGTACTAAAATTAAAAGAAAACAAGAAAGAAATTGTTGATAAAAAAAGAATTAATCATATTCTTAATCAAATAAGAAAAAAATCTATAAAAAATAAAATTGATCCTAAGATAACTTTTCGTATCTGGAAAAATATGATTTATTCTTATATTAATTATGAAAGAAGAAACTTCAAAAAAAAATAATTATTTACTGTGAGGTGGTAACTTTTTTTCAACAAATGTTTCGTGTTTTCTCGTAGCTGGATTATATTTCTTTGCTTTTAGTTTTACTTTAGCTTTTTCACCTCCTGCAGGTTTTTTTACATAGTAGAAAAAAGGACTATCAGGTTTCGATTCGGGAACTAGTCTTACTTTAATGTGAGTTTTTTTTGCCATATCAATCTATTTTTTTAATTTCTTTTATTAAATTTGAAATTTTTTGTATCTTTGTTTTCAAATTTTTTTTTGAAGTGTTTATAGATCTATTAGAGGTTTCGTCAAGATTAAAAGAACTTTCATTAACTAAGAATTTTTTAACACCATTAATCGTAAGACCTTTTTCTTTTAATAAAAAACGTATTTTTTTTAATACTTTAATAGAATTTTTATCATAATATCTTCTTTTGCCAGCAAAAATTTTAGGCTTAATTTGTTTAAATTCTTTTTCCCAAAATCTGATTGTGTGAGTATTTAATTTTCCATTTTTTGGATTTACTAAATTAAGATCTTTGGCAACTTCACCTATGGTTTTGTAAGCTTCATTATTTTTCTGGATCATATTGTTTATTAATTTTTTTTTTTAATTCTTTTGAGGGTTTAAATAAAATAACTTTTCTTTCTGAAATAGTTTTTTTTTCTTTAGTTTTTGGATTTCTGCCAATTCTTCTTTTTTTAAACCTAACATGAAAAGTACCAAATTTAGCAATCTTTACTGTATTATTTTTTTTTAAACTATCAAAGATAATTTCAAAAAAGTCTTCTAAGAGATTTTCTGATATTTTTTTTGAATATCCAATTTGCATATAGATTGAGTTAACAATTTCTTCTTTTGTTAAGTTAATTCTCATTAGTTAATTTATACTATTTTTTATTTTATCAATTAAGTTATTTTTAACAATTTTTTCACATACTGATAAAGAGTTGGCAAAACCGATATAATCAGTACCTCCATGACTTTTGATTACAGGAGAATCTAAACCTAGTAAAATAGCACCATTATATAATCTTGGATCTAGTTTTTTTTTAAATTTTTTTAAACTGTTTATTGAAATTAAAGATCCTATTTTTCCTAATAAAGAACTTTTCATGGCTTCTTTTAATTCACTTGTTATAAAGTTTGCTGTTCCTTCGGCTGTTTTTAATGCAACATTTCCTGTAAACCCATCTGCTACAACAACATTAACATTACCATCCATTATATGACTCCCCTCAATGAATCCTTTAAATTCAAAATCTTCATTAACAATTTGATTTAATTTTTGATATGTTTCTTTGATAATTTCGTTGCCTTTAAGTTCTTCAGAACCTATATTTAATAAAGCTACTTTAGCTTTTTCATCTGGGAATAATGATTTGAGCAGTGATGAACCCATTATAGAAAAGTCAATTAAGTTTTTGTCACTACATTCAATATTTGCTCCTAAATCTAAAACTACACTCATTCCTTTTTTACTTGGCCATAAACCTGATAAGGCTGGTTTGTCTATATTCTCAATCATTTTTAAATTTAATTTTGCAATAACCAAAAGAGCGCCTGTATTACCCGCTGAGATTACTATATCCGATGATTTATTTTTTACACTTTCTATTGCTAACCACATGCTTGTATTTTTTCCTCTTTTTGCAGCTGCAAACGCTGAGTCTTCGCCTTTAATTTTTTCTTGAGTGTGAATTATTTCAATGAGATTTTTGTCAATCGATTTTTTTTCAATAATAGGATCAATAATATTTTTATCTCCAAATATTTTATATAAAATATTTTTATTATTTTTTTGGTGCAACTCAATACCATCAATAATTTTCATTGGGGAATTATCTCCGCCCATTGCATCTACTGCAATTGTGATCAATTTTTTCATGAAAAATTATTCTTTAGGGTCTAAAACTTGTCGCCCTTTATAAAAACCTGTTTTTAGATCCATATGATGAGATAATCGATATTCTCCAGATTTTTTATCCTCAACAATATTTTTTGTAGAGAATTGAATATGAGATCTTCTCTTACCTGCTCTTGATCTAGTTGTTTTACGTTTTGGTACAGCCATAATTAAAATTTAAGACTTATTACCTCTTTTGTAAAATAATTAAAAGAGTTTTTTGTTAAATATATTGAATATTTATCAAAATAACTTGAGAAAAATGAAGAATCTTTATCAGTGTTAATAAATTCAGACAAGAATTTATACTTAGATCTTAAATCAAGATTTTCCCACAATTCTACTTTATCAACTATTGAATACATTAAATTTACATATTCTTTCATTTTTTTATTTACAGATGCATCTCCATAGCCAATTTCCCTTATACTTAATTCGATCTGTTTGAATACATAATCATATAAATCTTGAAGATTTTCTTTTGATGTTTGCTTTTTAAATAATTTTAGAAAGAAAGCAAAATGAAAGAAAAATATTATCAATCTATCTGAAAAACTTTCATTATTTGCTATATTTTTATACAATACTTTATTTCTAGTTAATTTAACTAAATTATTGTAAATATTTAGATATTTGTTTTTCATATGAAATATATATTATTAATAATACTTTTTTTTACATTAAGTTGTTCATTAAATAAAGTTAAGAATAATCATGGTGTTTTATCTTTGGAAAATAAAATCAACAAAATTAAAATAAATGAATCAAATACTAATGACATTATGAATATATTTGGCCCACCTTCTACCAAAAGCACCTTTGATAATAATATTTGGATATATATAGAAAGAAAAAAATCAAACCGATCAATTTTTGCTTTAGGTACTAAAAAAACTGTTAAAAATAATGTCGCTGTTCTAGAGATAAATAGCAAAGGTTTATTGAAATCAAAAAAAATCTATGACCTTGAAAAAATGAATAAATATAAATTTTCTGAAAATACTACAGAAAATGAATATGAAAAAAATTCTTATATTTATGGTGTGCTAACAAGTTTAAGAGAAAAAATAAACGCACCATCAAAAAGAAAAAAAGTGTCTGAATAAATTATCCAGCTATAACCGCTAGTAAAAGCAAAGCAACGATGTTAGTAATTTTTATCATTGGGTTTACTGCGGGACCAGCTGTATCCTTATAAGGATCTCCAACAGTATCACCGGTTACAGCAGCTTTATGAGCTTCCGAACCTTTGCCACCAAAATTTCCATCCTCTATGTATTTCTTAGCATTATCCCAAGCACCACCACCTGCAGTCATTGATATGGCTACGAACAATCCTGTAATAATTACTCCTAATAACATAGCTCCAACAGATGATAGCGCCGCTACTTGTCCGCCTATAGGTAAAATAAATAAATATAATACGATTGGAGACAACACAGGTAATAAAGATGGTACTATCATTTCTTTTATTGCTGCTTTAGTTAATAAATCTACTAGTTTACCATAATCAGGCTTGGCTTTTCTTTTCATAATTCCTGGAATTTTTTTAAATTGTCTTCTTACTTCTACAACTACTGCTCCGCCTGCTCTACCTACGGCCTGCATACCCATTGAACCAAATAAATATGGAAGCATACCACCTACTAACAAACCGACTACAACAAAAGGGTTTGATAAATCAAAAGTTACAACAATACCTTCCAATTTTGATCCAGCAACTTTTGAGAAATGTTTAATATCTTCTGTATATGCGGCAAATAAAACTAGAGCTCCTAATCCTGCTGATCCAATTGCATAACCTTTTGTAACAGCTTTAGTTGTGTTTCCGACTGCATCTAATGCGTCAGTAGTTTTTCTAACATTTTTCGGTAAATTGGACATTTCAGCAATTCCACCTGCATTGTCTGTTACAGGTCCATATGCATCTAAAGCAACTACCATTCCTGCCAATGCTAGCATTGTTGTTACGGCAATTGCTATACCAAAAAGTCCAGCAATATAATTTGTTAATAATATTCCACCAACAATAATTAAAGCCGGAATAGCAGTAGCTTCCATTGATACAGCTAAGCCTTGAATTACATTTGTACCATGGCCTGTTGTTGAGGATGAAGCAACGCTTTTTACAGGTCTATAATTAGTTCCTGTATAATATTCAGTTACCCATATTAATAAACCTGTTATAACCAGGCCTATTACACCGCAAATATACAAACTCATTCCAGTGAATGATTTATTAGAAGTTGAATATGTATTTTCTAATCCCAACACATAGTCTGTAATTGGATATAAAATTATTAGTGATGTTATGGCCGTAACAATAAATCCTTTATATAAGGCAGCCATAATATTTTTAGATTTGCCTAATTTAACAAAAAAAGTTCCAATGATGGAGGTTAATATACAGGCACCACCTATTGATAAAGGATAGACCATCATATTAAGATCACCATGAAAAAATATTGAAGATAAAACCATAGTTGCAACTATTGTTACTGCATAAGTTTCAAATAAATCAGCTGCCATACCGGCACAATCTCCTACGTTATCACCTACGTTATCTGCAATAACAGCTGGATTTCTAGGGTCATCTTCTGGTATGCCCGCTTCTACCTTGCCAACTAAATCTGCACCTACATCAGCACCTTTCGTAAAGATTCCTCCACCAAGTCTTGCAAAAATTGAAATTAATGAAGCACCAAAGCCCAATGCTACTAAAGCATTTACTATTTCTCTTTCATCAACACCATAAGATAATAATAAATAATAATAGACTGCTATAGATAAAAGCGCTAAGCCAGCAACCAACATACCTGTGACAGCACCAGATTTAAATGCAATTGAAAGTCCCTGTGAGAGTCCTTTTCTTGAAGCTTCCGCAGTTCTAACATTTGCTTGAACTGATACAAGCATACCAACATAACCGGCAATTCCAGATAATGCTGCTCCTATTAAATAACCTAGTCCAACTAAAATACTAAATGAAAAACTAATTATTATTAAAACAACTACACCTACTATCGCTATAGTTTTGTACTGTCTATTTAAATAAGCTTTAGCTCCAACTTGAATCGCAGAAGCTATTTCTTGCATCTTATTATTTCCAGGGCTGGAACTTAAAATATTTTTACCTGTAAAAAAACCATAAACGATTGATAATAAACCTGCCAAAATAATAAGTTGAAGTATATTTGATGCTGAAGCTTCCATAATTCCTTTAATTGTTAGTTAATTATTTATAATCAAAAATCGGACATTACAAAAAAAGAAATAAAAGGCAATATTTAACTTATTAAAACTTATGTGAATAACCTTTAAATTTGCTAAGATTTAGAGGCTTATTGTCCAGTTTTATCGAATTTTTTTTATAACCATTATTTATTTTACCAATTATTGTGAATTTTTGATTCATTCTTTTTCCAACTGATTTAATTAATAATCGCTTTTTTTGAGGTGCTGTAAATAGTATTTGGTAGTCATCTCCATTAAATAAATGCTGGGTTTTTAATTTTTTATACTTTTTTAAATAGAATTCTAAGTTTTTAGAAATTGGAATTTTATTAACATTGATATCAAATGATAATTTTTGCTTATTAATAAGTTTATTCATATCAGTGAACAAACCATCTGAAATATCCATAGAAGTATTAGCAAATTTGTGGATTTCGTTATAAATCTTATAAGGCAAATTTGGACAATAAAATTGATTAACAAAATATTTTTTTAATTTTGAACTAATTTTAATATTATTTTTAATTACTTTTAATCCAACAAAACTATCGCCTATATTACCTGTAACATATATATCATCATTTAGTTTGGCTTTATTTCTTTCAATAATTTTTTTTGAAAAACCGATACTTGTTATAGAAAATGAAACTTTAATAGAATTAGTGGTGTCGCCACCTGATAATTTTAAATTATATTTTTTTTGTTCTTGATTTAATGATTTCGAAATCATTTTTAAGTTTTTTTTTGTAAATTGATTTTTATTTCCACTACCAGAAATAAAATAATATTCAGGTTTAACACCTTTTGCTATTAAATCAGAAATTGAAGATCTTATAATTTTTTTTACTACTAGGTTTGGGTGTTTAAAGTTAGGAAAATGTATACCTTCATTATAGGTGTCAACCGATACTACTAATTTATTTTTTTTATCAAAAAAAACATCATCATTTAAGTTTTTTGCGTTGGGATTATTATTTGATATTTTTTGAAAATAGCTTTTTATTAATTCAAATTCATCCATTAGAACTTCTTATTTTCTTTGATATTTTATCTAATAAAGCATTTAAATATTTAGTTTGTCCATCTTCTATAAAAAAATTTGAAGCTTTTAAGTACTCATTTATAATAATTTTTGAAGATATTTTTGGTTTATATAAAAATTCAAATATTGCACTTTTAACTATAACTTGGAAAACTTTATCTAATTTTTTTAAATTTAAATCTATATTAAGATGATTTGATATTTCATCATTGATCACGTCATCTCTTTCGATAGTTCCATTAACTACATCTTTAATAAACTTTTTAAATCTATGTTTTGGAAAAGTTAGATTTTCATCCTCATTAAAATATTTTCCATAAAGCTTTTGGATTACTATTACTCTAGGATTGTTTTTTGGACTAAATTGTAAAGCCATATTATTGAGATAGCACTGAAATCACTGCTTTAGCAGCCTCTTCTCCTTTTCTGCCTCTAATTTTTGCTTGCTTCATATTTAGGCAAGTTATTATACCGTTACCTATTGGTTTTTTACTTTCAACAGCAAGATTCATTATTGCCTGTGTTGATGCGCTTGAAATAAAATCAAAATGAGGGGTTTCACCTTTTATAACACAGCCTAAAGCTAAAAATGCATCATATTTTTTTATATTTTTTGAGATAGTTATAGGAATTTCAAAGACACCAGGAACTCTAATTACTTTTAAAGAAAAATTATTTAAATTATTTCTTGCACTTTTTAATAATAATGAAGAAATATCTTCATAGTAATCCGCCAATACAATTAATATTTTTTTCATTTAATTATTTCTTGCTTGTTTATTTTAATTCCATAGCCATCTAAGCCAACTACTTTTTTTCTAGACCTAGTTACTAATATCATATTCTTTATCTGTAAAGATTTAATAATTTGTGCACCTATACCATAATTCTTGATCAGTTTATCTTTTCCTTTTTTGTAAAAATCTTTGCTTTTATAGTCTCTTAAAGTTTGTGTAACTGATTTTAAATTTGTATCTCTTATAAAGATTAAAACACAATTATTGTATTTTTTAAAATGATTTAAAGTATTATTAAAAGAATTAGGTAAATTTTGATTTAATAAGTAATTTTGAACGACATTTGATGAAATAACCCTAACACGAGGAACAATTCCTCTTTTAATTTTTCCTTTTATAAGTGCAAAATGTTCTGACCCATCCAATAAATTTTCATATATTCTTATTAAGTATTTATTACCTTTTACTTCTATATTAGATTTTTTTTTAAGTTTAATTAACTTTTCTTTTTTCAATCTATAAGCAATGAGATCATCGATTCTTCCAATTTTTAATTTAAACTTTTTAGCAAAATTATGCAATTTATCACCACGTGCCATGGTTCCATCATCGTTCATGATTTCACAAATTACAGCTGAAGGATTTTTTTTAGACAGTTTAGAAATATCTACTGATGCTTCTGTGTGACCCGCTCTAACCAATACACCACCGTCTTTTGAAATTATTGGAAAAACATGACCAGGTGATACTATTTCTTTTTTTAATACATTTTTTTTTGTAGCAACTTTAATTGTCCTTGATCTGTCTTGAGCTGAAATACCTGTTGTTACACCTTTCCTCGCTTCTATCGAAATTGTAAATGCAGTTTGATTTCTAGATTGATTAACGGGAGACATATAAGATAAACCTAATTTTTTTGCCTGGCTACTATCCAAAGTTAAACAAATCAATCCTCTTCCATACTTTGCCATAAAATTAATTTTTTTTGGACTAACATCTGATGTGCAAAATACTAAATCACCTTCATTTTCTCTATTTTCATCATCAACCAAAATGTACATACCACCCTTTTTGGCTGTTTTAATAATGTTTTCTATAGAACTAAATTTTTTATTTTTCATTAAAATATTTTTTTACATATTTTGATAAAATATCAATTTCAATATTTACCAAACTATTCTTTTTTAATTTAGATAGATTTGTTAATTTATATGTATGAGGGATTATCCATACTTCAAAACCACTTTTAGTAATTTTGGAAATTGTTAAAGATACTCCATTAATTAATATAGATGCTTTTTCAATTAAACTTTTTTTTTGTTTACTATTAGCTGAAAATTGCATCTGATAAGACTTATCAATTAATTTAATTTTTTTAACATTCGAAACATAATCGACATGACCTTGACATATATGACCTGATATATTTTGTCCTTTTTTAAGTGGGAGTTCTAAGTTTACATTATCTCCCTTGGCAATTTTTTTAAATTTGCTTCTATTAAGAGTTTCATTTGACAAGTAAAATTCTAAAATTTTATTTTTATTTGATATTAGAGTTAAGCAAACACCATCGCAAGAAATAGAAATACCTAGATCTTTAGATTTTAATGATAAATTAGATTTAATAAATAAGTTAATACCTTTTTTCC
>CACILF010000005.1 GCA_902587435.1 uncultured Pelagibacteraceae bacterium
ATTTACCTATTAATCCATTAATGGTTCCTGATAATAAAATAACTCCATTAGGTGCTTCCAGTAAATTTTCCAAACTACATTGTGGTTCTAAATTTTTATCAACATTAAGATATGATTTTGATGATAATTCGACTATTTTTTTATAACCTATTTCAGACTTAGCTATTAATGGTAACAACCCAACTTCGTCTTTATAATTAAATAGTATTTGTGTACCAATAATTGGTTGTGTGCCTGACTTTGACAAACTTTCAGAAAATTCCAATGAGCCACACAAATTAGAAGTGTCAGATAAACCTAATGATTTAATTTTATTATCTTTGCAAAAATTTTTTAATTCATCAATTTTAATTGCTCCTTCACAAATAGAATATTGTGTGTGAATTTTAATGTGGTTAAAAACTTTATTATTTAATTCTTCCATTAATGGTTCTTTTTATTTTACCACTAATTAGTTCAATTTTGCAATCTGCCATATTAGCAAAAAATCTATTATGAGTTGCAAAAACTATCAATCTATTTTTATTTTTTAATTTAAGTAAAATTTTGAAAACTTCTTTGGCATTTTTTAGATCCAAACTACCAGTAGGCTCGTCTGCAAGAATAATTTCTGGTGAATTAATTAGTGCTCTTGCAATTGCTACTCTTTGCATTTCTCCACCAGAAAGTTCTGAAGCTAAATGATTTTCCCTATTTTTTAAGCCTAATTTCTTAATTAATTTTTTAGCATCAATTAAAGCCTTATTTTTATTTTCATCTATTGATAATCTAGATAAATAAATATTCTCGAGAGCAGTAAAATCAGATAATAAGTTGTTATCTTGATACACTATACCAATTTTTTTTGCTCGTAATTTATCGTTATACGATTTTAATGAATAATCTATCGTTTGATTTAAAATTTTTAATACACCTGCATTAGGAATATCGATTAATGATAACAAATTTAAAAGTGTTGATTTGCCTGAACCGGATGGACCCATTAATGAGTATATTTTTCCTGCTTTAAATGAGAAGTTAATTTTATTTAAAACTCCAATTTTTTTTTTAGATTTATAATTTTTTGTAATATTTTTTAATTCTATCAAATTATTCATATTTAAGGGCCTTTGCAGTATTCATACGTGAAGCTTTTAAAGCTGGATAAATTGAGACTATTGCAGTTATTATTATGGAACAAATTGCAATTATAAAAATTGAGCCAGGATTAATTTCAGATGGCATTTTACTTAAAAAATATATTTCCTCTGGAAAAAGATTAATATTAAAAACTTTGCTCATAAACTCACGAACATTTTCTATATATATTGAAAATAAAACACCTAATATAATTCCAAATATAGTAGCCAAAGATCCTATAATAAAACCAACCATAAAAAATATTTTTGAAATTGATTTATTCAAAACACCTATGGACTTTAATATAGCAATTTCTCTTGTTTTATTTTTCACTAATATAGTTAAGCCAGAAATTATATTAAAGGCAGCAACAATAATTATTAAAGAAAGTATTATAAACATTACGTTTCTTTCAACTTTTAGAGCAGAGAACAATGATTTATTTAAATCGGACCAGGTATATACATAATATTCTTGAAAAATCTTTTCTAACTTTTTTTTAGCAACATCAATATTTTTTGGATTTTTTAAATATATTTCTAAGTTTCTTTTAGAATCATTTAAATCAAAAAAATTTTCTAAATCATTTAAATTAATAAATGCAACGTTATAGTCAAAATCTGATATTTCACTGTCAAAAATAGAATCGACTATATATGATTTTTGCTTAGGTAGACTGCCAACTAATGTTTGTATACCCGTGGGTGACATTATCATTATTTTATCACCTATTTTAATGTCATAATTAAAACTTAGTTCTTTTCCTATTGATATATAACTTGGATTTAGTTTTTTATTACCTTGAAAACTTATATTCTTAACAATTGATAGTTTTTTAAAATCATGAGCTAGATATCCTCTTAATAAAAGGCCTTTAGTATAGTCTTTATTAATAAGAACTCCTTCGCCACTATTACTATAAACGAATACTTCAGATAAATTATTTAAATTTTTATTATTAAATAAACTTTCGTCGATTGGATTTTCATAAGGTTTTATTACTGCATGGGAATTAAATCCAACAATTTTTTCCACTAGTTCAGTTCTGAAACCATTCATAACAGACATAACAATAATTAAAACAGCGACGCCTAAACTGATTCCAATAAAAGAAAAAATTGAAATTATATTTAAAAATCCATCTTTTTTTCTAGTTTTTAAGTATCTTAGAGTAATTTCTTTTTCTAATTGTGAAATCAATTTATTTTTTTTTGTTAATTATAATTTTAGCTATGTCTTCAATAGATAAGATTTTTGTTTTTTTTCCAATTTCATTAAATTCAAATAATTCACCTTCAGTTTTTTTTCCAATCATGATTTGAAAAGGTATTCCTATTAAATTAAACTTTTTTATTTTGGAAGAAAAATTTTCCTCTGTATCATCAATTATAGTATCGATTTTTTTTTCATTTAAATAATTATAGATATTATTTGCCTTTTCTAAATTGGAATTATCATTTTTACTAATAAGTGGAATAATTGCGCATTCATATGGAGATACAGAAATTGGCCAATTCATAATTTCATTTTTATCATCATATTTTGCTTCAATAATGGCACCAACCAATCTGGAAACACCAACACCGTATGATCCCATTTTAACAAATTCTTTTTTACCTTGGAAGTCAACTGAAGCGTTCATTGGTTTTGAATATTTATCTCCAAAATAAAAAATATGTCCAACTTCAATTCCTTTTGTATGTAGCCTAAATTCTTTAGGCACATTCTTTTCAAATTCAGCTTTGTTAAATTTTTCGTCAGTGACAGCATAAAACTTTTCAAATTTTCCTCTTAGTTCATTTAATGCTTTTTTTTCTAACTTTGTATTGTTGCTACTAACATCGAATATTCTTTTATCAGTATAAATTTTACTTTCCCCGGTTTCAGCAAGAATAATAAATTCATGTGATAAATTACCTCCTATTGGCCCTGTATCAGCTGCCATAGGTATTGCTGATAAATCCAATCTTTGAAAAGTACGTAAATAAGAAAGAAAAAATTTATTATATGAAAAATTTGCTTCTTCGTCATTTAAATCAAAAGAATATGCATCTTTCATATAAAATTCTCTGCATCTCATTATTCCAAATCTTGGTCGAAGTTCGTCTCTAAATTTCCATTGAATATGATAAAGCAATTGTGGTAAAGATTTATAAGATTTTATACTTGTTCTGAATATATCTGTTATTAATTCCTCATTAGTAGGTCCATAAAGCATTTCCCTGTTTTGTCTGTCTTTAATTCTTAGCATTTCTTCACCATAATCTTCATATCTCCCACTTTCCTTCCAAATTTCACTAGATTGTATAGTGGGCATTAAAATTTCTTGAACACCGATCCTGTCCTGCTCTTCTCGAACAATTTGTTCTATTTTTTTCATTACTTTATATCCAAGTGGCAACCATGAATATATGCCAGCAGAGGATTGTTTTATCATTCCAGTTCTAAGCATTAGTTGATGTGATTTAATTACAGCTTCTGATGGATTGTTTTTTAATATTGGTATGAATGATTTTGAAAAGAGCATTTATTATATTCTTATCACATTAATATTAGTTATTGGCTTTTTTCCAGTTTTTTCTTTTGCATATTTTCTGCATGTTTTTTTTAGTCCATCAATTAAATTTTCGTTTTGTTTAGCATTTTTTAAAGAAAATGTTTTGCTAAGCTTTAATATTTCTTCTTCTAATTCACTAAAAAATTCTTCTTTTTCAAATATCGGTAAACCTCTAACACTTAACAAAGGTTTACTACTTGGTTTTCCATTATTTGAAATAATTAGAGTTAAATCAATAAATCCATTATTTGCCAAATTTTTTCTTTCTTTAATAAATACTGAATCTTCTTCTATTGAAATTTCTCCATCTACACATAATCTACCACTTGGGGCCTTATCATAAATATATGGTTTATTACCTGGAAAAATTTTTACTATATCTCCATTTTCTACTTGAACAGGATATGGTATTTTCATTTCATGAGCAAAATCAATTTGTTCTTTCATATGCCTATGCTCACCATGCACTGGTATAAGGCAATTTGGCTTAATCCAATTATACATATCTTTTAAATCTTCTCTGTTTGGATGACCAGAGACATGAACAAATTCAGTTTCTTCAGTAATAACATTTATACCATCTTTTAAAAGTTTGTTATGCACATTATAATGCTTTCTTACGTTACCTGGTATTATCTTTGATGAAAATATAACTGTATCATCTTTTTCAATAAATACATCTGGATGTGTAAAGTTTGAAATTCTATTTAATGCACCCATAGGCTCACCTTGACTACCAGTGCAAAGATACACGATTTTATCTCTAGCTATTTTTTTTGTATCTCTCGGATCAAGTGGTTCTATAACATTCTGAAGATAACCACATTGTCTAGCAGCTTTATATATTCGTTGCATAGATCTGCCAACTAACGATATATGTCTACCTATTTTTTCTGCACAAAAAAATACAGTTTCCATTCTAGCAACATTAGAGGCAAAAGATGTTACTAAAATTTTTTTTTTTTGACGTGACATAACATTAAGCATATTTTTTCTCACATCTGCTTCTGATCCGGCTCTTCCAATACTAAAAACATTTGTTGAGTCACACATCATAGCTAGAACGCCATTATCTCCAATTTTTTTTAGTTTCTCTTCGTTAACTTTTTTACCAACCAAAGGATTAGGGTCAACTTTCCAGTCTCCTGTATGAAAAATAGTTCCGACTGGAGTATCGATCTTTAAACCATTTGGTTCTATTATTGAGTGAGTTAAAGTAACAAATTCTATTTTGAATGGATTAAGATCAATTATACCATTTAGTTTAACAATATTTAAATAAGGAATTATATCAATTTTTTTTTCTTTAAATTTTTCAGTAACAAGAGCTGCTGTAAACGGAGTTGCATAAACTTTACATCTTAATTTTTTCCAGACATAAGTTATTGCTCCTATATGATCTTCATGTGCATGAGTTAAAACTATTCCTAGCAAATTATCTTTTTTATCAACAATAAAACCTGGGTCAGCATAAATTAAATCTATGCCAGGTAAACTATCATCAGCAAAAGTTACTCCTACATCAACTATAATCCATTTTTGTGAACCAGGTTTTCCAAATGCATATAAATTCATATTCATGCCAATTTCTCCTGAACCACCTAAGGGGCAAAATATTAATTCATCTTTCATAATAATTTAGTAATTTTTAAAAGACCTTTGATAGTTATATCTTTATCTATAATAGCCTTTTTTCTAATAGATTTAATAAATAAATGTGAATAACCACCTGTTAAAATTATCTTATATTTTTTTTTAGTATGTTTTGATATTTTTTGAATTATATTTTCAATTAATCCTGTATATCCCCAATAAAAACCAGATCTTACAGCTGCAATAGTATTTTTTCCTAAAATATTTTTAACTTTTTTTAATTTTAATGTAGGTATAAGCGAAGCTTTTGAAACCAGTGTATTAAGAGAAAGTAAAACTCCCGGTGCGATAATGCCACCCAAATAATTATTTTTAATTACAACATCAAAAGTAGTGGCAGTACCAAAGTCTACAATAATATAATTATTTTTATTATCATTAACAGCGATTGCGTTACAAAGTCTATCAGATCCTATTTGTTTTCTGTTAACTTGAATTTTGATCAATTTATTTATATTGAGTTGCTTTATTTCATAGCATTTTAATTTGAGTTTTTTTAACAGAAAAACTTTAATAAATTGAAATATTTTGGGAACAACGCTGCTGAGAATTACTTTTTTTATAAAAAATTTTTTTTTTAAAATAAAAGATAAATTATTCTTTAAATAATTTTCATTTATTAAGTCAGATTTTAAAATTATTTTTTTTATAATTTTTTTTTGCTTTGAAATCACACAAATTTTTGTTTCAGTATTTCCTATATCTCCTATAACGTACATTTTATATTCTTATTCTATTCAATTATTTATGCAAATAGTTTTAAATTTTTAATATAGTTTTGTTCTATGTTTTTAATTAGATTATACCTTTTAACTTTATAGCCAGTTTCATTCAAAATATTAGTTGTTGGATAATTTTTTATAGTTGGATTTTTAATTATATTAATTCCAATTCCAATTACTAAAAACTTTGCATCTTTGTTAAATTTAATTTCTTGAAGTATTCCACATATTTTTTTTTTATTAACCAATAGATCATTGGGTGGTTTAATCACGATTGTTTTTTTAATGTATTTTAATAACGTTTTTTTTATTATTTTGCAGTTCAAAATTGTTATTTTTTTTACACTTATATTTCTTTTTATTCTAAAAAAAATAGTCATAAATAAATTCCCCTTGAAAGATATCCATTTTTTTCCATGCTGGCCTCTACCTTTTTTTTGATAATCAGTAATGATTATACCTTTTGTAATTCCAGTTTTAATTTTTTTAATTGCTAAATCATTTGTGCTGTTAACTTTTTTATATAAAAACTTTTTGAAATTCATTAAATGATATTAATTTTTTCTATAATTTCAATTAGAGGGCTGGGGTAAATGAAGTAGAAGAGAATAAATAATGTTGAAAAAGCTAATGATATTTTCAATCCAATATTGTGATTACTTTCGTATTTTTCTTTTTCAGGATCAAAATAAATTATTTTTATTATTCTTAAATAATAAAATGCTGCAACAACTGTTGAAAGTAGACCAATTATAGCTAAAGTGTACATTGATTGTTCTATCACAGCAGTAAAAATATAAAATTTAGCAAAAAAACCAACCAGCGGTGGTATACCGGCTAATGAAAATAATACGATCAAAAATGAAAATGACAATAATGGATGGTTTTTTGATAATCCCGATAAATCCTCAATATTTTCAAAATATTTATCATCTCTTCTTAACATAAAAACACAACTAAAAAACGCTAAGTTCATAAATAAGTAAATTGAAATATAAGTTATAGAACTTTGTATGCCTTGATTAGTTCCAACTGACAAACCTGCTAAGGCATAACCCATATGACTTATAGAACTATACGCAATTAGTCTTTTAAGATTTTTCTGACCAATTGCTGCAATAGAACCGAATAACATGGAAGCAATTGAAAGAAAAACAATTATAATTTGCCATTGATCTATAATATTTAAAAAAGGAACATACAAAATTCTTATAAATACAGTTATTGCTGCAATTTTTGGTAATATTGCAAAAAAAATAGTTACCGATGTTGGGGAACCTTCATATACATCTGGTGCCCACATATGAAATGGAACGGCTGATATTTTGAACGCTAAACCAGTAATTATAAAAATTATTCCAAAAGTTAATCCGTAACTATCCATATTTATATTTTCTGCAATTAAATTAAAATTTGTTGAACCAGAAAAACCATAAATTAATGAACAACCATAAAGAAGTAGGCCAGAAGATAATGCGCTTAAAACAAAATATTTTAATCCAGACTCTGAAGATAATATGTTTTCTCTATTAAATGACGCCAATACATATAAAGCTAGAGACTGTAATTCTAATCCAATATAAAACAAAATTAAATCATTAGAACTAATCATTACCATCATACCTGTTATTGATGATAAAACTAAAATAGGATATTCAATTTTATTTATCTTTACTATTTGAATATATTTACTAGATGAGAGTAAAACAAAAATTCCAGACAAAATTAATAAAATTTTCATAAAAGATGACAAATAATCAATTTTATAACTATTATTAAATAATTCTACATTTGCATCTATTGGAAAATTTAAAATTAGTGCTAAACAAGCAAATAAAGATAAAATACTTAAATTATAAATTAAATGTGAGCTATTTTTTTTAAATACACCTGTAATTAGCAAAATCATGATTGCTAAACAAATAAATATTTCTGAATAAATAAAATTTAAGTTAATCATTTATTTTTCTATTAAAATCGAATTTAAATTTTTATTGTACATTTCAATTAAATTTTCTATAGAAATTTCTGTTGTATTCAATAATGGTTCTGGGTAAAAACCGAAAAAAATAATAGGTAAAACAAGTGAAGAAAGGATAAAAATTTCTGATTTATTTAAATCAGCTATTTTTTTTATTTCATTTTTCTTAATTTCTCCAAATATAACTCTTTTATAAAGCCAAAGCATATATGCTGCAGATAAAATTACTCCTATACTTGCTATAACTGCTACTAAAAAACTTTTTTTAAATGCTCCAATCAAAATCAAAAATTCCCCTATAAATCCAGTTGTTCCTGGAAGGCCTACCGCACCAAGAGTAAAAACCATTAAAACAATAGCATATTTAGGCATTACAGAAACAAGTCCACCATAATTTGCTATTAGTCTTGTGTGCATTCTCTCATAAATTACACCAACTGATAAGAAAAGTGCCGCTGAAACTAAACCATGACTAATCATTTGAAATATGCTCCCTTCTAGTCCTTGTTGTGTAAATGTAAATATTCCTAAAGTTACAAATCCCATATGCGCTACGGATGAGTATGCAATTAGTTTTTTCATATCTTCTTGCATTAATGCAACGAGTGATGTGTAAATAATTGCGATTAAACTTAGAATATAGATTAAAGGAATAAAATATTCAGAAGCAATAGGAAAAAGACCAATTGAAAATCTAATAAATCCATATCCAGCCATTTTTAATAGAATTGCAGCTAATAAAACTGAACCAGCAGTTGGAGCTTCAACATGAGCATCTGGTAGCCATGTATGAACAGGCCACATTGGAGTTTTAACTGCAAACGAACTAAAAAAAGCTAACCATAATAAATATTGATACTTTTGATCAATTCCAAGGTTATATAAATACATTACATCTGTCGTTCCTGTAATCCAATATATTGAAATTATTGCAACAAGCATAAGAACTGACCCAAGAAGAGTATAAAGAAAAAATTTAAAAGCAGAATAAACTCTTCTATCACCACCCCAAATACCAATGATTAAAAACATTGGAATTAAACCACCTTCAAAAAAAAGATAAAATATAACTAGGTCTAATGAACAAAAAACACCAATCATTAAAGATTCCATTATAAGAATTGCAACAAGAAAGTCTTTTAATCTATATTTAATCGTACTATTTACAGAAACAACACATAGTGGTGTTATAAACGTTGTTAAAATAATAAATAAAATTGAAATACCATCTATGCCTACTTTGTAATTTATAAAACCTTTAATCCAAGATTGCTCTTCTAAAAATTGAAATTCAGAAGTAGATGGGTCAAATAAATACCAAAGATATAAAGATAAAATAAAATTAGCAAATGAAACAAATAGTGCTAAATATTTGATAGTTAGATATGTATTTGATTTAGATTTTGAAAAAAATATAAATATAGAACCTAATAATGGCAATAAAATTAATGATGACAAAATAGGAAAATCCATTATTTAAGTATTAAAAAAGTTAATAAGGCAGAAAATCCTAATAACATTACAAATGCATAATGATATATTAATCCATTTTGAAATTTAACTGCCAATGTAGAAATGTTTTTTATTAAACTTGAAATTCCATCAGGTCCAAATCTATCTATAAATCTTAAATCTATTTTTTTCCAAAAGTATAAACCTATCTTCTTGGAAGTATTTACAAATAAATAGTCATACAATTCATCAAAATGCCATTTATTTTTTAGAAAATTATATAACGGTAGGTTTCCATTAACTATATCCTGTGTAATTTTAATATTTTTAATAAAGAAATAATAAGCTACAGGTATTGATAAAACTACTAATATTGGAGTTAAAAATATAAACCATGATGGCGGGTGATCTTTGCTTAATGGTTCTAAAAAGAAAATTGAATTTTTCCAAAAATTACTTGACGATTCAATTCCAATAAATAAATCTTTAAATAGAAATCCAGAAAATATTGCACCAATTGCAAGAATTATTAATGGAATAATCATGACCATTGGTGACTCGTGCATGCTTGATATATTTAATTTTTTATTATTATAGTTACCGTGAAAAGTTTTGAACATAAGTCTCCAAGAATAGATTGAAGTTAATAATGCTGTAAATACACCTATACCAGCAGCATAATAGCCAACTGTATTTCCTCTTAGATAAGCAAATTCTATAATTGCATCTTTAGAATAAAAACCAGATAGAAATGGAAAACCCGTTAGTGCAAGAGTTCCAATTATCATTAATATCCACGTGTAAGGAAGTTTTTTCCAAACGCCTCCCATTAAATTGATATCTTGTTCATCCTTAAATGAATGAATTACTGAGCCAGATCCTAAAAATAACAAAGCTTTAAAAAAGGCGTGAGTAAATAAATGAAACATAGCTACATTATAAGCGCCAACACCGGCGGCAAAAAACATATAACCTAATTGACTGCATGTTGAATAAGCTATTATTTTTTTAATGTCATCTTGAACTAAAGCTACTGTTGCAGCAAAAAAAGCTGTGGACATACCAACAATAGTAATAATATTTAATGCTAATGGAGAATATTCATAAATTGGTGAACATCTAACAACTAAAAATACACCAGCAGTAACCATAGTAGCAGCATGGATTAATGCAGATACAGGTGTAGGTCCCTCCATTGCATCGGGTAACCAGGTATGCAAAAATATTTGTGCAGATTTGCCCATAGCACCTATAAATAAGAGAATACAAATTAAATTAATTGCATTAAAGTTTATCCCTAGAAAGGACAAATTTTTATCTAAAGATTGAGGTATTAATTCAAATACTTCAGTGTAATTAACTGTTCCAAATAAATAAAATATTAAAAATATTCCTAAAGCAAATCCAAAATCTCCTACACGATTAACAACAAATGCCTTTATAGCAGCAGTATTAGCACTTTCCTTTTTAAACCAAAAACCTATTAAAAAATATGAACATAGACCAACGCCTTCCCATCCAAAAAATAGCTGTAAAAAATTATCAGAAGTTACAAGCATTAACATTGAAAATGTAAATAATGATAAGTAAGACATGAATCGTTGTTTATGTGGGTCATGTGACATATATCCAATTGAATATATGTGAACAATTGAAGAAACCAATGTTACAACAACTAACATTACTGATGAAAGAGCATCTATTTTTATAGACCAATTAACATTAAATGTTCCTGAGTTTATCCAAGTAAATATATCTAAATTGTTTGTGTAACTATTATTAAAAACTTTATAAAAAATTAAAAAAGAAAAAATTGATGAAATTGAAACAAACAAGCTAGTTAAAATTTCTGAATTTCTTGAACCTAAAAAATTTCCAAAAAATCCTGAAATGATAGCTCCAATTAAAGGTAAAAAAATAATTAAATATTCAAATTCCATTTTAACCTTTTAATTTATCAATTTCTTGGACTCTAATAGTTCCAGAATTTCTATAATAAATTACGATTATTGCTAAGCCTATCGCTGCTTCAGCTGCTGCAACTGTTAGAATAAATAAAGTAAATATCTGACCGGCTAAATCGTTTATATAAATTGAAAAAGAAACTAAATTAATATTGACAGCAAGAAGTATTAATTCAATGCTCATTAAGATTACTATAATATTTTTTCTATTTAAAAATATTCCAACAACTCCTATAGTAAAAATTGTAGCTGCAAGAATAAGATAATGACCTAGAGATATTTCAAACATCTATTTTTACTCCTTCATTACTTTTTGGATCTGCTAGTTCGACACCTTCATTTCGTTCTCTTGAAATTTGTTTAAAATAGCTTTGTCGCTTAATACCATCTCTTTGTCTAAATGTTAAAACTATAGCTCCAATCATAGCTACTAATAGAACCATTCCACTTAGCTGGAAAAGGTGAATATAATCTGTGTATAAAACTTTGCCTATTTCATGTGTATTCGTGGTACTCAAGTCTATGCCAATCGAAGAAAATGTTTTTAATAATTCAGGCTTATATTTCCATCCACCAACAACAATAATTAATTCAAAAAATATAACTCCACTTATTAATAGACCAATTGGAATATGATTTGAATTTTTTTCATCACCTAGCCATTCGTTTTTTTGCTTTGAAACATTAAGCATCATTACTACAAATAAAAATAGAACTGCTACTGCGCCAACATAAACAATTAGCATAATCATTCCTATGAATTCAGCACCTATCATTATAAATAGACAAGAAATAGTTATGAAATCTAATATTAGAAAAAAAACTGAATGTACGGTATTTCTAGAAACGGTAACCATTATTGCGGAAAAAACAGCAATAATTGAAAAAATATAAAAAAAAATAGAATGAATTATCATATTTATCTGTAAGGATTATCTGCTTTAATATTTGCTGCTAATATGCTTTCCCATCTGTCACCATTATCTAATAATTTTTCCTTATTGTAATAAAGTTCCTCTCGTGTCTCTGTTGAAAATTCAAAATTAGGCCCTTGTACAATCGCATCAACTGGACAAGATTCTTCACACAAGCCACAATATATACATTTAAGCATATCAATGTCATACCTTGTAGTTTTTCTACTACCATCTTCTCTTTCAGTTGATTCAATTGTAATAGCTTGAGCTGGGCAGACAGCTTCACACAATTTACATGCTATACATCTTTCTTCACCATTAGGATATCTTCTTAGTGCATGCTCTCCGCGGAATCTTGGACTAATTTTGCCTTTTTCAAATGGATAATTTAAAGTTTTTTTAGATTTAAAAGATTCTTTAATAGCAATAATTAAACCACTTATAAAATCTAATAATAAAATTGTTTTAATAAATCTTGATATTTTCATAATTAATTTACCGGTAATAGATTAAAATAAAATAAATAACTTGCTGTTAAAACTACCCAAGTTAATGATAGAGGAAGAAAAATTTTCCAACCTAATTTCATTAATTGATCATATCTATATCTTGGGACAATTGCTTTAACTAAAGAAAATAAAATAAATAATAATAATATTTTAAGTATCAGCCAAAGTGGTGCCGGAACAAGAGTGAAAGGATATATATCTATTGGTGATAACCATCCACCTAAAAACAAAATAGATCCCATACTACACATTAGTAAAATATTTGCATATTCTCCTAGCCAAAACATTGCGTACATCATTCCTGAATATTCAGTTTGATAACCTGCTACCAATTCGGCTTCTGCCTCAGGCAAATCAAATGGAGGTCTATTGGTTTCTGCAAGAGCAGAGATAAAGAAAATAACAAACATTGGAAATAGAGGAACTATGTACCATAAATTTTCTTGAGCTAAGACAATATCTGTTAAGTTTAGTGAGCCAACACATAATAAAACATTTATTATTATAACTCCTATAGAAACTTCATATGATACCATTTGTGCAGCAGATCTGATTGCACCCAAAAAAGGATATTTTGAATTTGACGCCCAACCACCCATTATAATTCCATAAACTCCAAGGGATGAGACAGCAAAAAGATACAGTATACCAACATTAATATCTGCTATAACAATTTCTTCACTAAAAGGTATAACAGCCCAAGCAACTAAAGCTAATGTCATTGTTACTATCGGCGCAAGTATAAATATAATTTTATTAGCACTCGCAGGAATAATTATTTCTTTAAAAATATATTTTAAAGCATCGGCTAATGATTGAAACAAGCCAAAAGGACCAACTACATTTGGACCTCTTCGTTTTTGAACAAAAGCCCATACTCTTCTATCAAGCCAAACAATCATAGCTACTGCTGTTAAGATTGGAATCAGCAAAAGAAAAATTTTATAAATTTCGTTTATTAAAATATTTAAATTTTCAATCATTATACATCTGTTCCAGTATTTTTAAGTTTTACTTTTTCATTGTGACAATCAGACATAGTTTTTGAAGCTCTTGCAATAACATTAGAAAAATAATAGTCAGGATTATCTACAGTGATTTTTTCATCAATAAAACTTGTATCAATTAGTTCATTTTTATTATTTTCTTTTTTTAAATTTAGATAATTAAACATACTGTCAACCAATTCATCTTTATTATTAAATATTTTTTTTCTTTTTAGTAATTCTGATAAATTATTAATAATTTCCCAATCTTCTTTAGCATCACCAGGTGGATAGGATGCTTTATAAGCTTTTTGAATTTTTCCTTCTAGATTGGTAAAGTAACCATCTTGCTCTGTATAAGTTGATCCAGGTAATATAATATCTGCCAATTCAGCTCCAGCATCGCCGTGACTTCCTATATATATTATAAATTCATTTTTCTTTTTAAAATTTAGATTATCTTGACCGATTAAAAATAAAACTTCAAATTCATTATTCAAGGTTTTTGTTAAAGTTATATTCTCTGCATCTGCGGAACTTATAATGTTTAAATCGTTTGAACCTACGGTAGAAGCATCTTTTGACAAAACATTTAATGAGTTCCACTCATCTGTAATTTTATTTATTGAGGATAAATATTTTTTAATTTCCTCAAATATAAATTTTCCTGATTTTAAATTCAACACTGAATGTCCAATAATTATTAGAGGCTTTTTTGAGTTTTCAATTTTAGAAGATAAACTATGCTTTCCCTCTACTATATCTTTAATAACTTTTGTATCATTTGTAAAAATTTCATATGGATAAGTTAAATCACCAACATCACCAATTGAATAAACTTCTAAATTATTTTTTAGATAACTTTTTCTTATTCTTAAATTTAAAATTGTTGCTTCATATCTTGGGTTTGTTCCTATAAGAATAATTAAATCAGAATTTTCAATGCCATTAATTGATGAATTGAAAATATAATTTTCCTTATTGGATGTGTTTACATACGTATTATTAATTCTTGAATCTAAATATTTTGACTTTATAGTTTTGTTGAAAAATTCTTTTGCTACATATAAAGTTTCCATGTTTGTGAGATCTCCAGTGAATCCAGCAATTTTATCTGAAGATGTTTCGTTAATTTTTTTGACAATTATTTTGTTAGCTTCTTCCCATGAAATTTTTTCAAATCCTTTTTTGTTTTTAACATAAGGTGTATCTAGTCTTTGATTTTTAATGCCATCACAAGCATATCTGGTTTTATCCGATATCCATTCTTCATTAATATCTTCATTTATTCTTGGTAATACTCTTTTGACTTCCCATCCGTAAGTATCAACTCTTATACTGGATCCGACAGCATCCATTACATCAATAGTTTCGGTTTTTTTAAGTTCCCATGGTCTTGCTTCAAACACGTAGGGTTTTGATGTCAGTGCTCCTACGGGACATAAATCAATAACATTTGCTGAAAGTTCTGACACCATGGATTTTTCTAAATATGTTGTAATTTGCATATCCTCACCTCTACCGATTGCACCAAGTTCAGGGACTCCAGCAACTTCAGTTGCAAATCTAATACATCTTGTGCAATGAATACATCTAGTCATTTGAGTTTTAATTAAAGGGCCCATATATTTGTCTTTAACTTCTCTTTTGTTTTCTTTATATCTAGATTTATCTATTCCATAGAACATTGATTGATCTTGTAAATCACATTCTCCGCCTTGATCACAAACAGGACAATCTAAAGGATGGTTTGCCAATAAAAATTCCATAACACCTTTTCTTGCTTTCTCAACCTTTTCTGTATTTGTTTTAATATTCATCCCCTCTGATATTGGCATTGCACATGAGGCTACAGGTTTAGGAGATTTCTCAATTTCCACTAAACACATCCTACAATTACCAGCTATGGAAAGTTTTTCGTGATAGCAGAATCTAGGAATTTCTGCGCCAGCTTTTTCACATGCTTGAAGTACGGTCAATCCTTCTTCAACTTCAAGATCTATATCATTTACTTTTAATTTAACCATTATTTTTCCAATAGGTGTTGATCCACTAGATAGGGAATATTCTTATTTGTATTAACTAATGGATTAAAATTATTTCTTTTTGCTACCTCTTTTTTAAAATGTCTAAGCAAACCTTGCACTGGCCACGCTGATCCTTCTCCGAATGCACAAATTGTATGACCTTCTATTTGTTTTGTAACATCCATCAACATATCAACTTCATCTCTTGATGCTTCACCTTTTGCCATCCTCTCAAGCATTCTCCACATCCATCCCGCTCCTTCTCTACAAGGCGTGCATTGTCCACAGCTCTCATGCTTATAGAATCTTGCTATTCTAGCCATACATTTAATTATATCTTGATCTTTATTTATAACTACAATTCCAGCTGTACCTAAACCACTTTTGTGTTCAACTAATGAGTCAAAGTCCATTTTAATTGTCTCACAAATTTTTTTAGGAAGTAGTGGCATAGAAGAACCTCCTGGTATTACTGCTTGAAGATTTTCCCATCCGCCAATTACACCTCCAGCATGCTTTTCGATTAATTCTTTAAGTGGTATTCCCATTTCCTCTTCAACATTACATGGATTATTTACATTGCCAGAAATACAGTAAATTTTTGTTCCTGTATTTTTTTGTTTACCAATGCTTGCAAACCATTTCGCACCTTTTCTCAATATTGTTGGGACTACCGCTATTGTTTCAACATTATTTATAATTGTTGGACATCCATAAAGACCTATTAAAGCTGGGAAGGGTGGCTTTAATCTTGGTTGACCTTTTTTGCCTTCAAGACTCTCTAATAAAGCAGTTTCCTCTCCGCAGATATATGCGCCTGCTCCATAATGGATATAAATGTCAAAATCCCATCCACTATTACAAGCATTAATGCCAATTAATTTTTTTTCATAAGCTTCATTTATAGCTTTTTGAAGTTTATTACCTTCGTTAAAATATTCTCCTCTAATGTAAATATAGCATTTATTAGCATTAACCGCATATGCAGCTAGTAAACAACCTTCTATTAATTTATGAGGTTCAAATCTTAAAATGTCTCTATCTTTACAAGTTCCAGGCTCAGATTCATCAGCATTAATAACAAGATAATGAGGCCTTGAGCCAACTTCCTTTGGAGCGAATGACCATTTAAGTCCTGTCGGGAAACCCGCTCCTCCTCTACCCCTAAGTTCAGAAGATTTTATTTCATTAATTATCCATTCTTTACCTTTCTTAATAATTTCATTAGTGTTTACCCAATCACCTCTCTTTTGAGCAGATAAAATATCTGGTCCAAGGTCATTATATAAATTTGTAAAAATTCTATCTTCGTCTTTAAGCATTTTTAATATTTAATAGGGTTTTTCTGTTATTTTCTGGCTCAGAGTTTTTTCTTCCTCTATAAGAGCCAGGTATTAATTTTTCTCCATTTAGAATTTGGTTTATGATTTTTTCTGTTTTATCTCTATCTAAGTCTTCATAATAATCATCATTAATTTGCATCATAGGAGCATTTATGCATGCGCCAAGACATTCAACTTCCATCCAAGAACAAATTTTATCTTTTGAAAGTTGTTTTTCTTTGTCAGATATTTTTTCTTTACATACATTTACTATGTCGTAAGCACCTCTAATCATGCATGGAGTAGTTGTACAAATTTGAAGAAAATATTTTCCAACTGGTGATAAATTAAACATTGAATAAAATGTAGCTACTTCATAAACTTTGATGTATGGCATCTTAAGAAATTTAGCAATATACTTCATCGCAACTAAAGGTATCCAATTATCATTTTGCTTTTGAGCCAAGTAAAGCAAAGGCATAACTGCACTTTGCTGTTTTCCTTCTGGATAATTTTTTATTATTTTTCTTGCTTCTTCTAAATTTTTTTTGCTAAATTCGAAATCAGATGGTTGCTCTTTAGATATTTTTTTTAAACTCATCTATCTATTTCTCCAAAAACAACATCCATTGACCCAAGTACAGCTGGAACATCTGCTAACATATGACCTTTAATTAAATAATCCATTGCTTGAAGATGTGAAAATCCTGGTGCTCTTATTTTACATTTATAAGGTTTGCTCGATCCATCAGAAATCAAATAAACTCCAAATTCACCTTTAGGAGCCTCAACTGCAACATATGTTTCATCTTTCTTAACTCTGTAACCCTCTGTGAATAATTTAAAATGATGAATTAAAGCTTCCATAGATTCTTTAAGTTCCTTTTTCGGTGGAGGGCTTATTTTTCCATCAAGTGACTTTATAGGGCCACTTGGCATTTTTACTAAGCATTGGTTTATAATATCGACGCTTTCTTTCATTTCCTCAATACGACATAAATATCTGTCATAGCAGTCTCCATTTTTGCCGATGGGTATTTTAAAATCAAGTTGATCGTAACATTCATAAGGCTGAGATTTTCTTAGATCCCACGCAACTCCTGATCCTCTCAACATTACACCAGAAAAAGAATAGTCCAACGCATCTTGTTTTGAAACAATTCCTATATCAACATTTCTTTGTTTAAATATTCTATTATCAGTTAAAAGAGTTTCTAGATCGTTAATAACTTTTGGAAAGTTTTGACAAAATTGTGCTATATCATCACTTAATCCTCTAGGTAGATCTTGATGAACTCCACCAGTTCTAAAATAATTTGCATGTAGTCTTGAACCAGAAACTCTCTCATAAAAAGTCATTAAAGTTTCTCTTTCTTCAAAACCCCATAGCGAAGGCGTTAATGCACCAACATCAAGTGCCTGTGTAGTTATATTTAAAATATGACTTAATATTCTTCCAATTTCACAAAACATCACTCTTATAAATTGAGCTCTAATTGGAACTTCAATATTTAAAATTTTTTCAACCGCTAGAGCAAATGCATGTTCTTGATTCATAGGAGCAACATAATCAAGTCTATCAAAATAAGGTAATGCTTGAAGATAAGTTTTGTTTTCAATTAACTTTTCAGTACCTCTGTGCAACAATCCAATATGAGGATCAGCATGCTCAACCACTTCACCATCTAATTCTAAAATAAGTCTCAATACACCGTGTGCTGCAGGGTGTTGAGGTCCAAAATTTAAATTTAACGTTTTTTTTTCTTTGGTCATTATTTTTTAGTTTGATTTTTTATATATTCAGTTCCTTCCCATGGACTCTCATAATCAAAATTTCTATAATTCTGCTCCAATTTAACAGGTTCGTAGATAACTTTTTTATCGTCTTCGCTATACCTAACTTCATTATGACCTGTCAAAGGAAAGTCTTTTCTTAATGGATGGCCTTTAAAACCATAATCAGTTAAAATTCTTCTTAAATCTGGATGGTCTTTAAATTTAACACCATACATGTCAAATACTTCTCGCTCCATCCAGTTAGAAGAAGGAAAAACTGAGGTTAACGATGTAACAATTTCATTTTCATTAATAAAAAAATCTAAAATAATTCTAGAATTAAATTCATGACTTAAAAATAAATAAACAAGCTTAAAACGCCTTTCATTTTCAGGATAATCTACAGCAGTAATATCAATTAATTGTTTAAACTTAGTTTGATTATTATTTTTTAAAAATAGAACTACTTCTAATAGATTTTCATTTTCAATACTTATATAAATATGATTATGATTAATTTTTGTATTTTTAACTTTAGTTGCAAGTTCAGAATTAATTTTTTTTTCTAAATCATTCAGATTTTTCATTAGTTTATCTTTCTAAAGAACCTTTGTTTCTAATTTTTTTCTGCAATTGCAATATTCCGTAAAGAAGCGCTTCTGCAGATGGAGGACAACCGGGAACATAAACATCAACTGGTACAATTCGATCACAACCCCTAACTACTGAATAAGAATAATGATAATACCCACCACCATTAGCACAGCTTCCCATTGAAATTACATATCGTGGTTCAGGCATCTGGTCATAAACTTTTCTCAAAGCAGGAGCCATTTTATTTGTCAAAGTACCAGCTACTATCATCACATCAGATTGTCTTGGAGATCCTCTTGGAGCAGCACCAAATCTTTCTAAATCATATCTCGGCATTGATGTGTGCATCATTTCAACTGCACAACAAGCAAGTCCAAAAGTCATCCAATGCAAAGAGCCAGCTCTTGCCCAGTTAACTAAATTATCAAAAGATGTTGTTATAAATCCATTATCACTAAAATCTTTTGCAAGTTTTTTAAACTCTTCAGGTATTTCATTTTCTTTTTCTGAATTTATCATATTTTATTCCCAATCTAATGCTCCTTTTTTCCATTCATAAACAAACCCTACGGTTAAAATAAATAGAAATATCATCATTGATATAAAACCTAAAAAACCAATGCTTCCTAAAGAAATTGCCCAAGGAAATAAAAATGCTATTTCTAAATCAAATATAATAAATAAAATTGCTACTAGATAAAATCTAACATCAAATTCCATTCTTGAGTCGTTGAATGGTTCAAAACCACATTCATAAGAAGAAAGTTTTTCAGGATCAGGGTTTTTTGGTGATAAAGCAAAATTAATTATAATAAATAAAAAGCTTAGTCCTAAAGCAATTATTAAAAATATAATTATCGAAAAATAATCTTTTAAAAAATCCGCAAGCATCAATTTCTATATATAATCTTTTGAACTAAATGAAAGTGCAGTTAAAGTCACATTTTATTGATTATTTGTAACTAATAATAATAAATATCAAGTTAATGGCGGGAGTGAAGGGACTCGAACCCTCGACCTATCGCGTGACAGGCGATCGCTCTAACCAACTGAGCTACACCCCCGTGTTTTTGGTGGGCAGTAAAGGACTCGAACCTTTGACCCCCTCGGTGTAAACGAGATGCTCTACCAACTGAGCTAACCGCCCAAAAACAGGCTACTAATACAACAAGGTAGAGATAATGTAAATTGTTAATTACTGAATGCTAGCTTGTGATTTTTGATCTTTGTCAGTTTTGGAAATATTTTCAACTTCAGTCCATTCAACCCTTTTTAATTCTTTTTTAAGAGCTATTTTTAATACTTCATCAACATTTTCAATTGGAGTAATTTTAATATCTTCACGAACTTTTTTTGGAATATCCACTAAATCTTTTTCGTTTTCTTTTGGAATTACAACTTGCTTAATTCCAGCTCTATGAGCTGCAAGTAATTTTTCTTTTAAACCTCCAATAGGAAGTACTTGGCCAGTAATAGTAACTTCTCCTGTCATTGCAATATGTTTATGAACAGGATTATTTGTTATTGAAGAAACAATAGATGTGACCATTGCAATACCTGCTGAAGGACCATCTTTTGGTGTAGCACCTTCTGGTACATGTATATGAAAATCTTTTTTTTCAAAAATCGGTGGTATAATTCCGTATTCTAAACTTTTAGATCTTACAAAAGATTTCGCTGCTTTGACAGATTCTTGCATCACATCACCTAATTTTCCGGTAATTTGCATTCTTCCTTTTCCAGGCATATGCACAGTCTCTATTTTTAAAATTTCTCCTCCAAATTCTGTCCAGGCCAAACCAGTAACTACACCAATTTTATCTTCTGATTCTACTTCTCCATATTTAAATTTTTTGACACCTAAAAAGTCATGAACATTTGCATCATTTACTATTACTTTTTTTTCTTCACCACTTACAACTTTTTTAACTACTTTTCTTGCAACTTTTGATATTTCTCTTTCTAGGTTTCTTACGCCAGATTCTCTTGTATAGCTTCTTATTATTTCTTTAATTGTTCCATCAATTAGTTCTAGTTCTTCTTTTTTAACACCGTTTTCTTTTATCTGTTTTGGTAATAAATATTTGTTAGCAATATTTATTTTTTCATCTTCGGTGTAACCAGGTATTCTTATTACTTCCATTCTGTCTAATAATGGAGGTAATATATTTAAAGTGTTTGCTGTAGTTACAAACATTACATCTGAAAGATCGTAATCAACCTCAAGATAATGATCGTTAAAAGTTGTATTCTGTTCAGGGTCCAAAGCCTCAAGTAATGCTGATGATGGATCACCTCTATAATCATTTCCGACTTTATCTACCTCATCAAGAAGAATAAGTGGATTTTTTGTTCCAGCTTTTTTCATCATTTGGATAATTTTACCTGGCAATGAACCAATATAAGTTCTTCTATGTCCTCTTATTTCTGCTTCATCTCTCACGCCTCCTAATGACATTCTTACAAATTGTCTATTTGTCGCTTTTGCAATTGACTTGCCAAGGGAAGTTTTTCCAACTCCTGGGGGTCCTATCAAACATAAAATTGGACCTTTAATTTTATCCATACGTTTTTGAACAGCTAAAAATTCTATAATTCTTTCTTTAACTTTTTCTAAACCATAATGATCTTCATCTAAAGTTTTCAAAGCGTTGTTTAAATCTATATCAACTTTGTCTTTTTTGTACCAAGGAAGATCAATCATCCAATCAAGATAATTTCTAACTACAGTGGCTTCGGCAGACATTGGACTCATATTTTTTAACTTTTTGAGTTCTGACATACATTTTTTTTGTACCTCTTTAGGCATTTTAGCTTTTTGAATAGCTTTATTTAAATTTGACGTTTCATCTTTTCCATCTTCAATTTCACCTAATTCTTTTTGGATGGCTTTTAATTGTTCATTTAAATAATATTCTCTTTGGGTTTTTTCCATCTGTGTTTTAACTCTACCTCTAATCTTTTTTTCAACTCCGATTATGCTAGTTTCATTCTCCATTATTTTAATAACTCCATTTAATCTTTTTTTAACATCTATTGTTTCAAATAATTGTTGTTTTTCTGAAATTGTAGTATTTAAATGAGACGCTATATTATCTGCGATCTTAGATGGATCTTTTAATTCTTTAATATTTAAAATTGTTTCTGATGATATTTTTTTATTAATTGATGTAAGTTTTTCTAATCTTCTTACCGCTGTAATTGCTAATGGCATTAGATCTTCTTCATTTGAAAGGAGGTCATTATTATATTCATATGAACATGTAATAAATTTTTCATCATCTTTGAAATCTACTATTTTAACTCTTTTTATACCTTCTGCTAAAACTTTTACTGTTCCATCAGGAAGTTTTAAAAGTTGTAAAATTGAACTTTCACACCCATACATAAATACGTCAGTTTTTTTTGGGTCGTCGACTTCTGAATTTTTTTGAGTTACTAAAATAATTTTTTTATTATTTTTCATCACTTCATTTAATGCAGTAATTGATTTATCTCTTCCAACAAATAAAGGTATAACCATACTTGGGAAAACGACAATGTCCCTAAGTGGTAAGAGTGGAGATGTATGTTTAACTTCCATTGTGTAAATATGGATATTAAATTAGATTTTGCAATAGATAATTATAGCTTATTAACCTTATTTATGCTGCTGATGTTTTTTCTGTCTTAGTTTTAGCTTCTTTAGAGTGAATAACTAATGGATCACTTTGACCTTTGGCCGCACCTGCATCAACAACAATTTCTTCAATATTTTCTTGTCCAGGTAAATCAAACATGGTTTTTAAAAGTATGCTCTCTAAAATCGATCTTAACCCTCTAGCTCCAGTTTTTTTGCTAATAGCTTTTTGAGCAATTTCTTTAATCGCAACATCTTTAAATGTTAACTTAACACCTTCTAATTTAAACAATTCTTTATATTGTTTGATTAATGAATTTTTTGGCTCAACTAATATTTTAATTAAGGATTTTTCGTCTAAATCTTCTAATGTTGCGTTAATTGGAAGTCTACCAATAAATTCTGGAATTAAACCGTATTTTAATAAATCCTCTGGTTCGAGACCTTTCATCCATTCACCTATTTTTTTATCAGCAACACTTTTAACTTCTGCTCCAAATCCAATTGATGATCCTTTATCTCTTTGAGAAATAATTTTATCTAGACCTGCAAAAGCTCCTCCACAAATGAATAGTATATTAGTTGTATCGACTTGTAGAAATTCTTGTTGTGGATGTTTTCTTCCACCTTGTGGTGGTACACTTGCAATTGTACCTTCCATTATTTTTAATAAAGCTTGTTGCACTCCTTCACCAGAAACGTCTCTAGTAATTGATGGATTTTCAGATTTTCTACTTATTTTATCTACTTCATCAATATAAACAATGCCCCTTTGCGCTTTCTCAACATTATAATCAGCTGCTTGTAAAAGTTTTAAAATAATATTTTCAACATCTTCACCTACATAACCTGCCTCGGTTAAGGTTGTGGCATCTGCCATTGTAAATGGGACATCTAAAATTCTAGCTAAAGTTTGTGCCAATAAGGTCTTTCCACATCCTGTGGGTCCTAACAATAAAATATTTGATTTTGCAAGTTCTACTGATTTACTTGCTTTGTTTTCATAATTAAGTCTTTTATAGTGATTGTGAACTGCAACTGATAAAACTTTTTTGGCATAATTTTGACCAATTACATAATCATCAAGAACTTTACAAATTTCTTTTGGCGAAGGTAATCCATCTTGATGTTTTACAAAAGTATCTTTGTTTTCTTCTTTGATAATATCCATGCACAGTTCTACACACTCATCACAAATAAAAACTGTAGGCCCGGCAATTAATTTTCTAACCTCGTGTTGACTTTTGCCACAGAATGAACAGTAAAGAATATTTTTGTTATTTGTACTCATAATATTTATTTCGAATCAATCTAAACACTTTATTACATTTGACTCATTCTAATCAAGTATAGGTTGTGGAAAATCTATATGTAGTAAATTATTATCTATTAACCACTACTTTATCTATAAGCCCAAAGTCTTTTGCATTATCTGGAGTCATAAAATTATCTCTTTCAAGAGCAGATTTTATTTCTTCAACAGATTTGTTTGTGTGTTTTGAATAAATTTCATTTAATCTTTTTTTTAAAGATAAAACTTCGTTAGCATGAATTTCAATATCTGTCGCTTGTCCTTGAAAACCTGCAGAAGGTTGATGAACCATTATTCTAGAATTGGGAAGTGAAAATCTTTTACCTTTAGTTCCAGCTGCTAATAAAAAAGATCCCATGCTGGCTGCCTGTCCAATACATAAAGTTGATACATCGGGTTTAACATATTGCATTGTATCATAAATACCCAGTCCTGCAGTTACCAAACCTCCTGGACTATTAATATAAAGAGAAATTTCTTTTTTAGGGTCTTCAGATTCTAAAAATAAAAGTTGTGCAGTTACCAAGGATGCAACATTATCGTTAATTGGTCCAACTACAAAAATTATTCTTTCTTTTAATAATCTTGAATAGATATCGTATGCTCTTTCTCCCCTGCTTGATTGTTCAACAACCATAGGGATAAGAGTATTAAGATGTTCAGGTATTTTATTCATAAGTTGATTCGTTATACTTATACAACTTGTGATTACTTTTTGCTAACTTTTTTTGATTTTGGCGTTTTCTTAGCAGTGGTTTTTGATTTTTTAGGGCTTGATACTTTTTGTGATGAGCTATCTTCATCATGATCATGGTTATGGTCATGAGAATGTTGTTCTTTCATGTGTTTTTCATTTTCATCTTTTAAAATTTTTTCAGCCTCCTCTTTTGTGATTTCTTTTAAATTTGGTTTAGCATTTAATTTAATTTGTTTTAAAATTTTTTCTTCATAAAGCTGCCCTCTAAGGTTTCCTAAAACTGATGGATTACTTTGATAATATTCTTGTAACATCTTTTCCTGGCCAGGCATCATTCTAAGTTGCTTCTGGATTTCAGCTTGCATTTCTTGCTCACTTACATTTATTTTATTTTGCTCGCCAAATTCATTTAATATCAATCCTGTTTTAATTCTTTTGATAGCTTTCTTTTCTAATTCTTTTTTATTTTTATTTAAATCATCATCTTTCATTCCTTGAGAAAGTATTTTCATTTCTTGTTCTTTTAAATTTTCTGGGATTTCGTCTAATTTAATTTTATCTATTTGATCTAGTAATTGTCTATTACTTAAAGAATCTAATGAATTTTTGTATTCATCATTAATCTGCTTTGTAATTAAATCTTTTAAATTGTTTAAATCTTTTGCACCAAGATTTTTTGCAAAATCATCATCAATTTTTGTTTCCTTTGGTTTTTTTACAGCTAAAATTTTACATAAAAAAATAGCTATCTTTCCTATAAGTTCTTTTTCTGGAAAATTATCTGGTAAACTGACTTCTACTTTTACTTCATCATCTTTTTTTACTTTTAATAACTGCTTATCAAAGCCTTTTATAAATAAATCTTTTCCTATTTCTAATTGAGTGTTCTTGCCTTCATTACCTTTAAATTCCTTTCCATCAACAGTTGCTTTATAATCAAAAACAACAAGGTCTCCCTCATTGGCTACTTTTGCTGGATCTTTCTCTTCAAAGTTTTTTTGAGATTTTGCAATTTCTTGTATTCTTTTATCTGTCTCTTTAGCATCTATTTTAACTTTAAATTCATCAAATTTAATATTTTGTAAACTTTTAATATCAATTTTAGGTAATTCAGTGACTGAAATAATGTATTCTAAATCTTTATCTTCTCCATAAGTTTTTAAATCAATTTTAGGTTGCCCAGCAGGTTTAATTTTATTTTCTTGAAGAGCTTTAGTGCTTGTATCTTTTAAAACTTTATCTAAAACTTCACCAAATATGGCTTGACCAAATTGTCTTTTTAAAATTTCTTTTGGAACTTTACCTGGACGAAAACCTTTTAATGTAACATTGTTTTTAACTTCTTCATATTTTTCATCCATATATGAAGAAATAGTTTTTTTATCTATAAAAACTTTTAAATCTTTATTTAAACCTTTTTTATTTTCTACTGTAACTTTCATAAAATATTATGGTAGGCGAGAAAGGACTCGAACCTTCACAGCTTGCACTATTGGTTCCTAAGACCAACGCGTCTACCAATTCCGCCACTCGCCCAATTTAAAAGGTTTTATATATTATAGATCTCATTTGTCCAATTAGAATAATAGTGTAAAACATAATAAATATATAAAAAATGATTATTTCACCTTGTATAAGTATTTGCAAAACAGACCCAGTTACTGGTTATTGTTATGGTTGTGGAAGAAGTAATGAAGACAAAATAATGTGGAAAGATGAAAAAACCACTGACGAATGGAAAAAAAATAATCTTCAAGAAATAGAAAATAGATTAAAAGGTTGGCAATTAGAAAGTTTTAAAGAATCTTATAATCATAAAATTAAGAGTGGAATATCTTTATTCAAAAAAAAAAATCTAAAATAAAAAATGACTTTAAACAGTCAATTTATAAATCTAAACAAAAAAATTATTACATGTAAAAAATGTAAAAGACTAAAAAATTTTAGAGAAAAAATTGCAAAAGAAAAAAGGAGACAATATTTAAATGAAAATTACTGGGGAAAACCTATAACAGGATTTGGAGATTTGAATGGTAAAATTTTATTAGTTGGGCTTGCACCAGCAGCTCATGGGGGAAATAGAACTGGTAGAGTTTTTACTGGCGATAGATCTGCTGAATTTTTATATAAATGTTTACATAAAGCAAAAATGTCTAATCAATCAACTTCTGAAAATAAAAATGATGGTTTAAAGCTTTATAATTTATATATCACAACTGCTTTAAAATGTGTTCCACCAGGTGATAAACCTACTTTTGAAGAACTTAAAACCTGCTTTAATTATTTTAAAGAAGAAATAGATTTACTGAAAAATGTTAAAATTATTATTGCTCTAGGAAAAATAGCTTTTGATGCTTGTATTAAATTTTATAAAGAAAATTATCTCTTTAATAATAAGAATTTTGTATTTAAGCATGGTGCGAAATATAAGTTGCCTGATAATAAAATACTAATTGGTTGTTACCATCCAAGTCCAAGAAACGTAAATACTAAAAGAATTGACGTAAATAAAATGGTAAAACTATTTAAAAACTCAAAAAAAATATTACTTAAATATAAAGTAAAATGAAAATTTATATAATTTGGTTAGCAGGTGTAATTGTATGGAATTATGGAGTTCCAAAAGCCACTCCCCTTGAAGATGTATTAGTTGCAATTATACTCTCGATTGCAAGTATGTTTTTAAATAAATATCTTAAAAATTAACTATTCTGAGGAAAAATAAATATTTTGATAATAAGCCAAAGAACTAAGTTTAGAATTATCGGTATCTGACATTATAACAACACCGTTAATTTTATCTAAATCTAAATCATGAAATTTTTTAAAATGTTCTTTTACATTTACTTTAACTGTTACCCATTCGTTAAAATTTTCTTTTGTAGTTGATAAAGCATAGTCTATTGATTTTTTTGTGAATGGGCTTGGATGATAACTGTCAATATCTTTGTTACTGGAAAAAACATAATTCATTGCTCTATTTGAAAGTGGTGTTGCGCCAGTTTTCTTTACTACAAATACTCTTGCAGCATAGTCATGGCCTTTCTTAGAATTCTCTACTATTCCTTTTAAATCTTTTTCAATTTTCCAAGTAATATTTAAAAAAGGTGTTTTGTCTAAATTAATTTCAATTTCTTTACCTAGGCCCGAGGCTGAATTATTTGCTTCTGCTCTTAGAAATTTGCCATTTTCATTTTCTCCTAAAGAATAGATTGTCTTTGCATCAGCTCCTCTCACTTTTCTAACTTTTAATTCAGATAATTCTTTTTCAGTAAATTCAAAAACATTAATAATTTCAGCTAAAGATATATTTAGAAAAGATATAAAAAAAAATATAATATAAATAAAGATTTTCATCATAAATTTACAAAAGTTTAATAGGTAGATCTTCCACCGCTAATATCAAAAACTGCTGCAGTTGAAAAAGAATTTTCTTCTGATGACAACCAACATACCATAGAAGTAAGTTCATTTAACTCTAAAAAACGTCCCCTTGGTACTTTTGAAAGCATCCATTGAACATGTTCTTTTGACATTTGATCTAAAATTTTTGTCTTTGCACCAGCTGGTGTAATAGCGTTTACTGCTATATCGTATTTTGCTAATTCTTTACCTAAAGATTTTGTTAGACCTATAACGCCAGCTTTAGCTGAGCTATAAGCGCTTGCATTAGCATTTCCATCCTTACCAGCAACAGAAGCTATATTTACAATTCTTCCATAATTATTTTTTATCATATGAGGAACTATTAATTTACAGCAATAAAAAGTTCCATGAAGATTAATATCTATAATGGAATTCCAATCCTTAATATTGTAATTCCAAAGTTCGGCAGTAGGTCCAGTAATGCCAGCATTATTTATTAAAATATCAATTTTATTATTTGATATTATATCAGCTATAGTTTTTTGAATTTGCACGTAGTTTGATATATCAACTACATTATAATTTAAGTTTGGATTATTAATCTGCTTCAAAGCTTTCGATAACTCTTTTTCGTCAATATCCCATATAAAAACTTTTGATCCAGATTGTAAAAATTTTTTTGCTATCTCCAGACCAAAGCCTTGAGCTCCTCCTGTTATGATTGCCGTTTTATTTTTAAGATCAAATTGGTGCATAAATATTACTTACTTGCTAATAGATAATAAGTTATTGATGAAAATATTGCACCTATAATCCAGGAAAAAGTTTGTAAAAATCTCAGTTCAATATTCCATATAGTTGCGGAAGCAAAAATAAATCCAATTAATAAAGAATATATTGCTTTAATCTGCCATCCACTAGAATAATAATATGCTCCATTTTTACTGGAAGAAAATATGTCTTTATTAATAACTTTTCTATTTTTAATAACATAGTAATCAACAATCATAATTCCAGCTATTGGTCCAAAAAATGAACCTAGAGTATCTACGAATGATAAAATTCCTATTTTACTAAGAATTGGATCCCAAAATACCGCAAATATAAGACCTAAAAAAATAATTATTATACCTGAACTTCTTAAACCAGATTTATTAGGGAAAAAATTAATAATTGAATTTTGTGAAGGAATATAATTTGCAATTAAATTAGTAGATGCTGAAGCAACTAATATAAATAACAATGCTACAAATGTTAAAACAGTATTGTCAAACTTTCCAATAATATCTGTTGGGTTTGTTAATATTCTATCTATAGGTATTAAATTTTTTTCAAAAAATACGCTTGATCCAATTACTAAAGAAATTGCCAAAAATGAAAAAATTAATAAATTTAAAAGTAAACTTAAATTACCCTTGTTTACTTCACTCTCATTTTTTGCATATCTTGAAAAATCACCAAAATTTACGATTACAATTGAAAAATATGCAAAAAAAGTTCCAGCTACTGAGAGTAAAGCTATTAGATTTTCCTTATTATAAATAATATTATTTTTAAATAGCACACTAGATGCATCTATTATCTCATTATAATTTTCTCTAATTAGAATTATAAAAAAAATAGTTAATCCTAAATATACAAATAAAGTTGAAAAATTAATTATTGATTTAATAAATCTTTGACCATTGCTAAATAGTAAATACTGAATCCAAAGTGCAAATATTAATGAGAAACCATCAATAATATTTAATCCCATAAAAAAAAGTAGAAAAATATCTTTATCTAAAATCGTGCTGTCTATTGAAAACAAGCTAATTCGTATTAAGTAACCTATCGATTTTGAAATAAAATATGTTTGAACACCAAACATAAAAGTTCCAACTAGTCCTCTCAAAATAGCTACATATCTTGCACCATATACTCCCATGGAAAGTCTCAGAAAAACCGGAAATGGTATTCCATGCTTTTGAGAAGGTTTCCCAATTAGATTAGAAAAAAAATATACAAGTAATGAACCAACAATACAACCAGACAAAACTACAAAAAAATTCAATTGATAAACTAAATACAAAGATGCAATTAATGAAAAACCAATTATACTTTGTATGCTTGACCCCCAGAAACAAAAAAGATCTTTCCAGCTCCAAATTTTATTATTGGGATTAACAGATACTATCTCCCAGTTCATTAGATTGGATGTTTCTTTTTGTTGAATCACTCTCTTATATTAAACAAATATGAATTACTGTCCATACAAGACAGTTGGTAACCATAGTACAATTTTTGGAAATATTATTATAATTACTAAACCAATTACCTGGAGAACCATAAATTGCATCATTCCTAGATAAATATCTTTTAAATCCCATTCTGGAACAACACCTTTTAAGAAATATGCTGATAAGGCTACGGGGGGCGAAAGCCAGGCGGTTTGTAAATTAACGGCAACTAATATTGCAAACCATGTCAAATTGAAACCTAGAGCTTCAATTAATGGTAAAATTATTGGAACTATAATCATTACAATTGGAACCCATTCAAGAGGCCAACCTAAAAGAAAAATTACACCCATAACTATAGCTAAAATTAAATATCTATTCATTTCTAATGATAATAAAAATTCTGTAAGTAGCATTGGCGTTCCTAGACGAGCAAATACTGCGCCAAAAAAATTAGAGGCAGCAACTAGAACCATAATTAATGCAGAAATTTCTAATGTTTTAACTAAAGCATCTTGTAATTTTGACAGAGTTAATTTTTTATAGGCAAGTGATAATAATAATGCTCCCATTGCACCACAACCAGCGGCCTCTGTTGGTGTAGCAAATCCCAAAAGAATACTTCCAAGAGCAGAAAAAACTAATGCGGCAGGTGGTACTAGACCAAGGAAAAATTCTATCCAAACATCTTTCATGCTTTTGGCTCTCATATCTTCGGGTAATGGTGGACCTAATGTTGGATCCATCATGCATCTTATTGTTGTATAAGCAGCATATAAACTAGCTAATAATATTCCAGGAAGAATAGCTGCTGCAAATAAATCTATTACTGGTATTTCCATTATTGGGCCCATAACGACAAGCATAATACTAGGAGGAATTAATATTCCTAAAGTACCTCCTGCGGTAATAGTTCCTGCTGCCAACCTAACATTGTATCCTGATCTATTCATTGATTTAGCTGCCATAATTCCTAAAATTGTTACTGAAGCACCTACTATACCTGTTGCTGCAGCAAAAATTACTGAAACAAAAAGAACAGCGTAATAAAGAGATCCTCTGACTTTTGCCAACATTAACTGGAAAGCTGAAAATAGTCTTTCCATTAATCCTGCTTGCTCCATCATAATACCCATAAAAACAAAGAGCGGTACGGCGGCCAATGTTTGTTCGGTCATAACCATAGAGAACTGCAAGGTCATCAAATAAAAAACAAGTTTTCCAAAACCTAAATAACCAAAAACAAAACCTAAAAATATTAAAGTGAAAGAAATTGGAAAACCAACAAATATAGAAAAAAGCATTACTCCAATTAAAATAAAACCTAATATGGCTGGATCAATAAATTCAGCAATCATTCGTCACCTGGCCACTTTCCTCTAGTCATTGCATAATAGCTTTTAAGAAGCTCTGAGACTCCTTGAACTAATAAGAAAACAATACCAAACCATAAACATGATTTTATGGGCCACATATATGGCATCCATGTTGTATCCATGCCTCTTTCACCTCTCATTATTGACTCCTGAAGGAAACCAGTGGTCATATATAAGAAAACTAATAATCCTGGAAAATAAAATAAAATATATAAAGTAAAATCAATTAGACCTTGATTTTTCTTTTTAAAATTTCTGTATAAAAAATCTGCTCTTATATGAACTCCTTTTGAGAGCGCATAACCAGCACCTAACATAAATAAAGCACCATAAAGAAATCTGCTAATATCGTAGGCCCAAATTGTAGGAGCTAAAAATAATTTTCTTGCAAAGACTTCGTACGTCATTGCCAAAATTAATGGCATTAAAATCCAACAAACTACATTGCCTGTTATCTTGCTAAATTTATCTATTGTAGTAATAGATTTTGCCATCCATTTAGGCATATCATCTGGCATTTTGCCTAAGCCACCTCTTCTCTCGGCAATCATTTCATCTGAAATATCTAATTTACCTGGTTCGTCTGCCATAAAGTCCTTAAAAAAAATAAAGCGGACTTTGTATAAGTCCGCTTTATTATAAATTGATTATAGTTTTAAATTAAAACTATATTACTTCAATGTTGCTGCGTGAGCCATTCCTAGCTTCGCATTTGACATTTGAGCACCACTCCAGAATGGAACAGCAATATCTGCAAATTCCTTCATAGAAGTATAAACTTCATTAAAGAATGCATTATCTTTTGCATTTTTATTTAAAGTTGCTTTTGCAGCTGCCATATATTCTGTGAAATAATCAGAAGGAGTATCTTCTAATATAACTCCATGCTTAGTTGTTAACTCAGCAAGTGCTTTTCCATTTTCATAGATTCTGTAGCTTAAAGATTTAGCTAATGAAGCGTTTGCTGCTACTTCTAATGATTTTTTCTCATGAGCGCTTAAACTATTATAAGTTTTACCAGTCATATAAAAGTCAGCATTTACCACTACTTGGTGTAAACCTTGTAAGTAATAGTGCTTAAGAACTTTTTGGAAACCAAATACTAGATCTGGTTTTGGACAACACCACTCTGCTGCATCAATTGTTCCAGCTTGTAGAGCAGGTAGAATGTCTCCACCTCCCATAGCTACAGATGCTATACCGATGTCCTTGTAAGTTTGTCCTGGAATTCCCGGAGGAGTTCTAAATTTATATTTTCTAAAGTCAGCCATATTTTTAATTGGCTTTGGAAACCAACCTAAAGCCTCAGGTCCAACTGGTTGAAGCATAAATCCTTTTATGTCTCTTCCCATTTCTTTCCATAATCGGTCGTATAACTCTTTACCACCACCATATTGGAACCATGATAAGAAAGCTATATTGTCAATACCAACTCCGCCACCAGCTACTGGCGAACCAAATAACATTGCTGCAGGATGATCACCAGACCAATAGTGTGTCCAAGCGAAACCGCAGTCAATCAAACCTTTGTCTACAGCGTCTAGAGTTTCTTTAACTCCAACTACTGTTCCAGCAGGCATGATTTCAAATTTTAGTGACCCACCTGTCAAAGCAGTTACTGTGTCTGTGAAGTCTTTTAACATAACAACTTCATCAGCTTTAGCACTGATAACAGTTTGGCACTTTAATGTTTTTGCTGCATTAGCACTAGTTGCAAAACCAAGAACTAAAGAAACAGCAAATATCATTGAAATGATTTTTTTCATTATAATTTCCCTCTGTTTGTTTTTTTAAAAAATCAAGTGTCTCAAAAATAAAAATTTAAAACAAGTAGAATTATTTAAATTCTTGTCACAATTATCACTGGTAATACTGGAATTTTTGATTTTAAGCATTATAAACATTCTAAACTAATGGATAATTTTGATTTTATAATTATTGGAGCTGGGTCCGCTGGCTGTGTACTGGCAAACAGACTATCAGCAAACCCAAATAATAAAATTTTACTTCTTGAAGCTGGAGGAAAAGATACTAATCCTTGGATACACATTCCTGGGGGTTATTTTAAAACTATGCATAATCCAAAAACTGATTGGTGCTTTAACACCGAGAAAGAACCAAATTGTAATAATAGAGAAATGGTTTATCCAAGAGGCAAAACTTTAGGTGGAAGTTCGTCAATAAATGGAATGCTCTATATAAGAGGACAATCAAATGATTATAATTATTGGAGACAACTAGGCAATGTTGGATGGTCTTGGGAAGATGTATTACCCTACTTCAAAAAATCTGAGGACTTTCAATTTGGAGAAAATGAGTTTCATGGTTCTGGTGGACCTATTAAAGTTGAAAAAATTAGAGCGACTTTTAAAGTTTTAGATTTATTTTTACAAGCCGCAGAAGAGTTTGGATACAAAAAAACTGAAGATTTCAATACTGGAAATAATGAAGGTATGGGTTATTTTCCTTTTACCGTAAAAAATGGTTTTAGATGTAGTACAGCTGTTGGTTATTTAAATCCTGTAAAAAATAGAAAAAATTTAAAAGTTATTACTAATGCTCATATTAAAAATATTAATTTTGAAAATAAAAAAGCTACAACTGTCAATTATTGGATTAATAGTGAATTATTTTCTGTCAAAGCAAATAAAGAAATAATTTTAAGTGCTGGAACAATAGGCTCACCACATATTTTACAAGCCTCTGGAATTGGTCCTGGCAAACTTTTAAAAGATAATAATATTGAAGTAATTAAAGATCATTCTGACGTTGGTTCAAATCTTACAGATCATTTAATGCTAAGACCAGTTTATAAAATAAAAAACTTAGAAACATTAAACGATATTTATTACAGTATTCCAAAAAAAATACTAACAGGATTAAAATTTTTATTATTTAGAAAAGGACCTTTAACAGTTGGGGCAAGTTATGCTTGTGGCTTTATTAAAAGTGACCCTCATCTTGAAACTCCTAATTTACAGTTTCATATATCCCCAGCAAGTACAGATGTATTAGGAAAAGCATCATTACATAGGTTTCCAGCATTTACTCCTACTATAACTAATGTGAGGCCGACAAGTAGAGGTTCAATTGAATTAAAATCTCCAGACACAAGAGTATCACCAAAAATTAAAATGAATTATTTATCAACAGAAGAAGATAGAGAGATTGCAGGAAAATCTTTAAAAATTGTCCGTAACATCGTAATGAATTCAAAAGCATATAAAGAATATGAACCTGAAGAATTAAGACCTGGAATTAATATTACTGATAATGAAGAACTTGCTACAGAAGCTGGGAAGTTTGCTAATACTATATTTCATCCAGTTAGCACATGTAGAATGGGAAAAGATGAGAGAGCTGTAGTTAGCGATAGACTTGTTGCTCATGGTTTATCTAACTTGAGAATTGTAGATGCATCGGTTATGCCTCACATAACATCAGGAAATACTAATGCACCAACTATTATGATTGCTGAAAAAGCAGCAGACATGATAATAGAAGATAGTAAATCATGAGTGAACAAATAATTATTTTTTCCCAAATAGTATTCATCGATCTAGTTTTAGCTGGAGATAATGCAATTATAATTGGAATGGTTGCTTCGCAATTCCCTCCTGATCAAAGAAAAAAAATTATTTTTTGGGGAATTGGCGCAGCTGTAATTTTAAGAATTATATTAACTCTTCTTACTGCTTATTTATTACAAATAACAGGCATAAGATTAATTGGTGGTCTAGCACTGCTATACATCTGTTATAAACTTTATACTGATGTAATTAAAAAACCTTCGAAAGATAATGAAAAAATAAAAGTAGATAATTCTAGTTTTTGGAAAGCTATATGGACAGTTTTAATTGCAGATTTTACAATGAGTCTTGATAACGTATTGGGAGTTGCCGGCGCTGCGAAAGATCATTATGGACTTCTTGTTTTTGGTCTAGTTTTATCTATAGCTTTGATGGCAACTGCTGCAACTTTAATATCTGGATGGATTAAAAAATATACTTGGATTGGTTGGATTGGATTATTAGCAATACTAGCAGTGGCAATTGAATTGATCTATACTGATTTAAAACTATTCTTATAAAAATGTATTTAAAAAAATATAATTTAAAAAATAAATATGCACTAGTAACGGGAGCTGGCAAAGGTTTGGGTAGAGCTTGTGCGATTGCTCTTGCTGAGGCAGGATGTAATTTGATTATTATTAGTCGAACAAAAAAAGACCTTGATAATGTTTCAAAAATTATAAAGAAATTAAAGGTAAAATGTAAATCTTATACATGTGATGTTACAAATTATAATGAAATCAAAACTATAATAAACAAGCAACCAAGAATTGATATTTTGGTTAATAATGCTGGAAATAATATCCCTGAACACTTTACAAAAGTTAAAACAAAAAATATGGAATATCTTGTTAAGGTTAATACTATAGCTACATTTAATATTGCCCAATTATGTGCAATCAAAATGATGAAATTAAAAAATCGTAAGAAAGTTGGAGGTTCTATTATTAACATGTCATCTCAAATGGGACATGTCGGAGGACCAATAAGAAGTGTCTATAATATGAATAAATGGGGCTTAGAAGGTCTAACAAAAGGTATGGCTGTAGACCTAGCAAAATACAATATAAGAGTAAATGCAGTGGCGCCAACATTTGTCGTTACCCCAATGACAAAAAAATTTCTGAAAAATAAAAAGTTTAAAAAAGAAACTTTAAATAACATTCCACTTGGTAGATTTGCAGAAATGTCAGAAATAGCATCTACCGTTGTTTTTTTAGCATCTGACGCTGCTTCAATGATTCATGGAACTTCTATATTAGTAGATGGCGGATGGACAGCAAAATAATTAAATTTTTTTTACTAATTTTTTTTATTTCGTTTAAATCTTATGCTGTTGAGTTTAATGGTAAATTTATTCAAGGACATTACATTATAGGTAAAACTGATCCAAATTCTACTGTCACCATAGATAAAATAAATGTGAAAGTTTCTAAAGATGGATATTTTGCATTTGGATTAGATAGAGAAAGAAAGTATGACGTTGTAATAAAAATTAAAAAAGATGGAAATACAAATAAAATTATTAAAAAAGTTCAAAAAAGAAAATATAATATCCAAAGAATTGATGGACTTGAAGAAAAAAAAGTAACTCCTCCTGAAGAAGTCTATGAAAGAATTAAAAATGAAAATAAACTTATCGCTGAAGCAAGAGAGATAAATTCAGACTTAGATTTTTTTAAGAACAAATTCATTTTGCCACTAGAAAATGCAATAATTACTGGTGTATATGGAAGCCAAAGAATATTAAATGGTAAACCTCGCTGGCCACATTATGGAATTGATTTTGCCGGCGACCTTGGAACGCCAATAAAAGCTATGGCAGACGGCATTGTTACATTAGCAGAAAACGATTTATATTTTACAGGTGCAACTTTAATTTTTGATCACGGTCATGGGATCTCAACTTTATATATGCATTTAGATGAAATCTTTGTTGAAAAGGGTGATATCGTAAAACAAGGAGATGTTATTGGTACAGTTGGATCAAGTGGTAGATCTACAGGTCCACATTTAGACGTAAGATTAAATTGGTTTGGAACAAGACTAGATCCAGCAACTGTTTTGGATATAAACTAATGGGTCTTCATTTTTCCAAAGAAGAATTTGCATCAAGAAAATCAAAAGTTTTAAAATCAATGAAAGAACAAAATATAGATGCTCTACTTATGTTTAGACAAGAGTCTATGTATTGGCTAACTGGTTACGACACATTTGGCTATGTTTTTTTTCAAACTTTAATCCTAGATCAAAAGGGAAATATTCTATTATTAACTAGAGCACCTGACTTAAGACAAGCACAAAATACATCCAATATAGAAGATATAAGAATATGGGTTGATAAAGATGGATCGAATCCAACTAATGATCTTAAAATTATTTTAGACGAATTAAATCTAAAAGGAAAAAAGCTAGGAATTGAATATGAAGCTTACGGGCTTACAGGACGAAATGCATTAAGATTAAATAAATCTTTAGAAGATTACTGTTCAATAGAAGATCAATCAGAATTAATTACTAAATTAAGAGTAGTAAAATCAAAAGAAGAAATCGTTTATGTAAGAAAAGCTGCTGAGCTTGCAGACAAAGCTTTGGACGAAGCTTGTAAACATGCGAAAGCTGGAGTTAGTGAGTCTAAAATATTAGCTGAAATGAATAGAGTTATATTTGAAGGAGGCGGAGACTATCCTGCAAATGAATTTATAATTGGTTCAGGAGATAATGCTTTACTTTGTAGGTATCAAGCAGAGAAAAAAATATTACAAAATACAGATCAATTAAGTATTGAGTGGGCTGGTACTTATAGACATTATCATTCGGCAATGTTCAGAACTATGCCCATTGGTAAAGCCGACTCTAAACATCATAAAATGCATGATGCATGTCTTGAAGCATTAAAAAATTGTGAAAATAAATTAAAACCAGGAAATAATATAGGTGAAGTTTTTGACGTACACGCAAAAACTTTTGATGATCTTGGATATAATAAATCAAGAATGAATGCTTGTGGGTATTCTTTAGGAAATACTTTTTCTCCAAATTGGATGGATTGGCCAATGCTTTATACTGGTAATCCTTATTTAATAAAGCCTGGTAATATATTTTTTATGCACATGATTTTAATGGACTCTGAAAATCAACTAGCAATGAATTTAGGTGAAACATACCTTGTTACAGATAATGGGAATGAACGTTTGGGTAAGCGAAAATTAGATTTGATTATTCTTTAATTAAGACTTTTTCTAATATCTTCTTCACATTGTTTCTTCACTAAATCTTTATCAAAATTAGTTGTGTTTTGTTTTTTAGCTAAAACACAGGCAGAGATTGCTTTATTAATATTGAAATCTTTATAATTATGTCTAGCAAAATATAATAAAATTGAAGCGATAATTATAAATATTATGTAATTTAGTATTTTTTTATTCATCTTAAAATTAATAACTATATTATATACTAATAATTGTGTAATGAATAATTATGAACAGTAATAATGATATTGTAATAACGTCAGCTTTTAGAACTGCAATCGGTTCGTTTCAAGGGAGTTTAAAAGATCACAAAGCAACAGAGCTTGGAGCTGCTGTTGTTAAAAAATGCATGGAACACTCCAATCTTAATGGTTCAGAAGTAGATACAGTTATTTTAGGGCAAGTATTGCAAACTGGATGCGGTCAAAATCCAGCTAGACAAGCAGCAATTAATTCAGGAATAGATAAAGATAAAACTGCAACAACAATTAATCAAGTATGTGGTTCTGGTTTGGCTGCGGTAACCTTGGGTTTTAATTCTTTAAAACTAAATGACACAAATATTGTTATTGCAGGAGGTCAAGAAAGTATGACTAATTCTCCGCACTACTTAAATTACAGAATGGAAAAAAATTTAAGCGAGGAAAAATTAAAAGATTCAATGCTTATTGATGGATTAATAGATGCGTACAATGATTATCACATGGGAGTTACTGCTGAAAATGTTGCAGAAAAATATCAAATAACTAGAAATGATCAGGATAATTTTGCATTAAACTCACAAAAAAAAGCAATAAAAGCTATTATTGAAAATCGATTTAAAGAAGAAATAATTCCAATAAAATTAAAAAATCAAAAGATCTTTGACAAAGATGAGTATCCAAGATCAGACACAAATTTAGAAAAATTATCAAATTTAAAAACAGTTTTTAAAGTAAATGGTACTGTAACTGCGGGAAATGCATCAGGATTGAATGATGGTGCTGCAGCAGTAACTTTAATGAATTATAAAACTTCTAAAGATAAAGGTTTAAAGCCAATTGCTAAAATTGTTTCGTGGTCACAAAGTGGAGTTGATCCAAAATTGATGGGAACTGGCCCAATACCTGCTTCTAAATTAGCATTAAAAAAAGCTGGTTGGAATATAAAGGATTTAGATTTAGTTGAATCTAATGAAGCTTTTGCTGCACAGTCTATTGCAGTAATAAAAGAACTTGGACTTAAAAAAGATATAGTAAATGTTAACGGCGGTGCAATTGCTCTTGGACATCCAATTGGAGCATCGGGTGCAAGAATACTAGTAACGTTACTACACGAAATGCAAAAAAGAAATTATAAAAAAGGTTTAGCTACACTTTGTATAGGTGGAGGTATGGGGATTTCAATGTGTGTTGAAAGTATTTAATTATATTTCTGATTTTGCTCTTAATCTTTCAAAAAATAATCTTGTTTGAACACCTAAATTTAAAATAGGACTGGGTGGTAACCAATTTGGTTTAAGTCTTTTATTTATTATTTCAATTTCATTAGATTGTTGATCAGAGGCCATAATAGCTATTTGCTCACCAAACAATGTTCCAACACCTATTCCAGAACCATTATAGCAACCAGCAACATATATATTTTTATCAATCATTTCAAAAATTTGAGAACTATTTCTACTTCTTGAGACAATTCCAGACCAACTATCTTCTATTAAGTCAGTTTTTAAAGTTGGAAATCTTTTGATTAAACCTTTTAAATGTATAAGTTTTCTTTTCTCTAATTCGTATTTAGTCATTGAATTAGGATTTTTCATTTCTGCAGTATTTCTTATTAATAATCTTCTATCCTTAGTAAAACGAATTGTAGCGCCCATGGGTCTTATTGGCAAAACACCCCATTCTTTTGGTTTACCAATAGATTCAAATTCTTCATCATCTAAGGGTCTTGTCATACTAGCGGTGAGGGTTAATGGAAAATTAAAATTTTTTTTTATATTTAGTGATTTTAAAAAACCATTAGTACAAAAAATAATCTTATTTGTTTGAATTGAATTTTTTTCAAATTGACAATTAATTAAATTATTATTTTTATTCCATTTAATTAATGGACTATTTTCATATAATTCAATATTTCTTGGTAATACATCTATCATTGCGCGAACTAATTTGGCTGGGTTAATCAATATTCCACCTTCTGTAAAAACTGCAATTTTATAAAAACTTGTACCTAATTTATTTTCTAGATCTTTCTGATTTAAAATTTTGTTATTAAAATTTAATGTTGATAAAAGTTCACTAAATTTTTTAGCTGTTGATAAATCATTGATAATTGAGGATGCAAAATATTTTCCACATTCATTCCAATCACAATCAACCTGATGTTGTTTTATAAAATTTTTAACTGCTGTAATTCCTAAATTATATATTTTAACTTTTGTTTTATAATTATTAATATCTTTATTTGAAGTAAAACCATCATTTAAAGTTGTATCAACTAGATATCCGGAATTACGAGAGCTTGATCCTTCACCTGCTAATTGAGCATCAACAATAATAATTTTTTTACTTGAATTTATTTCTGATAGTTTTCTTGCCGCTGATAAACCAGTGTAACCAGCTCCAACTATTAAATAATCACATTTTAGATTTTGATTTAATATTTTAAAATTTTTTCGTGGCTGCAAATTAGTTAACCACACACACGAATTATCGTTAATAATTTTCATTGAATTAAGATTATACTAAACGTAATTCGATATAGATAATTTAATTTATTGCAGATTTTTGTGGCTTCATATCCTTTTTATTTATGCCAGCAACCTTAACAGGTTTTTTCATAGCATCTCTTCTAAAAGGCTCGCCTAGTTCTTGATTAAGAATAACTTCAATAAATGTTGTAATTCCTTTTTTTTGATCTTCACATGACTGTTTAATAGCTTTTGTTGTTTCTTCCATTGTTTTAACAGTAACTCCTTTTAATCCACATGCGTTAGCAACTTTTGCGTAGCTTAATTCGGGATCTAGTTCCGTTCCAACAAAATTATCATCAAACCAAAGTATTGAATTTCTTTTTTCTGCTCCCCATTGATAATTTCTAAAAATAACCATCGTTATTTTTGGCCACTCTTTTCTTGCACACGAACTCATTTCATTCATGCTTATTCCAAAAGCTCCATCACCTGCAAAACCAATTACTGGTGTATCTGGACATCCAATTTTTGCACCTAGTATTGAAGGAAAACCATAACCACATGGACCAAACAAGCCTGGTGCTAAATATTTTCTTCCTTTTTCAAATGTAGGATAAGCATTGCCTATTGCACAGTTATTACCTATATCAGAAGAAATAATAACATCCTCTGGCATGCCGGCTTGTATCGCTCTCCAAGCTTGTCTTGGTGACATTCTATCACTATCTCTTTCTCTTGCTTCTTTATTCCAAACTGTTCCTGGATCATCATCTTCATGATCTAAACTTGTTAGTGTTTGTAACCATGCTGATTTCGTTTGGTGTATTAAATTTTTTCTCTCTTCTCTTTCATTGTTACCAGCATTTGAAGATAATTTTTCTAAAATTTGTTGTGAAACAAGTTTAGCATCTCCGCAAATACCAACTGTTACTTTTTTTGTTAATCCAATTCTATCTGAATTCATATCTACTTGGATAATTTTCGCATCTTTAGGCCAGTAATCTAAACCATATCCAGGCAATGTAGAAAATGGATTTAGTCTTGTACCAAGTGCAAGTACAACATCTGCTTTTGAAATTAATTGCATCGCTGCTTTTGAACCATTGTAGCCTAAAGGACCTACTGCCAAAGGATGACTTCCTGGAAAACTATCGTTATGTTGATAACCACTACAAACTGGAGAATCTAATTTTTCTGCAAGTTTTTTACAGTCTTCAATAGCTCCTCCAATAACAACACCAGCTCCAGATAAAATTACTGGAAACTTAGCTTCAGATAATAATTTTGCAGCTTTATTTATTGCGTCAGAACCACCACCTTGTCTCTCTAATCTTACGATTGGCGGAAGTTCAATGTCAATAACTTGAGTCCAATAATCTCTTGGAACATTTATTTGTGCTGGCGCAGATCCTCTGATTGCTTTTTCAATAACTCTATTTAATACTTCTGCCATTCTAGAAGGGTCTCTAACTTCTTCTTGATAGCAAACCATGTCTTTAAATAAATTCATTTGTTCAACTTCTTGAAATCCACCTTGCCCCATAGTTTTGTTTGCTGCTTGTGGTGTAACTAGAAGTAGCGGTGTATGGTTCCAGTAAGCTGTTTTAATTGGAGTAACAAGTCCTGTTATACCTGGTCCATTTTGAGCAATAACCATAGACATTTTACCAGTAGATCTAGTGTAGCCATCAGCTATTAAACCACCATTGGTTTCATGTGCAACATCCCAAAAAGTAATACCTGCTTTAGGAAATAAATCAGAAATAGGCATAAATGCTGAACCAATTATTCCAAAAGCATGTTCTATTCCATGCATTTGAAGAACTTTTACAAACGCCTCTTCTGTATTCATTTTGGTCATATAAATTCTTTCTATATAAAATTTTTATTTGTTTAAGATCATGATTAATATATAAGATCAAAGAAATTTCAAACAAAGAAATCGTCGCTATGGCTAGTACAGATATAATAATTCATGATGAAAAAGATAATGTAGGTGTTGTAGTTATTGAAAAAATAACCCCTAATCAAGAATGTAATTGCTGGATTATGGAAAATGACAAATCTGTTAAAATTCAATCTAAAAATGAAATCCCATTAGGGCATAAAATTGCAATGATTGATTTTAAAGAAGGGGATACAATTTTGAAATACGGTCATGATATTGGAAAAGTTGTTAAGGATATTAAAAAAGGTGAACATGTACATGTTCATAATGTAAAAACTAAGAAGTGGTAATAATATGGAAATTCCAAAAAGTTTTTTAGGTTATAAAAGAGAAAATGGAAGAGTTGGTACTAGAAACCATGTTGTAATTCTGCCTGTTGATGACATTTCAAATGCTTGTGCCGAAGCGGTTGCTAATAATATAAAAGGTACTTTTGCTATACCTCACGCTTATGGAAGATTACAATTTGGTGCAGATCTAGAATTATTTTTTGATACAATGATAGGAACTGGAAAAAACCCAAATGTAGCTGCTTGTATTGTAATAGGTATTGAACCTAAATGGACTAAAAGAATTGTTGATGCGATAGCTACTACTGGAAAACCTGTTGAAGGTTTTAGTATTGAAGGAGCGGGAGATATTAAAACAATAATGACAGCTTCTAAAAAAGCTCAAGAATTTTCTCAGTGGGCTTCGGAAAAACAAAGAGAAGAATGTTCTTTAAGTGATTTATGGATATCGGTAAAATGTGGAGAATCCGATACAACGTCAGGAATGGCAGCCAACCCAGCTGTTGGAAATTTAATGGATAAATTAGAGCCTTTAGGAGTTCATCTTTGTTTTGGTGAAACTTCAGAATTAACTGGTGCTGAAAAAGTTTGTGCAACAAGAGGTTCAACACCAGAAGCACAAAAAAAATTCATGAAAACATGGAGTGATTATAATGATTTTATTCTTAAGGAAGCTACAAACGATCTTTCAGAAAGCCAACCCACTGCTGGAAATATAGCTGGTGGTTTAACTACTATTGAAGAAAAAGCTTTTGGGAATTTTCAAAAAATTGGATCAAGAAAATTTATTGATGTACTAACTCCAGCTGAGGAGCCTAAAAAAGGTCCAGGATTGTATTTTATGGATACATCTTCTGCTGCTGGTGAATGTCTAACTTTACAAGCTGCGGCGGGTTTTAATATTCACTTATTTCCAACAGGACAAGGGAATATAATTGGAAACGCAATTGAGCCTGTGGTCAAATTAACGGGAAATCCAAGTACTGCGGTAAATATGAAAGAACATATTGACCTCGATGTATCAAAAATCTTAAAAAGAGAAATGAACATGGATCAAGCTGGTGATGAACTTATAAAAACAACAATCAGAGCTGCTAGTGGTCGTTTAACTTGTGCTGAGGTACTAGGTCATAAAGAATTTATTATGACTAAGTTGTTCAGAAGTGCTTAAATTAATTATTTGCTTTTTGTAGCTTTTATATTTTTTCTTAAATTAGAAAAAAATCTTCTTAATATTGCAGCACCAACTCCTAAAATAAGAGCTAATAGAATTGACAACATTCCATAAAGAACAGGAACATTTATTGATATATCTTTTATAAATTTTGCAAAAGGACTTAGTGATTTAGCACCATTATCATTTATAACTTCTATAGTTTTTTCAGCAAAAAATGCATCATAAGCTATTGCTATACCAACTAATAGTAAAAGAACTGCTAGAATAGTTTTAAATTCAGAACTATCAACTTTCTCCCCAATTTTTTGACCTACTTGTACACCTAGAATGGAACCACAGATCAATATCATTACAAGCATAAGATCGATTGAACCATAATTAAAAGCATGAAGAACGGTAACAATTGCACTAACAAAAATTGTAACAAACAAAGATGTACCTGGAATAAGTTTGGTTGGCATACCTATTATATAAATCATTGCAGGTACCAAAATAAAGGCACCACCCACACCCATTATTGCAGCTATAAATCCAACAACTAAACCAATAATAATTGGTGTGAAGGCGCTTTCATATAGTTTAGATTTTTTAAATCTCATTCGAAATGGCAAACCGTGTATCCAATAATGAGAGTGAAGTTTTTTTCTAACAACAATTTTTCTTCTTGCTCTATCAATTTCTGTAACTCCCTGAACAAGCATTATTGTTCCAATAATTGCTAGAATATACATATATGATAATGAGATGACTATATTAATTTTTCCAATATCTTGGAAATAAGAGAATGTTATAATGCCTAAAATTGTTCCAGCCGCACCTCCTATGACAATCATAAATCCCATTTTATAGTCTAAAGTGCCTTTAAGATAATGAGTTGTAGAACCTGATATTGATGTACCTAAAATATTATTTGCTTCATTAGGTACTGCATAAGCTGGCGGCACACCTAAAAAAATTAAAAAAGGAGTCATTAAAAATCCTCCACCAACACCAAACAAACCTGAAAGAACTCCAACTACTAAACTAAGAATAAATATTAAAGGAAGGTTTACATAAACTTCTGCTATCGGAAGAAAATACTCCATATTTACTAACTATTCTTCTAAAATATCAATGTCAACTATTTGATTAAATATTAAAAAAAGTTCCAAAAAGAATTAATCCCCAGTAGGCTGCTAGACCAAAATATAGTGCCGACTTTGCACTAATAAACGATTGAATATTTGGAAGTTGCTTAACAGATGATTTAATATTTTTGAAAAAATTGTTAAGCATAACTAGGAATTACACCCGGTTTTAAAATTTTGCAAGTAATTTTTAAAAAATATTTGAAAAATTTTTAAAATATCGTAGCTCCAAAAACTTTAATCTGATCTCCTTCTTCTCCTAAGACAAGACGTCCTAAAAACTCTCCAAGTATCTTTGTACTAGTCTGCTTATATAAAATGGTAACGTGCTGACCTCTCTTAAGGCAGCCAAACGCTTTACAGCCCTCTGACAAAGAAGATATAAGGTCATTACTTGCCCATTGTTTACCAAGTTCCACTTCATTAGCTCCGTAGAGCATCTGAGATGAAAAATCTTTAGTAAATCCACCGTAATCTTTTATATTTGATGACTTTACAAGGTTAGCCCATATAGGTTCGGCGATTTTAATTATTTCTTCCTCTGATTTGTCTAGAAGACTCATTAATATAATTATGAAGCTTCCTTCTTCTCTTTTTCATCAACTATATGATAAACTGGAGCCTTCTCCATGGAAAACTTACCAGTCTTAGGATCTCTTCTCGATAAAGTTAAACAATGCCAGTTTTCGTCATCTAACTTCATATAATCTCCTCTATAATAATAGCCTGGCCAACGTGTTTCTTGTCTGAAAAGGGTGTGTTCCGTTACACACTGAGATGTAAGGGTTCTATGTTTAAGTTCCCATGCTCTCATAAGCTGATGATAATCCTCAGCACCAACTTTTTCTAGATCTTCTTGTAACCAATCTAGTAACTCTAGGCCTCTTTTGAGTGTATTTTCATTAGTCATATAATTATAGGATATTCCTCCAACGTACTCATCCATGATCTTTTGTAGACGTTGAAGACCTTGAATTGGAGATATATAGCTTGGAGAAACTGTTCCGCCTGTAATTTCGTTTCTTCCAACAGTATAATTTTCCAAAGGTTTAAATATAATATCTTTAAAATCTTCACATTGTTTGTCACTTACATTTATATCTTTGGCTTTTTCCTCCTCAATATACTTAACAGCTGCTTTAGCGGCCAATCGACCTTCTGTAAATGACCCTGATGAGAATTTGTGGGCACTTCCACCTACTGTGTCACCTGCGCCAAATAAACCTTCGACGGTTGTCATTCTATTATATCCCCAAAAATATTCTGGAGGGGCGATATCTTCAGGTCCACTAACCCAAGCTCCAGAACAAGTTGCATGAGAACCCATTACGTAAGGTTCTGAAGTAGTTAATTCAGGATTTGTATATTTTGGATCAATATTTTGCGATGCCCAAACAACAGCCTGGCCAACAGTCATTCCTAAGAAATTTTCCCATCCAACTGTTTCTAGATGAGGATCTTGGAAAGCTTCTTTTGTAACCATGTGAATTGGACCACCACCAGCCATGACTTCTTGAATAAAAGCATGATTACGTAAACAAGTTGGGGTTGGGTGATGATCTATATATTCACCTACTAATTCTTTTGTTTTGTCGTACCATTTTTTCTCGTAATTCTCACCGTTAGCGTTTTGAGTATAAGTTTTTAAATGTAAAAAATAAGCTCCTACTGGACCATAACCATCTTTAAATCTACATAACACAATTCTATTTTCCATTTGTGTCATTTTAGCTCCAGCTTCAATTGGAAGTGCGTATGCTGATCCATTACTCCAAGGTGCATACCAAGTTCTTCCCATTCCTTCTCCAACAGCTCTTGGTTTAAAAATATGAGACGCTCCACCTGCAGCAACTATTACAGTTTTTGCTCTGAATACATAATAATCTCCTGTTCTCATATTAAATCCCACTGCTCCACCTACTCTATTTTCTTTTGCTTCATCCATAAGTAGATGGGTAATCATGATCCTATTATAAATTTTATCTGCAGATTTTTTTGCTGCTTCAGCTACAATTGGCTTATAACTTTCTCCATGAATCATTATTTGCCATTTACCTTCACGTTGGTAACGGCCGGTTTCTTTATTTTTCATCATCGGCAATCCCCACTCATCAAACATGTGTACTGTTGAATCTACGTGACGAGCCATATCATAGCCAAGATCTTCTCTGACTAGACCCATTAGATCGTTTCGAGCATATCGAACATGATCTTCTGGCTGATTTTCTCCCCATTGCATTCCCATATAACAGTTGATTGCATATAGACCTTGAGCTACCGCTCCACTTCTGTCGATATTTGCTTTTTCTACACAAATAATTTTTAAATCTCTTCCCCAGTGTCTAGCTTCAAAAGTAGCACCAGTTCCAGCCATACCACCACCTACTACAAGAATATCACAATCTTCAACTATGGTTTTTCTAGCCATTAATAATAAACACCTTTTTTAAATGCACTTTTTTCTACTTTAGGTAATTCTTTTTTTGTATTTAACCCCTCAGGTTCTGAGTAAAGAATTTGTGAATTTATTTCTCCTTGGTTTGGCTTGTCACCATCTGCAAGTTTAGGAATAAATTTTCCCCATGGTTTTGTTGTTATTGGAGAAACAAAGTCTTTTACCGTCCCATTTCTAAATTTAATTTTCCAAGAGATTGTTCCTTTTTCCTCTTCTCTTCTAACTCTTACACTGTGCCCCATTGGAGCAAAATCGGCATAACCTCGAACGTCTATTGCATGATTAGGACATGCCTTAACACATGAATAACATTCCCAACAAAAATTCGGCTCAATATTTTTTGCACGTCTTATAGTTTCATCTATATGCATAATATCTGATGGACAAATATCTACACAATGACCACAACCATCACAACGAGTCATATATACAAAAGTTGACATAATTTATTTTATTCCTTTCAAAATCATATTAATAATGTTTTGGATCCTCTCTACTTATACCTAATCCAAATTGTTTTGGGGCATCTACTTCGGGTGGCAAATTGTCTCTGGAACCGTCAGCTTCTGCTAAATTTTTCTGTATCGCTGCTCCTGGTTTATAAAACATATGTGCAAATTTAGACCAATATACTCCTCCAAATAAAACGATGTTTGAAAAAATAAATAAAATTAAAAATACTTTATCATCCCATCTATCATTTAAATCCAGTGATTGTAAATAAGACCAAATTAAACCTGTTAAGGATGATGCAACAAGGGCAAGAACAAATAAGTCTGCTTTTATAATTCTATACCAAGGTTGAGCTTCTGAATAAACATCTACTCTTAAAAAAAACCAAAACCAACCTCCTCCAACAACTGTCATAATAGCTCCAACATGCCAAACGATAGGCCAGAAGGATGGTGTATCTGAAGATGGACTCGAATAACAAAAAATCATTATTGCTGATCCTACCCAGAATAAAATTGTTCCATACATTCCAAGTAGATGAGCAGCTCTTCTTTTGCCAGCTCCAAGTTCAGAAGTAGTAGCAATATCGCTAACTATTGTTTTTGAAATTACAGATATTCTTTCCCCTGTGCTTAAGGTTTTTGTAGCAGATAATTTTGCTTTTTTTGCATTTTCAAAAAAGTATTTAACATTTTTTTTATGAACAATATCTACAAGTGTACCAACAACAATTAAAATAACCATTAAAACAACAAAAGACTGCATAAATATTGGAGATATAGTTTCAGCTAATATTGCAAATGGATTAACAGATAGCATATGATTTTTCCCTTTCGAATAAAGTATTTAGTATAGTTAACAAAATAGATCAACCTTCGAATCTAGTCATTTAGTATCGCTAATAAATGAAAATTTCATTATCAATTTTTAAATATTAACTTGGTTTTTGTAAATTTTATCAAGTTTTTTATATATTTTAAGACTTTTTCTTAACCATAAGTTATTATCGATTGATGAAACAGATACTATTCCTTTTCCAGATCCTACAATTAAAATTTCATCAAAACTGTTAATATCTTTTATAAATATATTTTTGAATTTTATCTTAACCTTTCTACTAAAAAACTTGATTGTTGTACCCTTGTAACAATCTTTGTTAGGTGAAAATATTTTATTACTTTTAACGAACAATAAATTAGATGTGCCAGTTTCTAATATTTTGTTTCCTTTATAAAGAGCTATATCAAATTTTGTAACATCTAGATTACTTAATATTTTTAAAATTTTTTTGTATTTTAAATTTTTATAAGCAGCATCTGCACGTTTGTAGTTTACTAATTTAAGTTTGAAATTAGATTTTGGTATTAGCCTTTTACGTAAAGAAATAGAAATAATTTTATTATTTGAAGCAACTCTTAATAAATGGTCATAATTTTTATTTTTTTTTAAATTTAGTTTAATTAATTTTAAAATATTTTTTCTTAAATTTTTTTTTTTAATATTATACTTATTTAATGATTTGATTAAATTATCTATGTGAGTTTTATAGAATAGAATTTTTGCGGATATACCTATGACACGCATCGTAGTAAAGATGCCATATCCATTCCAAAGATCATTAAATTTGACTTCTTTAAGATCTTTATGAAGATAAGATTTTTTTAATAATAAAGTTACCATTTTCTGTTAAAAAAGATTCTGGATGAAACTGAAAACCATATACATTATTTTCTTTATTTTCGATAGCCATTGGAATATTTGATTTAGCACATCTCATCGTTATTTTTATATTATTTGACTTATAAGGTTCATACAATTTTAAAGAATGATACCGTCCAACTTTAAATATTTTATTTTTTTTAAATAATTTACTTTCATTTGTTACTTTTACTTTTGACTGATAGCCATGAAAAATTTTTTTTTGTTGCACTATTTTACCTTTTTCATTAAACAAAATTTGCTGATACCCAAGACAAATTCCTATAATTTTCTTTCTCCCTTTGTATTTTTTATAAATCTTTGAAGTTAATGGATAATCTTTAGGCGACCCTGGCCCAGGAGACAAAACAATTGTATTAGATTGATCTAATTTTTTTTTATTAATATTAAAATAATTGGAACAATAAACTTTATCAAACTTCGAAAATTGATGGACAACATTCCAGGTAAAAGAGTCTTGATGATCAATTATATAAATCATTTGTAAAGCTCCAATAAAGATTTTGCTTTTATAAAGTTTTCATTAAATTCTTTTTTAGACGAACTGTCTAAAACAACGCCAGAGGCTGCTGAAATCTCTGAAATATTTTTATAATTTAAAATTGATCTTATAATTATATTAAATTTCATATCTTGATTAAATTTGATGTATCCAAAACTACCTGTGAATATATTTCTATCTTCTGTTTCCTGATTATTTAAAAGCTCTAGAGTTCTAATTTTTGGACATCCAATAACTGAGCCTCCAGGCATCATTGATTTTATTATATTTTTTGGAGTAGTGTTTTTTTTTAATATACCCTGTATTGAGGTAACGTAGTGAAAAAGGTGTTTGTATTCTTCTACATATTTTTTCTTTAATATTTTTACTGATCCTGACTTGCATATTCTTGATAAATCACTTCTTTCCATGTCAACAATCATGTTGTGTTCTTTGGTTTCTTTTTCATTATTTCTGAAAAAATTTAATGCTTTTATTTTATTAATTTTCTTACTTTTTTTAAGAGTTCCAGCGATAGGCTTTGTAATTATACTATTTCCTTTTTTATCAATAAGTGTCTCAGGCGAACAACTTACTATAGAAAACTTTTTATCTCTAATCATAAATGACTCAGGTGATGAGTTTATTTTCATTAGTTTCCAAAAAAAATTAACAGGATTAATTTTTGATTTATTTTTATATTTAGTACAAATTTTAATTTGATATGTCTCTCCTTGTTTTATTTTTTTTGAAAATACATCAAATATTTTTTTATACTTTTTAAAATTAATATTTGTTTTAAAGGGACTTAAGATCTGAGTTTTGTTAAAAAAACTATTGAATTTATGTTTTTTGATTGTGGATATTATTTTTATATCTTTTCTTATCTTAATTATTGTTTCCGGTTTATAAAAAACACCCTTATATAAATTAAGTTTTTGTTGATTTTTAATTTGAATATTCAACAAATTACAAAGAATTTCATATCCAAAAAATCCTATTAAAAGATCGGTCTCTTTTTTAAATTTTTTACTCTTAAATGAATTAAAAAAATTATTTATATTTTTTTTTGTTAATATAATTTTTTTTGAAAAATCAGTATACAGATTATAACCATCATGAACTTTATAAATAATCAATGGCTTATCAGAATGATATAGCTTTTCTAAATAAGGATTAAATTTCAGATGTTGCGAGCTGTTTTCTTTCAATTGCTATCTCTTTTATAGGTAAATGTATCAAGCCTGCAAATAAAGATAAAGCGATAGAAATGTACCATGCATAATCCAATGAACCATATAAATCATGGAATAAACCACCAAGATAGGCGCCTAGAAATGATCCAACTTGGTGGCTTAAAAAAACAAAACCATATAATAAAGACACATATTTAGTTCCAAAAATATGACTTACTATGCCGCTTGTGGGCGGAACTGTTGATAACCACAAATAACCAAATGTTGCACCAAAAATTAAAGCGTTAATCACGCTTGGTGGCATAAGTATAAAGTATAATATTGAAACTCCTCTTAATAAATAAATTGCACTCAATAATTTTTTCTTACTAATTCTTGTAGATAAATATCCACTAGTCAAAGTTCCAAATATATTAAATAAACCAATTAATGCTAAAATTGCAGTTGCTGTCCAATCCTCAAGTCCTTTATCTCTTATGTGCATCGGTATATGCGTTGCAACAAGAGCTATATGCCAACCACATACGAAAAAGCCTAAAGTTAAATAATTATAACTTTTGTTTGAAAATGCTTCCTTTATAGCTTGCAGAGCTGTTTGATTATTTTCGTTTTCTTGTTTTAATTCTACCATTGGGGTTGTTAAAAATAGAGAAATCACTAAACCTGCTAAAATCATAGCTCCAAAAATAAGTAAGGTTGGGTTCCAACCAAATTCTAAAAGGAAAAATCTTGTATAAATAGGAGATACAAAATATCCAAAAGAACCAGCAGCAGTAACAACACCTATTGCAATAGTCCTTTTATTTAATGGAAAATGTTTAGATACAATAGAAATAGGGATACTTATTGCAGTTGCAGCAAGTCCAATTCCAATTAAAATTCCTAAATCGAAAGTAAACCAAAATCCTGTATTTGGTCCATAATTTAAAAAATAAATTCCAGCCAAATAAAATAAAAAACCAATAAATACAGCTACTCTTCCGCTAAATTTATCTGTAATTAATCCAAAAAGAGGTCCGAATAATCCCCAAAAAAATAATTGAATACCCATAGCAAAACCAAACTCAGTTTGAGTACAACCAAGATCAATTTCAAAATCAAAAAAGAAAAGACCAAAGGTTTGTCTAATACCCAATGAAATAATAACTACTAATGATGCAGCTACTAATGTTATTAGTGCTGTTTTATTTGGTATAAATTTTTCAGAAGTCATTTAATAAATCTCAAAGATCTTTTTAAATCATTAATTAAGTCTTTGGGATCTTCGAGACCAATATGAAGTCTAACTAAATGTTCATCTTTTTCTAGTTTTAAATAATTTCTTTTTCCTAATTCTCTGAACTCTTGATGTAATGCTAAACTTTCAAAACCACCCCAGCTGTACCCATAACCAAACAATTTTAAAGAATTTACAAATTTATTAATAGAATTTTTGTTTTTTGCTTTAATTTTTAAACCCATTAATCCTGATGCTCCAGAATAATACTTTTTCCACATTTTATAATTGTGTGAATCTTTTTTATAAGGATATAGAAGTCTAACTTTTTTGTGACGAGATAAGAAAGTAGCAACTTTTTTGGCATTTTCTTCATGTCTATCAAGACGAACATCAAGGGTTCTTAATCCTCTTATTATTAAGTAAGCATCATCTGGTCCTAACCTTAGGCCAGTAATCTTGTTTGCTTTTTCTACATATTTAAAAACTCTTTTATTAACAGCTAAACTTCCACCCATAACATCAGAGTGACCAGAATAATATTTTGTTGCTGACACAATTGACATATCAAAACCTAATTTAATAGGCTTTAGATAATATGGTGTACCCCAAGTATTATCTATTACTGAAAATAATTTATTTTTTTTAGCTATTGAAACTATTTTAGATAGATCTTGAAATTCAAAAGAGTTGCTTCCTGGATTTTCAACATAAATTAATTTTGTTTTTTTTGTAATCTTTTTTTTTAATGTATTTAAATCATTAGGATTATAAAAAACTGTTTTTATATTAAATGATTTGAGAAAATCTTCAGTCAATAATCGTGTTGGTGAATAAACTGGATCAGCAGCTATAATTTCATCGCCTGGTCGAACAATACTAAAAATTGATAAAAAAACTGAACCAAAACCAGTTGGGGTTAAAAATACATGATAGCAATCTTCCATTCTCTTTAACATTTGTTGTAAAATATATGTTGTAGAAGTGCCTTGCCTTCCGTATTCAAAATGACCACCAATTGGATTTTTTTTACCCTTAGATTGAGTTTTTCTTAACTCATTCATTGACTTAAAAATGATTGTGGAAGCTCTTACTACTGGCGGGTTTACTGACTGATTATAGTAATCTTTTGCTGTATGCTTTAAAAAAGTTTTAAATGATTTATCCATAAAAAATTTGATTAGATAAAAAGACAATGCTATATCCGCTAAATAAGTCAATAAAATAATAACAAAGGAATATATGGGATACCCAAAAAAGCACAGAGGCCGTAGAAAAATGGGCTCAAAAAAAAGAAGAGCTAGAAAAAAAAACAAGAAAAAGTAATTTTTTTAAGCTCTTTAATGAATTTTTTAGAAAATGATATTAGTAAACTAAGAAAAATAAGTCTTTACCTTTTTTTAGTACCCGCATTGGCTTTGCTTTTATCATTAATACTACATAATATTTTAGTAAGTTTCAATTTTGCATCTGAGTCTGCTAACTATAAAAATAAACTTCCTCTTTTAATTAAATGCAATAAACAAAATAATTTTTGTATAGATATTAATTTTGAAAAAACCACAAGTTTTGCTCAATGCGAAAAAAAAATTATAAAAAAACATGTTACTATTGGTGATAAAAAATTTGAGTTTAAAGATTATGTTAAAAAATACATAGATAGTGGTAATTACAATCAAGATCAATTATTAAATTTAAATATAGAAAAAGTTATTTCACAAAGTAAAAAGAATAACGAAACATGTATTCGTAATACAAATTTTCTCAAAATATATGAGTTTTTCCCTCAACCTTTTTATTTAATAAAAAAAATAAAATCTGATAAAAAGTATAACGCAGGTACTTCCAAATCGATTTTCCCTTTCGTTTATGGAGAAACATCAATAAGCAACATAGCAAAAAGATATCCAGTAAATTTAGTTTTCAAACCATTGTTATATATTGGCTCAATTTTAATGATTTTGTATTGGATAAATTATCAGACAATTTTTATAAAAATTACTAAAGAAGATAAAATTTGCAAGTTTACAATATTTGGAGTTGCTTCTAGTATATTTCTTTTTTTTCATGTTTTTTTTTTAGGCACTTCTATTGATAATGAAATTTTCACTAAAGCTAGAAAAATAATTTTATTATTATTTATACTTTGCGAAGTAATTGCTCAATTTTTATTAACACGAAGGTTATATTTATCTTTAAACTTAATAAATAGCTTAATATTTAAAAATATATTAAAATTAAAAATAATATTTGTTTCAACTATTGTTGTAGGTTCAGTGATTATTTTGTCGATATTATCAATATATAATTTAGATTCCAAAGTAGACTACATATTAGAATGGAATTATTTTTTATTTTTACTTGTATTTTATCTGCTTTCTTCAATTATGTGGAAAAAAAGATAATTTACTTTGTTATCCATCCACCACCTAAAACTTTATATCCTATTTTATTTTTTGAATAAAATACACAAGCTTGACCTGGGGAAATTCCATATTCATTCTCTTGTAATTCAATACAAGCAGTTTCCTTATTATAATCTATGTTTGCTTTAATCAGCCGTCCTGTAGATCTAACTTTTACTAATATTTCCTTTTTTAGTTCACTTGGCTCACACAATAAATTTAAATTTTTTAATTTTATTTTTTTTTGAGATAAATATTTTTTAGGACCCACAATAATTTCATTTTTTTCTGCATCTATTTCTATTACATAAAGCGGCTCTTTATCTGAAACTTTTATTCCACGTCTTTGTCCAATTGTAAAATTTATAATGCCTTCATGAACACCTAAAACTTTTCCATTTACATCTTTAATATTTCCTTTTTGATATGCATCCGGTCTATATTTTTTTATTACTGAAGAGTAATCACCATTTGGAACAAAACATATGTCCTGACTATCTGGCTTGTCAGCAACATTTAAACCTAATTTTTTAGCAATATCTCTTGTTTCATTTTTTAACATTCCACCAAGAGGAAACCTCAAATAATTTAATTGCTCTCTTGTAGTATTAAATAAAAAATAACTTTGATCTCTATTTTCATCTATAGCTTTATACATATTAGTTTCATTATCAGTAGTTACACTTTTAACATAATGACCTGTAATTAGTGCATCAGCATTTAAATTTTTTGATTCTTCAAACAAATCTTTAAATTTTACCGTTTGATTACATTGTACACATGGAATTGGCGTTTCTCCTTTTAAATAACTTTCTACAAAATTATCAATAACTCCAGATTTGAATTTATTTTGGTAATACAAAATTTTGTGCTCAATCCCTAATCTTTCTGATACTCTCTTTGCGTCTAAAATATCTTGCCCTGCACAACACTGTTTTGATTTTGAAATTTCTTTAGTATCATCGTATAATTTTAATGTAATGCCAATAACATTGTAGCCCTGGTCTTTCATAATTCCAGCTACCGTCGATGAATCAACTCCTCCTGACATCGCTACAACTACTGTTGTATCTTTTGGATCTTTGTTTAATCCAATTGAATTTTTTATATTACTCATTGATGGTATTTATACTTATTTCTATTATAAGGTACATAAAATGATTTTAGAATTTGAACCAGGAGACAAAGTAATTAATCCTTTAAATAAAGATTGGGGAATCGGACAAGTACAATCAATAATTAATAATAAAATAACTGTTAATTTTGAAAATGTAGGAAAAAAAGTAATAAATTCGAAAAATATTGAATTAGAAAAATACAATAAAAATGATTGAGAAAGAAAAAAAAGAAATTGCAGAAAATTTAATATCTACATTTGAAGAAGCGGGTAATATCTGTATTAAATTAAGAGAGCAAGGTTTAAAGAAAGAAATAAAAATAGATAACACTCCAGTTACTAACGGAGATATGGAAGTAAACAAATTAATAACTGAAAAAATAAAAAAAATAACTCCTAAAATACCAATAGTCTCAGAAGAATCTTCTATAAATAAATTGAATGAAAATTTAAAAACTTTTTGGCTAATTGATCCAATAGATGGCACTTATGATTATATTAACAATAGAGATGAATTTACAATAAATGCCGGACTAATAATAAATAATAAACCTGAAGTAGGAATAATTTATGCACCTGCAAAAAAAAGGCTTTTCTATGCATTTCACAAAGGTAAATGTTTTGAATTAACTAATAAAAAAGAAAAGAAACTAGATTGTAAAAAACTAAGCAAAGAAGGTGAAGTAAAAGCAGTATCTTACTCTAATAAATTAAAACCTCTAATCGAAAATTGGCATAAAAAATTTAATGTTACGCAATATACTAAGATGAGAAGCTCATTAAAATTTTGCGTAGTTGCCACAGGAGAATTCGATATATATGTTGCTGAACCAAGAGCTTGTGAATGGGATATTGCAGCTGGGCATGCTATACTTAAAAATGCTGGAGGAATAATTACAGATTTTGAAAACAAAGAAATTTTATATGGAAAGAAAGATTTCAAAAATCCAAGTATAATTTTAAAAAGATCTTCATTGCTATAATGAGTGAACAATTAAGAATAATATTAATAATTATTGTATCAGTATCAATTTTTGGTCTTTTAGTTTTCGTTTTTGTAAAAAACTATATTAAAAGTAAAATTAATTATTATCTAAATGAAAAAAATAAAAAAAAATTAAAGTAGATTTATTATTTTTAAATATTCATTTTTTTCTAAATCCATAACTCTTTTTGAGGTTTCAAAATCAAATCCTGACCTAGCTAATATTCCTATATCTTTTTTAAAAAACAAAGGTCTATTATTTTCATCTCTAGCTGGACCTATTCTTTTTTTTTTACATACTTTTATAGCTGAAAAAAAATCTTGATCTTCATTATTGGCAATAATTTCATCTAGAGTTGTTTTAATATATTTATCTTTGACACCTTTTGAAAATAAATAACTTCTTATTTTGTTTATTGAACTTCCTCTTTGAATTAAACTTTTAGCTTTTGAATTTGAGTAAAATTTATCATTAATGAACTTCGTTTTTTCTAAATCCTCTAAAACAACATTTATAAGATCACTAATATTTGATTTATTCACAGATGGTACTTTGACTTTAAGGTATTTTTTTAATAAATAAGTCTTTAATTGTTGCTTTGATGGAGAGTACTTTTCAATATAAGCAAAAGCAAAATTACGCATTTCCTCAACAGTAGCTTCTAAATTTTTTTTTTTATTTTTAATAGGAATCATTAATTGTTGTAATATAATACATTTTCTTATGACCGAACAAATTTCTACATTCTTTACAGTTGATATGATTTTTTTATGGTTAAATATTGGTGTTATTCCATTCTGGTTTATTTTGATGTTTTTTCCAAATTCAAAAGTTTGTGGTGTTTTTGTTAGTTCAATTTTTCCAACTTTTATACTAAGTGTAATTTATCTATATTTAGTTTATTACTTTTTTATAATTGGATACGATTTTACTCAAAATTTTAGTTTGTATTTAGGTTTGGAATCTCTAAGCCAACTATTCAGTGAAACAGCTTTTCTAATTATTTTTTGGTCACACTTTCTTGCAATTAATTTATTTTGTGGTTCTTGGATAGTTAGCGATAGCAGAAAATTTTCTATATCTAAAATTCTTATTTTTTTTCCACTTTTAATGACTTATTTTACTGGTCCTTTAGGAGTTTTTATTTATTGGTTAATAAGAATTTTCTATGCAAAAAGAATATCTCTTTACGATTAAGTTTTAATTTTAAAACCTTTTTGTACCATTAAACCAAATCCACCATCTATATGAGATACATTTTTAAAACCCATTTCCTTTAGTGTCTTAGCTGCTAATGCAGACCTGCCTCCTGCTGCACAAAATAATACTGTCTCTTTATTTAAATCCAATTGGTTATTTTGAACATACGCACTTTCGGGATGAATTGAAAATTCTAGTAAGCCTCTTGGTATATGAAAAGAGTTTTCAATAGCGCCAAGTTTATGCAATTCAACTCCATCTCTAATATCAATTAAATTGCATTTATTTTCACTGTTTAATTTCATTGCTTCTTCAGGAGTAATGGTTTTTACTTCATTTAAAGCTTCAGCAATTAGAGTTTGTGGTGATTTTATAGCCATAATATTATAAATAATATATCATAATAACTATAAAGAATATAATGAAAAAATTATTTATTAAACTTTGTAAAATTATGGGTTATGAGTTGATTGACCAAAATAGTTTTACATCCCCAACGCTTGATAAAGAGCTTAATGAGGATTTATCAATACTAAATGACAAATCTATAGTCCTTCCCTTGGGTGAAGTAAAAATTTCAAGAAAAGTTAAATCTATACTTATTTTATTTAGAACAAATAGCAATATTGAAATATGGGATCAAAACAAAAAAAGATTATTTGAATTACCAAAAATTGAATATACTTTAAGATCATTAAATTCACTTTTAAAATCAATTAATTTTTGTAAAAAAAAATATCCTGATGTAAAAATTAAATTAACTATTGTCGATGATAATACAAATGAAACTAATTTAAATAAAATTAAAAACCTAACAATTAATAGTAATTTTGATATAAATATTGCTAAAGTAAATCATCAAAAATACAGAAACCTAATTAAAGAACAAAAAAACGAACAAACTTTTTCAAATCTTGCAAGTTTGCTTTTTTGTTTTGAAATTGCCAAAGAAAATACTGAAGATTTAGTGTTTTTTGTTGAAGATGATTATTTGCACTTTGAGCCAATGTTGGAAGAAATGATAGCTTCATATGAAAGAATAAGTTCTCAGATAAATAAAGATATTTTTATGTGTCCTGCGGATTATCCGTATTTATATATGAATAATCAAAAAACTAATGTTTTAATAGGTAATAAAAGACATTGGCGTACAATTAATGAAACATTATGTACATTTATGACAAATAAAAATTTTTTAGAAAAATATTGGGATAATTTTTATAAAACTTGTCTTGATAGACATAATCCTTTTGAAAAATATATAAATGAAATTTATAATACTGAAGTTTGTGTCTCTCCCTTAAAAAGCTTATCAGTACATTTTACAAATGTTAATTCAAGCTATGGTTTGTCACCGTTTATAGATTATAAAAAACTGTGGGATGAGAACGAATAAATTCTAAGAACCTCACTTAATAAGAAAAAACAGACGTATTAAACAGCCTTATTACATCTCTGTAGTAAGGCTGTTAAAACTTTAATTACTTATTAAATACTTCTTTAAGTGCTTTAGCAGGTAAAAATTTTACTTTTTGAGAAGCGGCGATTTGAATTTGTTCTCCAGTTCTTGGATTACGTCCAATTCGAGCTTTTCTTTTAGCCACTTTATATGTACCAAAACCAGCAATTTTCACAGAATCATCATTTTTCAACGCATCTAGAATTGTGTTGGTAATTGTATCAAAAGTACGCTCAGCATCAGCTTTGCTTTGGTTTAAAGAACCAGCCAATTTAGCGACTAATTGTTTTTTGTTCATTTTTTAGCTCCGGTTTATTAGGTTAATTATCATATTTATCATAATCCTTTATTTTTCAAGCTTTTTTTTAGTATATATTTTTTTTATACCCACAATATATTGTGCTCAAAAAGTATTGATTTTATTGACTTTTTTGATGTTAAAAAAAGCCTTTATTTCTAAGAGTAATTTAGGAAGTCAACGTAAAATGTAAAAAACATTAAAGTCATTAAAATTGTAAATCCGATTCGAAATAAAAATTCCTGGGTTTTTCTTTTAACTGGGCGCCCTAAAATTTTTTCAAAGCAAAAAAACATTATATGTCCTCCATCTAACACTGGAATTGGAAGTAGATTAACTAAACCGAGAGAAATTGAGATGTGTGCCATTAATAAAATAAATGGTAAAATGCCTAATTTAACTACCTCTCCAGATATTTGGGCAATTCCTACAGGTCCACTTAACTGACTAATATCAGCACTAAAAGTTAGTAATTTACCTATGTGAATAAGAATATACTTGCACATAAAAATAGTATCACTAACTGCGTAAAAAATTGCTTTAGCGGGTCCTAATTTCTGAATATTTAATTGATTATTTAAAGGGGAAATATTAATTCCTATAATTCTTCTTTTCGCATTGTTTCTTTTTGAACCAATAAAGCCTTCATCTTTGATATATTTAGGTGTAACTAAAAAAGATTTTTGAACACCACCTCTATCAACAATTATGCTAATTGTATCAGCAGTTGAAATATTAATTATTTGAGAAACATCTCTAATACTTACTATTTTATTTCCTTGAATATTAATTATTTGATCATTAACCATCAAACCAGCTCTTTCCGCTGGACTATCCTCATTTATTTTAGAAATTACCGCGGGGGTAAAATCTTTTCCAATAAACATAGAAATCATTGAATAAATTAAAATTGCAGTTAAAAAATTAGCTAAAGGTCCACCAAAAGCGAACAGAATTTTTTGATAAATTTTCTTTGTTTGTAATAAGTATTTGCGATCTTCTGGTTTATACTTTTTTTCAATTTCTTCCTTAGTTAGCAAATAATCTCTGCTTCCAAAAATATCAACAAATCCTCCTAAAGGGAAATAGCCTATAGACCATCGTGTTCCATGTTTATCTGTCCATCCAAATAATTCTTTGTCTAAACCTAAAAAAGGTAAACCAAATACTAAAAATCTTGTGACTTTTACTCCATATCTTCTAGCAAAATAATAATGACCATACTCATGAATAAATACAATCATGGATATTAGAGCGATAAATGATATAATAGATAAAAACATAATTTAATTATATTATATATTATAAAACTATAGAGATTGAAAAGTTTAATTAAATATGGTATAATATAGCAGGTAATTTGGAGTACGATATATGCAGATTATACATATACTTAAAAATTACCTCTTATTGCTTAACTAAGTATATATATAATCTGCATATTAAATTGTTTCGCCTCCCTACCAACATAAGTTGGGTTCGGTATCAATGCAATTACTCTCATAAATTTACCTTAAAATAAACGTTAAGAACCTAAATACAATTTTTTAACGTATTCGGTTCAGAAAGAGGTAAAATGACTAAAAAGTTAAAAGAAATAGAACATGAAGTAACACATGATAATTTAATTCAATTATTATCATTACAAACACCAGCCGAAAGACAAAAACTATTACAAGACATAGATGGAATTCTTTGTAATATTCTTGACCTAGAAATGTCGGACCTTCCCTGGCTTAATCCTAATAAACATAAAACTGGCTGGGAAAAAATTATGAGAAATCTTAGACTTGTAATTGGCAAGCTTGAGTACGAAAGCCATAAAAAAAATAGAGTGCTTCACTAATGGATCAGATTACAGAAATTAGAATTGAAGAAATTTTTGATGAAGAAAATGATCAACACTACTATTGGATTTACTATTATAAAAATGAAGAAATAAAAATAATAGGAAAATCCTCAGTTAAACCAAAATGTTACAAACAAATAGCGAGGTACTTAAAATGAGAAACTATATTAAAAATAAAATGAAAGATCGACTAACTTACTGCCATGAGTGGAAGAATTCAGTAGATATTTATTTGGCTGGTAAAGAAGTTACAAAAAAAGCTAATGAAGAATATTATAAATCAAAACCTTTACTTAAGTTAATTTTAGATATCTACTTTATACCTTATAATATGCTTAGATTTATTAGATATTTAAGAATGGCTCATGAATATAAAAAAAACCAAGTTGAAATAAAGATTCTTATGAGAGAACTTGACGAAAAAAGAAAGTTTAAAAACTAAAAATGGGCAGTAAAAGTTATAAGCTTACCAAGTCTAAAATTGCTAGCGGATTACAATGTAAAAAAAAACTTTGGTTTGATATTCACGAACCATTAAAAAAAACTAAAAAAGCTTTATTTGAAAGAGGAGAACGTTTCAACGAAGTAATTAGAAAACATTATACCAATCTTCATGGTAATGAATTGAATTTAGAAGGTGTTTGGGATGATTTAGTAAATAAAACAAAAAATGCAATAAATTCAAAAAATATTAATGTAATTTATGAAGCTACTTTTGAACATTTAGATACTCGTGTAAGAACAGATGTTTTGATACGTAAAAAAAACGGATGGGAACTCTTAGAAGCTAAATCATCTACAAGATTAAAAGATGAACATATACCTGATATATCTATTCAGTCTTTTATAGTTAGGGAATGTCTAAAACAAATTGGTCACAATTTAATTAGTTGTAAATTAATTCATATTAACAAAGATTTTACTTTAGAAAATACTGAGGATTATACAGATTTGATAAATGATGAAAATGATATTTCCAATAAAATTATTGAGATTGAAAAAGAAATACCAAACTATATTAAAGATCTCTTACCTTTAACTGAAGAAAATTCTCCTTGTCCTGAAATTGAGATGGGGACACATTGTAATAAACCTAATGAATGTAATTATAAGGATAGATGTGAAAAGTCTTTTTTGAAGAAGTTTTTATTGCCAAAATCTGATGTAACTCCTTTTACAATTTTACCATATGTAGGTAAATTAACTCTAAAGGATAGAGAATTAATTGAATTTATGAAAAATCAAGGAACCGTAGATTTACAAAAAGTTCCTTCAAAATATTTCAGAAATAGAAAAGGGTATCCTGAAAATTATCATCAAATTATTCAAATTGCTCATAAAAATAATGAACCTTGCTTTAATTTCCCTGGTTTAAAAAACGCATTTAAAAAATTTAGTTTTCCATTTTATTTTATGGATTTTGAATATGTTGATCAGGGAGTTCCTATAGTAAAGAATACAAAACCTTATGTGAAATTACCATTCCAATGGTCGGTTCATAAATGGGAATCTGAAAATAGTGAAATTGATAAAGGCAAATCTTTTTTAAGATTTGCTGACCAAGATATAGAAAGAAAATTTATCGAAAGTCTTTTAGAAGCTGTGGGTAAAAGTGGAACAATATTTGCCCATAACATTGCTTCTGCGGAAGTAAAAATACTCAATGATTTAAAAGAAAAAGATAATTGTAAAGATTTGGTGAGCAAGATTGATAAATTAATTGAAAGAATAGAAGATAGCTTAATATTGGCTAGAATGAATTTTTATTCTCCATTAATGAATGGGGATTGGGGAATAAAGTCAATTATTAAAGCTATACCAAAGTGTCCCGTTAATTATGATGGAAAAGATAATATAGCTGGTGGTGATGACGCACAATTAGCTTGGTTTGTTTATACTAACCCTAAAACTGAAGTGAAAGTGCGGGAAAACCAAAAAAAATTTTTAATAGATTATTGCTCTAAAGATACCTTGGCCGCCTATTATCTGATAAAATATTTAATGGAAAAAACTAAAAACAACTTCAGGCTAAAAGACAAAGAGATAGAGAATATACCAAAAGAGGTGGAAGAGAAAGATTGAGGTAAAATTAAAATGGATTTGAAAAGCTTCTTAAAAAATCAAATTGATAAAGGTAATATTGATTGGGAAAGTAGAAGCGAACTATTGCGTGCCTCTAAAACAAAAATTAGTGGTCATTCAAAAAGAATATTAAAAGAATATGAAAATAAGTTTAATTTTGGACTATCTACACAAGTAAAAAACGATGCAATTAAAAAATACTTTAATAAGCAACCAAAAAATAGCCTGATCAGTGTTGAAGGTGCTGTTAAAATTATTAACGCAGATTTACCGAAAGATATGAAGATTGGTGAGACAATGATTTATAACAGACTTAAAGATAAAAATTTTAATATAAATAACTTAAAAGGACAAACTCTAGATAATCAAGTCTCAAAATTTAATCTTTATGATGTCAAAATTACAAAGGAATTTGAGAAAAAAATAGATGCATTAAAATCTGAAGGAATATATGTGGGAATAGAAACTACTGCAAGAGGAAGCAAAACTCTTAGATTAAGAACTGATGAAGCATATAATGTTAAAAGAGAAAAATTAGATAAATCTTTTCCACCAAACGATGACGGTATTAAATTAATAAAAAAAATAATTAGTAATTTAAAATAAAATAAAATTTCATGGACAAAGAAACTCTAAAGGCTGTCAAAAAAATGAAAGAAAAATATAAAAACGAGAAACCTGAAGATAGAGTTTCTAGATGGGTACTTGGTACAATTAAATGGCATTATGATTTTGCATATATAATAGGATCTGGGGCTTTAGATGAAAGTAGAGCTCACAAAGAAAAGTTTAAAGATCTTACAAAGGATGAACAAGAATATTTAATCAAAACCTGTTCAACAGCATACAAACCATTTAAAAAATATCTTTTAGTTTATGTTTGTTATCTTTTTGGAGCTTACTATGAAAATTGTAAAAGCAATAATATTTCGTTTGTGCCTACTGGAATTTTTTTAAAAAACCAATTAAATAATTTTTTTAAAATGATTGAAAAATTTTATAATAGTCCTGATAAAGAAGCAAATATATGGATGCCTTTATTTGATAATTTATTTGAAAAAAAAGATTTAAATATTAACAAAAACTTTTTTTTAGCGCACTACCCTCCTTTAGAAAAAAAGCATTTAGATAGCATAATATATTGGTTTAAAGATAACTGGATAACTAATGATGCTATTAAAGCAATATTTGATACTGCCAGAAATTACATACACCTTGAAGATGATAAAAATTCGCCATTCAGAAAAATTACTCAAAAAAATGATTGGGAGAATGCAATAACCTTTTCTATAGATGCTGATACAAAAAATTATAAAAATTCTGTAATTACTTCAAAATTACCTCTTAGATTTACTTATTTCATTGTAGCAAATAGTTTCGTAGATAAAATTAATGACTCTTACTTAAATTCAAAATCAAAGAAATTTATGTGGAAAGTAGAAGATTTAATATCAAAAATTATTCAAAACGGGCCAAATTTAGAACGTGAAGTAAAACAATTTAAAGATTTAAATTAATTTCTTATTGTTTTTTTAAATTACTCCTCAAAAACTAAGTAAGTTTGAAATCTATTAATTGGATAAGCTTTTCTTTTTTCTGTAGCAAATAAACCCTGATAACCAACATCGATAAATTCATTCCACGTGTCAAATAAATCTGAATGATTTTTCTTTAGCTTATTTTCAAATGGCTTTAAAAATTTATACTCATCTTCATCTAAATCAACAAATTGAAAACCAATATAATGAACCGCTTTGCCCCAAGATAATTTTTTTTCCCAAAAATCTAAATATTTTTGCTTTCTATCCTGTCCTAAAATTATTAAAGTTTTTGATTTTTCAAATTTCATTCCCTTTTTTCCTTCATATTTTACATCTGAGTCGACTATCTTAAAACCATGTATACTCATATCTTTTTCTAATGCTTCGCCTGGATAAAATACAAATCCAAACTTAGTTAATCCATAAGATGAAATGCCCTTAGGTTCAGTAACAGAAATTTTGTTCATTGTTTCGCTCACTTCAGTATGAACAAATTTTCTATAATTTTCTCTTTTTTTTAAAAAATTAATAAATTCTTTTTGTGTCATAGATTCTAATTTTTTTTTGATAAATTTTATTATACTTTTTTCATCTTTTTTATACCCATCATTCCATTCTCTACAATCCATTCCATGAAATATTCCTAACGATGCACGAGTTTTTTTTTCAGATTTAAAAATATCAAATAATCCCATAACTTAATTATTAATCTTCACTCCAACCAATATATGAATCATATCTATTTAAACCTATAATTTAAGGCTTGTCTTTATTTTTATTATTGTATTTTCAGCTATTTTTTTATCTCCATCTACAACTTTAATTAGTTTGCTCAATTCATTAACAATTTTCTCTTTGTCTTTTTTTAAAAGTTTTGATGCTTCTTCTAAAGTTTTCCTAATTTTTTCTTGTATAGATTTTGGATTTGAGATTTTAATCAATGAAACAATACTTTCTGTACTTTTGTCTCCAAAGTTTTTTTTAAAAATCTCTTGTTCTTTTTTAGAGAATTTTTTATCTGATAAAAAAATATCTATAGATCCCCACATTAATGCTCGACTAACTACTTCTCTATTTGAATATTCAACCTCATCACCGATAACTTTTTTAATACTTTCATAAATTTTATCATCAACATTTTTTAAATCAAAAGTGCCTTTCTTGCCTGTATTAAAATGTTCGTTATATTCATTAGACATAGAAAACCATATTAAGGCTTGCATACGATTTAAAAAATTAGGATGGGTTGAATACATTAAGTTTGGATCTCCCTTTGTTTCCTTTAGCTCTCTTAATTGATCAAGATAGTTACTAAAATTAAATTTTAGATGTTTTTCGCTTAAACCTGATGTTATTTTAAGCATTGCCCTTAAAGATGTTTCTAAGTTTCCACATCCAATAAAACCTATTCTGTCTGCACTTATTTCTGCAGCTCTAGAAAAATTTAAAAGATTTAAATATTCCAACCTATTTTTAGTACTACTTGGTTGTGGATATAAAGCGTGTTGATAATAAAAATGAGCTACCTCATGTGCTATTATAGATTCTAATTCTTCTTCATTTAATAACTCAACTAATTTTGAAGTTAATATAATTTCTGCACTATCCCCCATAGGCATTGCACTACATGTTGCTTGGATTTGTAAATGATTAGCAGTAATAAAAAAATTTAAATTATTTTTAATTTTTAATCTATTAAAAACATTTTCTATTGCTGAATGTATATTTGGAAAAATTTCTTTTGAAACCTTAACAGAAGTTGAAAGAAGATGGTTTAAATTATTGCCGTTATTATTGTTTGATTTTTCATAAGGATCCTTTTTCAAAGATATATTTAATTGTGAAGGATCATCTTTTGAGTATCTAAATTGATCTAAAACATTCATTAACAATTATATTTCTTTCTTAAGCTTGCTGTAAGTTCAACCATTTTTTTTGCCTGATTTCTAATTTTTTCATTCGAATTGTTCGTTTGCCTATTCCATCTCGTATACTCTAATCTAAGTTTTTTACATTTTTCTTCATTTGTCATATCTGCGGAAAAATTAAATATAGTATCTTCGTTTTCTTCAACGTTATCATCAATTGTATCAATATTTGCAATTGTGGAAGTTTTCATTTGTTGAAATCTGTCCATATCCAATTCTAGCGCTCTTGCTGTTTTGTTTAATAATTTATCTTCCTCAACACTTAAACGATCATCAGAACCAGCAATATTTAACAATAAATTCATTGCATCATATCTTTTAGAAATATTGGATTTATAATTTAATTCTTTAACTATTTCAGAAAGAGATAATTTTTTATTTTTTAGTAATTCATAAGTGTTATTCAATAAAAAAGAATATTTAATTTTATTTTCATTTTCTTCTTCGGTATTTTCAGCGAAGTAGTGTTTCCATATAACTTTTTGATTAATCCAAGTTTTAATAGCTTCAACACCTCTTTGATTTATTTTTTTTTCAGAATAAGCTACAGCTAAACCAAGTTGTACAATTTTTTCATTTACTTCATCTTCATACTGATCTTCCTCTAGATAGCCAGGTTCTTGAAAGTTTAAATAAAATATTGTCTCTGTTGATAAATAAAGATCTTTTTTTCTAACAGTTTTACCCTGCTCAAACTTCGCATTAATTTTAGTTGCACTAAGTACAAATTTTATTTTTCTCTCTCCCCTATAAGGTGGAACTACAATTGATTTTGGAAAAAAGAACATAGGTGTCCATATATCATATGCATATCCAACTTTTACTTCCATATTCCTGGCTGATGACAAAAGATTATTTTCGTCCTTAAATGAATCAGTCAAACATTGAAGAGCAATATCTTTTTCTTTATCTGTTTCCTCCTCTGTGACGTCAAAGGCGTAAATGGTGAATTTTACTTGATCATTTTCTTTTTTTATTGAATTAAAAAAATCTTCTTCAAAATACCAAGTAATGTCTCCAATAGCCATAACAGCATAATAGGGATTATTATCAATTATTTTTTCTTCAATCTTTATTTTTAATTCTCCTGAATACACCTCTGAAAGAAAATCGTCATTGGCTTTTTCCTGCATTTCACTATCCCGATCTTCTTCATCGTAAGAAAATTCATCTTCTCGCTCTTTGTCTATATTTTTTTTATTAGATTTCTCTATAAATTCATCAATTCTAGATCGATTATTGTCTTTTGATTTTTTTTTCTTAATTCTACCCTCTTCTTCATCAAAACCTGTAAATCCACCTCTACTAAATATACCTATAAGAATTGCTATAGCTAAATATATAAGTCCTCTATATTTTGATATATCAAATTCTTTTTCTTTCTTAGGAATTGTATCGTTTAATTTATTATTTTTTATAAATTCATTTATTTTTTCATTGTCGAATTTTAACTCTTTTGTATCTGCTGCACTTATATTTGCTGATGAAAGAAATAAGATAATTATCAGCGAAAATATAAATTTCATTTATTCAACAGATATTTCTTCGACTTGTTTTCTATATTTATCAAGTGCCTGTGTTGTTTCTGGTGTGAGTTCAATTTCATGGGAATTTCCAGATTCAACATCTGTAAACATGCAATGCATTTTTCCAGATTCATCATAAGAATAAGTGATATCTATTGGTTGTTTAGCTGGTCTACCTTTTGGAAGCTTTAAATCTTCTTGATGAATTATATTTACGAATTCCTTATTTTCTTCAGGTCCTTCGCTTTGTGTTACAGAACATTCTAAAGTTTCTTGTCCTTCATATACTGTATATAAACGTTTAGTTATTGACACAGGTAATTTTGAATCTCTTTCAATTATTATAGTATTAGCAACTACATCTCTATTTGTGAGATGATCTCTAACAAGAGCTAAAGTTCCCATGTAAAAATTACAAACATCTGTCAAGTTGACATCTTTGAGTGCTGCTTGTTGTTCATTGCTCAAAGTTTTTTTCTCAGTCTTAAGTCCTGCATAAATTGCAGCACCACAAACAACAGCCTCATCAACATTAACCCCTTTGACTGGGGGTTTTCCCATTATATTTGTAAGAACTTTTGTTATTAAAGGAATTCTTGTACTACCACCAACTAATAAAGTTTGATTAATCCTTGATGGCTTCATTCCGGAAGCTTCCATTGCTTCTTCGATCAACATTTTGATTTTTTCAATATATGTTTGTATAGACTCTTCAAATTCTTCTAGTGTTATTTCTATTTGTTGTGGTCCCTTTGGTCCATCTATACTAATACTTGCTTTATTTTTTACAGATAATATTTTTTTTACCTCTTCGGCTTTTTGCAGATATTCTTTTTTATTTTCAATATCGATATCTACTTTGTGAACATCATGGTATTTAATTTTCATCAATTTTGTTATTTCTTTATCAAAATCTCTTCCTCCTAAATACTTGTCTCCTCTTGATGTTAATACATCTACTTTTTTATTTTTCACTTCTGCAAAAGTTACATCGAAAGTCCCTCCGCCAAGATCAAAGATCATAACTCTTCCTCCTACTTCTACGCCTGGCAAACTTGCATAATGCAATACAGCTGCAGTAGGTTCGTTAATTAATTCAATCACTTCCAAATCTGCAAGTTTTGCTGCATCTAAAGTAGCTTGTCTTGCTTTTTCTGCAAACATTGCGGGTACAGTGATCACTGCTTTTTTAACATCGGTTGTATAATCTTTTAATTTTTTTAAAATTAGTGCACTGACTTGTGCTGGAGTATAAGCATCAACCAAATCTTTATCATCAGTCCATTTTCCTTGGTTGACTGAATAAACAACGTCATTTTCCATTTCTCTTTTAGTTTGAAGAATTACTTTTTTTGGTTCTTCTTTAATATGGTTAAGAGCTTTATCACCAACTGTAACATTATTTCCGTTTATATAAATTGCTGATGCTGTAATTTTTCTATTATCTTCTATACTTGCTAAAACCTCTGGGTTTCCTAAATCATCTAAGCTTGCTATTGCTGAAAAAGTTGTTCCAAGATCTATTCCAATTACTTTGGACATTAATTTAATTATGTTA
>CACILF010000006.1 GCA_902587435.1 uncultured Pelagibacteraceae bacterium
TTTAAATCTATATTTTTTAGATTTAAAAAAGTTTTAAAATTTGTTTTATTGTTATTTTTTTCAATTTGAAATTCTATTAAATTTTTAGAATTTTGATCAATATAAAATTCACTTGATCCATCTATTAAAACTTTTTTTTTTGAATATTTAATGTGGAATTTATTTTCTTTCAGTTTGATTAAATTTTGAAAGTTATCAATATAATTTTTAATTTTATATAAATCATATTTTAAAAATAACTCATCAAAGTTTAATTTAGAGTTTACTTTAAGGTTTTTAATTTTAAAACTTTTATTAATATCAAAAGAAAAGTCCGAAATTGATTCAAATTTTGTATCAGAAAAATCAAAGTTTTTAAGATTATCATTAAAAATTAAAAAAATAACATCATTATTAATTTTATCTTTCTTATTTTTTAGATTTCCATTTACAATAAATTTTTCTTCTTTTTTTTTTATTTCTATAAAATTAGAATTTAAATTTATTTCATTAAATTTAAATAATATTTTTTCAAACTTGTAATTTTTATCTTTAGCATTAAAATTAAAATTTAAGTTTTTTATAGATTTATATTTTGGGATTTGTATTTCAGCGTTAGATACTTTTCCTGTTAAACTATAATTGTTCTTTATTTTTCCCAAGTCGTCAAAATTTAAATCAATATTTACTTGTGCCATACCTCTTTTTAAAAATTGACTAATAAAAATAAGTTTTAGAGAGTTATTTGTTTGTGCATAGAAATTAATATAACTACTTAATCCATTATTTTTGCTCTTTATTGAAAGATTTTTTATAGCAAATTTATTTTGAAAGTATGAATAAATTGAAATATTTGATGAAATTTCATCTAATTTTATTTCACCTGAATCTTTTAAAATAATTTTTGGATTTTTTGTTTTAACTTTTATTGAAATATTTTTTAAATCTAAATGTAGTTTCACTTTTTTTAGATCAATATCTAAATTATCATTTTGTTTTTTTATTTGATCTTTAAGGGTTGAGTTAAATTTTGATGTTGAAATTCCAAAATACGCAAAATATGCTATAAAAATCAAAAATAAAATTAAAATTGAAATTAATATTTTTACTAAATTTTTAATCATTTAATTTATAAAGTGAACTTTCTAAAAATTCATCAATTTCACCATCTAACACTTTATCGGGGCTAGAACTTTCAAAATTTGTTCTGTTGTCTTTAACCATTCGATATGGGTGCAAAACATATGATCTAATTTGATGTCCCCATCCAATATCCGCTTTTGATTCTTCTGAACTTTTTAAATTTTTTTCTTTTTTTTTCAATTCATGTTCATAAAGTCTTGCTTTTAGCATGTTCATACAAGTTTCTTTATTTTTGTGCTGAGATCTATCATTTTGGCACTGAACAACTATTTTTGTTGGTATGTGCGTAATTCTTACAGCACTGTCTGTAGTATTAACATGTTGCCCACCTGCTCCACTGGATCTATAAGTATCAATACGTAAATCCTTATCTATTATTTCAACCTTAATACTTTCATCAATTACAGGGTAAACCCATACGCTTGCGAAGCTTGTGTGTCTTCTAGATCCAGAATCAAATGGTGATATTCTTACCAAACGATGAATTCCTGACTCTGATTTTAAAAATCCATAAACATAAGTTCCTTCTATTTTAATTGTTGAAGATTTAACTCCTGCTTCATCTCCTTTGTGTTCACTAATTAATTGGAATTTGTAATTTTTGCTAGATGCCCATTTCATATACATTCTTCTTAACATTTCTGCCCAATCTTGGCTTTCAGTTCCACCTGCACCAGCATGAATTTCTAAATACGTATCTAGGCTATCTGCTTCGTGAGATAGAAAGCACTTAATTTCATCTTTTTTTATATTTTTATATAAATCTATAATATTTTGTTCTGACTCTTTTATAACTGATTGATTGTTTTCCTCTAAAGCAAGATTATATAATTCTATAATTTCATTAAATTGTTTTAAAGAAATTTCATAACTTTGAACCAAGTTTTCATAAATTTTTTTTTCTTTTAAAACTTTTTCAGCTTTTGATTTATTAGCCCAAAAATTTGGTTCTAAAATTATTTTGTTTATATTTTCTAGTTTGGAATAAATATTTTGCTTTTCAAAGATACTCCTGAATTCTTAGACTTATTTTTTTAATTTCAGTTTTATAATTTGAAAAATCAATATTCATTAATAGAATTTTAATATATTATTTTTGTCTAATTTTAAATTTAAATCATCATTAATTAACGAATTTTTTGTTATATCGTTTTTCTTAAACGCTTCAATTATAGTTGTTTTGGAGCCAAAATCTGCTTTTCTTCCAGTGATTTGGTCAACGACTAAAAATTTGATATTTTTAGCTACTTTAAATGGTCTTGCATCGCCTCTTTTTACTGATTTTTTTATAAATGATTTAAAAATTGGGATTGCAGTTTTCGCGCCTGTTTCAAATTTTCCTAGTGTTTTTGGTTCGTCATGTCCGACGTAAACTCCTATAACTAAATTTGAAGTAAACCCAATAAACCAAGCATCGGTATTTTCATTTGTTGTTCCTGTCTTTCCTGCTAAATCGAGGTTCAAATCTTTTAATTTCCTTCCAGTTCCTCTTTTAATTGCTCCTTCAAGCATTGAAGTAACCTGATAGGCTGTTTCTTCTGAAAAAATTTTTATGAAATTATCTTTAATTTTTGGAACATCAGTACCTAAATATGAAATTTCTTTACATTTTTCGCAAACTCTTTTTTCTGAATTAAAAATTGTATTTCCTTCACTGTCTTGAATCCTATCTAAAAATATTGGCTCAACTAATTTACCACCATTTACAAATGAACTATATGCAGATGTTAATTTTAATAAAGTTGTTTCTGCTGAACCTAATGAAATTGATAATAGCTCTTCAGGGTTATCATAAATCTTTAAACTTTTTGCAAAATTTGCAATTTTATCAATTCCAATTTCTTGAGCAATTCTTACTGTCATCAGATTTCTGGATTTTTCAAGTCCTGTTCTTATTGTTGAAGGGCCATAAAATTTTTTACCATAATTTTCTGGTTTCCACATCTTTAAGTCATCGCCTTGATCAAGAACAACAGGAGCATCTAACACTAGTGTGGATGGTGTAAAATTATTTTCTAAAGCTAAAGCATAAACAAATGGTTTAAAAGCTGATCCTGGTTGTCTCAAAGCTTGCGTAACTCTATTAAATTCACTTAATTTGAAACTAAATCCTCCTGACATAGCAAGAACTCTTCCTGTATATGGATTTAATACTACTATTCCTCCATTTGCTTTTGGGACTTGTTTTAATGCATATAAATTTTCTTTTATATTTTTTACATAAATTATATCCCCTACTTTAAAAATTTTATTTAATTCTTTTTTTGTCCAGGATGCATCATTATATTTAATAATTCCTTGATTTTTTTTTTCAGTTTCAATTTCTGCAGAAAACTTATTTATTTTTTTAATAATTGCTAGATCCCAGCCTATTGATTTTTCTAATTTATATTTTTTTAAATTCTCGCTCCATTGATTTGATATTTTTTTATTTAATAAAGGACCACGCCATCCTTTTCTTTTATCATATTCTTCTAAACCCTCTCTTAATGATTGTGTAGCAATAGATTGTAACTCTAAATTTATGGGAGTTTTTATTGTAAAACCTTGTTTGTAAATTTTATCAAAACCATATTTTTCCACAAGATATTTTCTAACATCTTCTACATAATATCTTGCGTCTTCCAAATATTTCTTTTTTCTTTTTCTCAATTTTATTTCTGAAGTAACCAATTCAGTATATTTTTTTTCATCTATATAAGAATTTTCTAGCAAATTTTTTATAACTAAATTTCTTCTAAGTTTAGCCAAATCGGCATTTTTAAAAGGATTATATTTGCTTGGAGCCTTTGGAAGAGCCGCTAAAAGTGAAGCTTCTTCATAATTTAATTTACTTATAGGTTTGTCAAAATATTCTAAACTTGCAGATGCTATTCCATATGAACCTTCTCCTAAATATATTTGATTAAGATACAATTCTAATATTCTTTCTTTTGATAGTGCCCTTTCAATTCTAAATGCAAGAATTGCTTCTTTAATTTTCCTATTAATGCTTACTTCATTGGTTAATAAAAAATTTTTAGCAACTTGTTGGGTTATCGTAGAGGCTCCTTCCAGTCTTTTTGATGAAATTATATTTGAAACATTATTAATTGTTGCTCTAATAATACCCTTTGCATCAACACCGGGGTGGTAGAAGAAGTTTTTATCTTCAGCAGATAAAAAAGAGTTAATAACAATTTTTGGTATAGAATCGTACGGAACAAATATTCTTTTTTCTGAAGAAAAATCACTAACTAACTCTCCTCCACCGGAGTACAATTTGCTTGAGACCGAAGGTTTGTACATTTTCAAAAATTTATAATCTGGTAATTTGTTTGAATAAACCCAAAGTATTCCTATAATCAAAGCAAAAGAAAGAAGGAATCCTGATGTTAAAAAAATAAGAATTTTTTTAAATAATTTGCTCATTTTTGTATAATTTACTTTACGAATTTGTTAAACTTAAGGCACAGAATTTATAAAAAATAATGAAAAACAATAATCAAAATTTATGTCAAAAAATTTATATATTGATGCATCGCATCCAAATGAAACTAGAGTTGTACTTAAATCTGATGATAACATTGAAGATTACGAGTACGAAAGTGTAAACAATAGTTTAATTAAAAATAATATTTATCTTGGAAAAGTAAGTAGAATAGAACCGTCGCTTCAAGCAGCCTTTGTAGACTTTGGTAGAGAAAGGCATGGATTTTTGTCATTTAACGATATTCAGTCTGATTATTACCAGATTCCACAAAGTGACCTGGATAAAATTAAAGAAGAAGAAGAAAAAGTAAGAGAAGAATTAATTAAAGAAGACGAAAAAACTGAACAAAATATAATCGATGAAAATAAAAATTTAGATGAAAATAATGATAACACAAATGCAAGCCAAGATCCTCTGGAAAAAACACCTCTAGAAAATAAGATAGAGCAAAACAAAAAAGAAAAAAGGTACCCAACAAAAAGATATAAAATTCAAGAAGTTATTAAACCTAACCAAGTAATTTTAATTCAGGTGTTGAAGGATGAAAGAGGATTAAAAGGCGCTGCGTTAACTACATTTATTTCTATAGCAGGAAAATATATTGTTTTAATGCCTAATACTCCAAAAGGAGGTGGCATTTCCAGAAAAATTTTTAATCCAGCAGACAGAAAAAAAATCAGAAAAATTTTAAATGAAATTAAAATTCCAAAAGAAATGGGTTTAATTGTGAGAACTGCAGGATCCAATAAAACAAAAAATGAAATTGATAATGATTTGAATAACTTAATTAATATTTGGAATTCAATAAAAGAAAAGGCTATTAATTCTATTGCGCCAAATATAATCCACCAAGAAAGTGATATTATAAAAAGATCAATTAGAGATATGTATGATGAAGAAACTCAAAATGTAATAGTTGAGGGCAATGAAGGATATCAAAAAGCAAAAAATTATATGAAGTTAATGATGCCAGGTAATGTAAAAAAAATAAAAAAATATAGAGATAAAGTACCTTTGTTTTTTAAAGAAAATATTGAATCTAAGCTATATCAAATTTTTGAAACTGAAGTTAAGCTAAAATCGGGAGGGTACCTTGTAATTAACCCGACTGAAGCGCTTGTATCAATTGATGTTAATTCGGGTAAATCAATTAAACAAAAAAATGTCGAAAGTACTGCTTTAGATACAAATCTAGAAGCTGCTGAGGAAATTTCAAGACAAATTAAATTAAGAGACCTGTCCGGTTTAATAATCATAGATTTTATAGATATGTTGAATTACTCCAATAAGAGATTGGTGGAAAGAAAACTTAAAGATAGATGCAGAACTGATAGGGCTAGAATTCAAATTGGAAGAATAAGTAATTTTGGACTCCTAGAAATGTCAAGGCAAAGATTGAGAGAAAGCAATGTCAAATGGAGTCTTAAACTATCTAATGAAACTTTTGCTCTAAAAGTAATTAAGTTAGTTGAATTAAAAACTCTAGAGACTAATGCCAAAATTGTAAAAATATACTTGAATGATAAAATAGGTAATTTTATCAAAGAAAGTTATTTAGATGATTTTAATTATTTCAAAAGGAAAAATAAAATTGAAATTAATTTATTTGAAAAAAACACTCTAGGATTAGATGATTATGAAATTGATTTTTTGTCGAAAACAAACAAAGTAATAGAAAAAGTAGAAAAAATTTCTAATTTAAAAAAATTAGAAATATTTAAACCTGAGGCTAAAAATTTTAATATTAATAAAAAGAAATTTCAAAAGAAAAAATTTTATAAGAAAAAATATAAAAAAAAGTTAAATTAAACCTTTTTTTGGAGAAGAAGCATTACCATAAATATTTTTTTTTATCCTGCCTGATAAATAAGATTTTCTCCCGGCAATAACTGCTAACTTCATTGCTTCTGCCATTTGATAAGGTTTTTTTGCTTTTGCTATAGCTGTATTTATCAAAACTCCATCGCATCCCATTTCCATTGCAATTGATGCATCAGAAGCAGTACCTATACCAGCATCAATTATCAAAGGAAGTTTTGTTTGCTTTCTAATAATTTCTATATTTAATTTATTTTGGATTCCTAAACCTGATCCAATTGGAGCAGCTAATGGCATTATAGCTTTAGCTCCTACATTTTCTAATCTTTTTGCCATCAAAGGATCATCATTACAATAAACCATAACTTCAAAACCTTCTTTAGTTAAAACTTCTGTTGATTTTAGTGTTTCAATCATATCAGGTAGTAAATTTATCTTATCTCCTAAAACTTCTAACTTAACTAATTTCCAACCTCCTATTTCTCTAGCAAGTCTAAGTGTTCTTAATGCTTCTATTGAATTAAAACAGCCCGCAGTATTCGGCAGGTAAGTAATTTTTTTTGGATCAATATAATCCATCAAAAGTGGTTTATTCTTGTCAGCTATATTTACTCTTCTAACGGCAACAGTAACCATTTCTGCTCCAGAAATTTTTATTGCTTTTGCACATTCTATCATATTTTTATATTTACCTGTGCCAACTATAAGTCTTGAATTAAGTTTTTTTTTTGAAATTTTAAGAAAATCTTTTTTATTCATTATCCTCCACCTATAAAATGAACTATCTCAATTTTATCATTATTATTTAATTTAATTTTATTTATTTTTCTTTTATTTAAAATTTTTTTATTTAATTCTATAGCTACTTTATTTAGAGGTATTTTGAGTTTTTTAATTAAAATTTCTATTGATTCATTCTTATCAAATACAACTTTTTTACCATTAACCCTAATTTTTATTTTATTTTTAAATTTCATGCATTATAAGTTTATTGTGAATAATATAATTATTATTAATGGTCCAAATCTTAATCTATTAGGCGAAAGAGAACAATCCCAATATGGAAAAATTACGTTTAATGATTTAAAAAATATATGCATAGAACATTCAAAAAAAATAGGAATAAAAGTAGATTTTTTTCAATCAAATTTGGAAGGAGAGATAGTAACTAAAATACAAGATGTTAGAAAAGATTATGATGGTATAATTATAAATGCAGCTGGATATACTCATACATCTGTATCTATTCGAGATGCTTTGGATATATTTAAAAAACCGATTATAGAATTACACATTTCAAATATATACAAAAGAGAAGAATTTAGACAAAAATCACTTATAAGCAATGTAGTAACTGGAATTATTTGTGGCCTTGGATCAAATGGTTATATTTTGGCCATAAATGCAATGCAAGAATTGCTAAAAAATGGAAATAGATAAAAAAATTATAATTAAATTAATTAAAGTCTTAGAAGATTTAAAGAAATCCATAAAAGGTATAGATATAGATTCTAAAGATAATGTTCTAGAAGAAGAAATAGATTTATCAGATAAAATAATTTTAAAAAGCCCTATAGTAGGAACTGCGTATCTTGCTGCAGAACCAGGTGGAAAAAAATTTGTTGAAGTAGGAAAAAAAATAAAAAAAGGTGATACGGTTATGATTATAGAGGCTATGAAAACAATGAATCATGTTCCTTCGACATCAGACGGTTTAGTAAAAGAAATTTGTGTTGATGATGGTCAACCAGTTGAGTTCGGTCAAAAAATTGTAATTTTAGAGTAATGTTTAAAAAAATATTAATCGCCAATCGAGGTGAAATTGCAGTAAGAGTCATTAGAGCGTGTAAAGAATGGGGAATTTCAACAGTAGCTATTCATTCTGATGTTGATAGAGATAGTATGCATGTAAGATTGGCTGATGAAAGTGTATGTGTGGGGACTCATCAGCCTTTAAATAGTTATTTAAATATTCCAGCAATAATGTCAGCTATTGAACTCACAGGAGCAGAAGCTGTTCATCCTGGATATGGTTTTTTATCAGAAAACCCAGAGTTTGCAAAAATTCTGGAAGATTATAAAATTAAATTTATAGGACCATCTTCAAAATTAATTCAAATGATGGGAGATAAAATACAAGCAAAAAAAATTGCTAAAGAATATGGGCTTCCTGTTATAGAAGGTTCAGATGGTGGAGTGAAAGACAAAGGTCATGCTAAAGAAATTTCTAAAAAAATTGGCTTTCCTGTTCTAATAAAAGCTTCTGCTGGAGGAGGAGGCAAAGGAATGAAAATAGTTTATAAAGAAACTGAATTCGATGATTTATTTTCCACAGCAAAATCTGAAGCACAAAAATATTTTGGAAATGATGAAATTTATATTGAAAAATTTTTCCTAAATCCAAGACATATAGAAGTTCAGGTTTTATCTGGTAAAAATAGAACTGTTCATTTACACGAAAGAGATTGTTCTGTTCAAAGACGTCATCAAAAATTAATAGAAGAAACACCTAGTCCAATTCTGAACGATGAAATTAGAAAAGATCTATTTGAAAGAACAGTGAATATGGTAAGTAAAATTGGATATGAAGGTGCGGGAACTGTAGAATTTATTTATGAAGATGGAAAATTTTATTTTCTTGAAATGAATACAAGAGTTCAAGTTGAACATCCAGTTTCAGAAATGATTACAGGTATTGATATAATTAAAGAACAAATTTGGATAGCTTTTACTGGCAATACTGCTTTAAAGCAAAGTGATATTATTCCAAGAGGACACGCCATAGAATGCAGAATTAATGCAGAAGATGCCAGTAAAAATTTTCAACCCTCACCAGGTACTATAGGTATGTGTCACCAACCTTCAGGTTTTAGAACTAGGGTGGATGGAGCAATATTCCAAGGTTACAAAGTAACTCCTTACTATGATAGCATGGTTTGTAAGTTAATATGCCATGGTAGAAATAGAACTGAGGCTATTCAAAGAATGAGAAGGTCTTTGGATGAATTTGTAATTGAAGGCATCGTAACAACAATAGATTTACATAAAAAACTACTAGATCATCAAAAATTTATTAAATCTGATTTTAATGTTTCGTGGCTAGATAAAGAAAAAATTATTTAATAACATTTTATTAACCATATATCATAAACTGGGTGGTCAAATAAGCTTATTGAAGGACTTGAGGAAAATGTCCAACCATTAAAAACAAAAACTTTATCATTATTTTTTAATGTAATGTCTTGAACTTGCATATAAGCGGTGACCTCAGGATTATCGTCAAATTCTGAATTTTTACATTTTAGAATTTTGATAATTAAATTTTCAAATTTAGTTTCTTGTTCAATATTTAATGATAATTGGCTTGTTTTTGAGCTAACTTTATCTAAAATTTTAATTTCCACAAATAATAAATCATTAGCAAAAGATTTAAAACTAAATACTAAAAGTAAAAAAATTAAATAAAAATATTTTTGTATTTTAATTTTTCCAAGTTTTATATTTTTTTTTAATTGCATCTGTATTGCCTTTCGGGCTATACGCTTCATTTGAACCTGTTAGGTTTGGTTGGTGTGGTTTTTGCCATTCAAATTTTTTTAATTCATGAGAATTTTCAATTTTATTAGGCGTAAAGTGCATCCAAGAATACCATTCGTTTGGAATTTTTGATGCATCAACTTCTCCCTTATAAATTATAAATCTTTTACCTTTTTTTGTTTGATAATATTTATTTCCAAAATTGTCTTTTCCAACAAATTTTCCAGACAAGAATATTGTTAACCTTGTTCCGAGTGTTTGGCGATTCCACCAAGTAAAAATTTCTTTAATGACTGTCAACATAAATTTTATAAATATTATTCAATTCAAAATTGTAAAAAATAAATTAGACTAAAATTTTAATTTGTATATATAATATTTATTTAAAGATTCAAAAAAAATTAATTAAAGGAAATATGGCTAAATATCTCGTTGAAACTTACTATAATTGCACATTTAAAGTAAGTCATTATCTAGATGAAATTAATACTGAAGAATTAAAAAATTTAGAAAAAAGAGATGATGGAAAATTTGAAATTATTGATGTCAAATTAGATAATAGAAAAACTAAAAATCTAGAAAAAATCAACAAAGTTCCAAATACTACTGAGCAAAATAACAATAATTTAGATGTGCCATCAGAAATAAAAACTAATTCTCTTAAAAATAGTATTCCATTAAAAAATAATATTATTGATCAAAGTAATAAAAGATTTGGTATGCCTGATAGAAGAAAAGGTTATATACAAAAAGCAACTATTGGTGATCATAAAGTTTATCTTCATACAGGAGAATATGAAGATGGAAAAATTGGTGAAATATTTATCGATACCAGCAAAGAAGGAGAGCTTGTAAAAGCCTTGATGAACAATTTTGCTATAGCTATTTCTCTAGGTTTGCAATATGGAGTTCCGCTTGATGAATACGTAAGTGCATATGTTGGAACAAAATTTGAGCCATCTGGAAAAGTTAATGGTAATGATAGAATACTAAGTGCTACATCCATACTTGATTATATATTTAGAGAATTAGCAATATCATATTTAAATAGAGAAGATCTTGCTCATACACCTTCAATTGGGAATGTAGAAAAACAACAAGAGGAAAGACTGGAATATCCGAATGAGGATCATAATCAGTTATTGAAACTTGTTAAAGACATTTCAAGTAAAGGTTTTTTAAGGAGCAATTACAAAAAAAAATTAGTAGATCTTTCAGATATAAGAATTAATTTAAAAGGAAAAAAATAACTATTTATTTTTTTTTATTAATAAATTTAATTCTTTTAATTGTTCATCTTTAACTTCAGATGGAGCATTCATCATTAAATCTTGCGCGTTTTGATTCATGGGAAACATTGTGACTTCTCTTATATTTTTTTCTCCAGCTAATAACATTATTATTCTATCTATGCCCGGGGCAATTCCTCCATGTGGGGGAGCACCATAACTCAATGCATTTATCATTCCACTAAACTTTTCATCAACAAGTTTTTTGTCGTAACCGGCAATTGAAAACAACTTATACATCAATTCAGGAATGTGATTTCTAATAGCTCCAGAGGACAATTCAATTCCATTACAAACTATATCATATTGATAAGCTTTAATTTCCAATGGTTTCGATAAATCAAGTTTCTTTATATTTCCTTGAGGCATAGAAAAAGGATTATGACTAAAAACAATTTTTTTAGTTTTATCATCCTCTTCAAACATTGGATAATCAACAATCCAGCAAAATGCAAATGTATCTTGATCAATTAATTTTAGTTCATTTGCAATTTTTTCTCTGGCAAGTGAGAGTATATTTTCTACTTCATTTTTTTTTCCACATGCTAAAAAAATACTATCACCTACTTCGGCTTTTGATATTTTCATAATTTCTTTGATTGAATCTGGGGTAAAAAATTTGCCTACTGGGCCTTTTCCTTTTATTTCATCTTCTTCTACAATCGTAAAATATGCTAGTCCAGAAGCTCCTTCATCTTTTGCCCATTTATCAATCCCATCAAAAAAACTTCTAGGTTTATCTTTGGTATTTTTTGCAATAATTCCTCTAACAATATTTCCTTTGCTTACTAGTTTTTTAAAAATTTCAAATTTTACATCTTCTCTTTTAAAAATTTCTGTAAATTCATTTATAATTATAGGATTTCTTAAGTCGGGTTTGTCTGTACCATATTTAATCATTGCATCTGAATAAGTTATTTTTGGAAACTTTTCGTTAAGAATTTTTTTATGTGAAAATTTTTTAAATACATTTTTCATAAGTTTTTCTACTACTTCAAAAACATCTTCTTGCTCTACAAAGGACATTTCTAAATCAAGTTGATAAAATTCACCTGGGCTTCTATCTGCTCTAGCATCTTCATCTCTAAAACATGGTGCTATTTGAAAGTATCTGTCAAAACCTGAAACCATTATGAGTTGTTTGAATTGTTGTGGAGCTTGAGGTAATGCATAAAATTTTCCTGGATTTAACCTACTTGGAACCAAAAAATCTCTGGCTCCTTCTGGGCTTGATGAAGTTAAAATGGGAGTTTGAAATTCCAAGAAACCAAGTTTTTCCATTTCTGATCTAATAAATGAAATAACTTTGGATCTTAAAATTATATTTTGATGAATTTTTTTTCTTCTTAAATCTAAAAATCTATATTTTAATCTAATTTCTTCAGAATATTCCTGGTCCGAAAAAACTGGCATTGGTAATTCTTTGGTTGTTCCTAAGGTTTCATAAGAAATTATTGATACCTCTATTTCCCCGGTATCTAATTCTTTGTTTAAGGTATCTTTTGTTCTTTGTATAACCTCTCCATCTATTTTTATTACTGTTTCAAGAGGAAGTTTTTCTAATTCTTTAAATTTATTATGAGTATTTTCAATTACACATTGTGTTATTCCATAATGGTCTCTTAAATCTAAAAATAGCAAATTTCCGTGATCTCTTTTTTTATTGATCCATCCACTTAAAGATATTCTTTTATTTTTATCTTTAATTTTTAATTCACCACAATTATGAGTTCTATATTTATTCAAAATTTTTCCTATAAAATTTGTTTAATTATTTTTAAATCTATTGCTTTCTTTTTTTTTAAACTTAACTCATCAACTTTATATATAAAATCAGCTATTTTACCATATGATCTGTCTATTCTCTTAATTATGAAATCAATAAGTTTTTTATCAATTAAAATTTGCCTATCAGAAAAACTTTTTAATATGATTGCAAACATTAGTTCATCATCTGGGTTGTCAATTTTAGCAAAAAGACAATTTTTTGATCTTGATTTTAAGTCTTTTAAATTAAAATTAATCTCATTTATCGGATGTATTGAATTAATTATTAGATATTTATTACTTTGATCAACTAAATTAAATATCGAATACATAAGTTTTTCATCACATTTATTATCAAAATCATCAATTATAATATTTTCATAAAGCTTAAACTTTTTGTAAGTTTCCTGGTTTATTTCTTTTTCATTTATTTTAAATCCTTTATTTTTATTTAAAAAAATATTTGAAAGGTGGGTTTTGCCACTAAATTTTTCTCCATGTATATTAAGAATATTTTTTTCCCATTTTGGCCATTTATCAATTAATTGAAAGGCATAATAATTACTTTTGCTTACATAAAAATCATCGTAATTAAAATTTTGGTTATTTTTAAAGTTTAACAATAACTGACTTAAATTTTTCACTCAACTCTCCAAATTGATTCATTGGTATTTAGTTTGATATTCTCATTTGAAAATTCATTTATAAACTTATCAGGAGTGCTATTATATATTATCTTATAAATTAATTTATCACTATTAATACTATCAACATAAAAACTAGATACTAAATCAAGTTTATAAAGTTTTGTTTCTAATTTTTTTATTAATTTATAACTTTTTGCATTTACAGAAAGAGTTATTGGTAATTTGATTGAAACATTAATTATGTTTAATTTTTTCCATTGATTTTCAAACTCTAATTTTAAATTATCTATTATATTTTCTATAGATTGATTTTCATTCCATTCGAATTTTTTATTAGAAATGATTATTTTATTACTTAAATTAGATTTCATTAAAGCATTAAAACTATTATTTTTTTGAAATAAAATTAATATTATATAATTATCAATTTCATATTTAGTTACAATTTCATTAAAATTATACTCTTCAATATTATTAATATTTTTTTTTATAAGATTAATATCTTCAATATCCTCATTTGGTAAAATATAATTTAATAGATAATATTTTTTTTTTGATTTATTCCAATTAGCATAAAATGGATTTTCTGAAAATAATAAAATTTGCTTACTTTCATTATTAATTAATATTGGTATTAAAAGTAAAGTTTTTTCTTTTGGAATTGATGGAAAAATGTTTTTTTTTTCTAAGTACTTAAATAATTCTTTTTTACTAAATTCTACTTCAAATTTTGAAACATATTTATTATCAATAAATTTTTCGTCAACAATTGAAAAAGATTCAACTAAGCTATAAATATTTTTTAAACTTATTAATTTGTTTACATCTTCTCCATTTAAAGTTGTGATTCTTAAAATTAATTCTTCAAAAGCTTTTTTGAAAGCTATATCAATAACTTTTTCTTTATCAAAGTTGTTGTCATAAATTTTTGATATTTCTAAATCTATAACTTTATAGGTGTTTGCGTTTACCTTTACTGTGGAAAACTTAATAAAAAATATTATGAAAAATAAAAACAATATATAAAACGAAATATTGAATTTGTATTTTTTTTTAAAAATGTAGAACATAGATGAAAAATAGCAATCTAACATATGAAAAGAGTGGAGTTAATATTAAAGCTGCTGATAATTTTGTTAAATTCATATCTTCATTATCAAAAAAAACAGCAAATAGTAAGAATTTTAAAAATATAGGTGGATTTGGCTCAATTACCAGTATTCCAAAAAAATTAAAAAATCCTCAACTTGTTGCAAGCACAGATGGCGTTGGAACAAAAATTGAAGTTGCAAATGAATTAAACAAATTTAATACAATTGGAATAGACCTTGTGGCCATGTGTGTTAACGATTTAATCGTACAAGGAGCAACACCTCTTATTTTTTTAGATTACATCTCAATTAATAAAATTAACTTAATAAAATTAAAACAAATTATAAAAGGAATTACTAAAGGTTGTAAGATTTCAAATTGTGAATTAGTCGGTGGTGAAACAGCTGAAATGCCAGGAACTTATTCAAAAGGAAAATTTGATATAGCAGGCTTTGCGGTTGGAGTAGTAGATAAAAATAAAATTTTAGATAAATCAAAAATTAAAGTTAATGACTTAATCATGGCTATTCCTTCTAGTGGAATCCATTCAAATGGATATTCGCTGGTAAGACATCTTTTAAAAAAAAAAAAAATTAAATTAAAAAGAAATAAATTTTTAAATAAAAAATTAATTAAACCTACAAAGATTTACGTGAGAGAAGTTTTAAATTTAGTAAATAAAAAATTAATTAATGGATGTGCTAATATTACCGGTGGTGGAATTAAAGACAACATCAAAAGAATTTTACCATCTCATTTGTCAGCAAATATAGATTTGAATAAAATAAAGCCGAATTCTATTTTTAAGTGGATTCATAGCCAAGGTGTAAAAGAAAAAGAAATGATAAAAACATTTAATTGTGGTGTTGGCTTTTGTATTATTGTTAATCCTAAAAATTTAATAAAAGTTAAAAAATATTTCACAAAAAATTTTCAACCTTATTTGATAGGTAAAATTATAAAAGGAAAAAAAAATGTTGATTTAAATGGAAAAATCAAATGGTAAAAAAAAATTATTAGTTTCTGTTTTCATTTCTGGAAGAGGAACTAATTTAAAGTCACTAATAAATTTTTCGAAAAGGAAAAATTCACCCATTAAAATTGTTTTAATTATTACTAACAATAAAAATGCAAAAGGATTATATTTTGCAAAAAAAAATAAAATAAAATTTTTAATTATTAATTACAAAAACAAAATAGAAGCAGAGAATAAAATTTTACTAAATTTAAAAAACTACAAAGTTAGCTTAATTTGTTTGGCAGGATTTATGAAGATCTTATCAAAAAAAATAATAAATAATTATAAAGATAGAATTTTAAATATCCATCCGTCTCTACTTCCAAAATACAAAGGTTTAAATACACATAAAAGAGTAATAAAAAATAATGAAAAATTTTCAGGTTGCACTGTTCATGTAGTCAACTCAAAATTGGATTCGGGTAAAATAATTTTACAAAAAAAAATTAGGATATTAAAAAAAGATGATGAAAATTCTTTATCAAAGAGGGTTTTAAAAGTTGAAAATTTAATTTATCCAGAAGCTATAAAAAAATTTATTTTCTCTAATCTTTAAAAAAGAAATCAATTTCAATTTTTGCATTTTCTGGACTATCTGAACCATGGACTGAGTTTTTATCTATAGATATTCCATATTTTTTTCTAATAGTACCTTCTTCTGCTTTAGTTGGATCAGTTGCTCCCATTAGTTTTCTATTCTCTAATATTGCATTTTCTCTCTCCAATATCATTACAACGATTGGACCTGATGATAAGTATGAGCATAAATCATTGTAAAAAGGTTTAGATTGATGAACTTGATAAAATTTTTCTGCTTCACTTTTTTCAATTTTTATTTTCTTTTCTTTAAAAATTATAAATCCATTTTTTTTAAATTCTTGCTTAATATCTTCACTCAAATTTCTTTCAACAGCATCAGGTTTGATTATTGATAATGTTTTTTCATTATTACTCATAATTTTCCTCCACAAATTTATTTAACAATCTAACTCCATAACCGGTTGCTCCTCCTGAGTTCAAAGCTCCTGCATATTTTGAAAAAGCCATTCCAGCTATATCAAGATGTGCCCAAGGTGTTTTGTTAATAATAAACCTTTGTAAAAATTGTGCTGCTGTTGTTGATCCTGCGCCACCAACGTAATTAATATTTTGCATATCTGCATTTTTTGAGTTTATCAATTTGTCAAAGTTTTTGTGAAGAGGCATTCTCCATAATTTTTCATCAACTATTTCACCAGCTTCAAGTAATTGTTTTGAGAGTTTATCATCGTTAGAAAAAAGCCCTGCATACTCTGAACCCAAAGAAACAATGATAGCACCAGTTAAAGTTGCTAAGTCAACCATGAATTTAGGTTTAAACTTTTTTTCAGTGAAAGTTAAAGCGTCTGCTAAAACTAGTCTACCTTCAGCATCAGTATTCAATACTTCGATAGTTTTTCCGCTATAAGACTTTACAATATCACCAGGTCTTTGAGCATTTCCACTTACCATATTCTCAACAATACCTACTACACCAACTGCATTAATTTTTGCTTTTCGAAGTGCAAAATTTTTCATTAATCCAACAACAACAGCTGAGCCTGCCATATCATAAGTCATATCTTCCATAAATCTTGCTGGTTTTAACGAATAACCACCAGTATCAAAACAAACTCCTTTTCCAACGAATGCTAAAGGTTTTGATTTTGATTTATTTCCTTTCCATTCAATGGTTACAAGATAAGAGCCTCTAATACTTCCCTGTCCTACTCCAAGTAAAGCATTACATCCTAATTTTTTTAATTTTTTTTCATCATAAACTGTTACTTTTAATCCAAATTTTTTTAATTTAATTAATCTTTTGGCATATTCATCTGGATGCAAGACATTGCCTGGTTCGGAAACTAGGTCCTTAGTGAAATTAACTCCACGAAGTACTGCATCTAGTTTATATTTAACTTTTGGATTTATCTGATTTTTTCTTTTTAAAATATTTAAAACTATTTCTTTTTTTGGTTTCTTTGTTTTATACAAATTAAATTCATAGGATTTTAATTCTGCACCGTGCACAAATTGATTTAAAAAAATTTTATTTTCTGTAGATGAATAATTAGAACCAACTAATGTGATATTCTGAATATCATTTATTTTGATATAGTCATAAAATTTAGCCCCTAACTCTTCTGAGGCTTGAGCGTTGTTTTTACCGGATAACAATACAAGTATTACTTTTTGATCAAAGTCTATATTTATCGAGTCAATTTTATTTTTTTTGTTATTCCTGCTTTTTTTTAAATAATTAACTATTTTTTGATTTATTTTATCGTCAAAAATCCCCCTAAATTCTGAAATTTTAGTATCATTGCTTAGAAATAGAGCTGTATTTTTGGATAACCCTTTTTGAGTATCTAAATAATTTATTTTTAAAGTCATTTATATTAAATATAGTATAGGTTGAAAACGTATATATGTATCAAAATAATAAATTTCAATGAAAAAATTAATATTTAGAAATATTTTCAAAGATATTACCACTTTCTTTATTATTACATCATTGTCACTAACTTTAATTGTTTGGGTAATACAGGCCGTAAATTACTTAGATATTGTATCTGAGGATGGGCACAGTTTCAGAGTTTACTTTATGTATTCTCTATTATCTTTGCCTAAAATATTCAGTAAACTAATTTTGTTTGTTTTTTTTATTTCGGTATTTTTTACAATATCTAAATATGAGGAAAATAATGAAATTTTAATATTTTGGAATTACGGAATAAAAAAGATAGAATTTATAAATAAAATTATAAAGTTTTCTTTCGTATATTTTTTAATTAGTGTTATTTTAAGTTTTTTCATAGTTCCAAAGACACAAGATTTAGCGAGATCATATATTAGGGACTCTAATATAGATTATTTTCCTTCTTTAATAAAATCACAACATTTTAATGACACAGTAACTAATCTAACAATTTTTGTTGAAGAAAAAACTACCGATGGTCTTATAAAAAATATTTTTATTAGAGAAAATTTGGATGATGGTAGATCCCAAATAATTAGCGCCAAAGAAGGAATTTTGGCAAAAAAAAATAATTCTTTTTATTTAGTTTTATTTAATGGAAAAATTATAAATATAGATATTAGAAATACAAATATAATTCAATTTGAGAAAACAGAATTTAATCTATCTAAGTTCACTACTAAATCGACAGTTTTTCCAAAAATACAAGAGACCAGTTCAATGAAATTAATCGATTGTTTAGGTTCATTCATAAATAAAAAAGAAGGTTTTTTTGAAAAATTATTTGTATGTGATGATAGTTCTGTAAATGCAGTTTTTCAAGAAATGTACAAGAGGCTAATATTGCCATTATATATTATTGTTTCAGGTTTTGTCGCAAGTTGCCTAGTTATAAAATCTAGAAACCAATTTGACTCAATTAAGTTTAAAAGTATTATTTTTATTTTAGGATTTATTTTTATAATATTTTCAGAGGGATCTATTAATATTTTAGCATTCAGCGATTTAAATAAATCTTTAGTTGTATTATCTCCATTTATTGTAAGTATTATTGGATATTTAGTTTTTATTAGCTCTAAAAAATTAAAATTTTTATGAAATTAAAAATATATAAAAATTATATTTTAAAATCTTATTTGTATTACTTTTTAATTGTAACTTTAATTTTCTACTTATTAAGTTTTTTCTTAAATATTTTAGAAGAAATTGTTTTTTTTGAAAAATATGATGTTGGTCTGTATTATCCTGTGTTATTAACTTTCTTTAATGCACCCTCCGTTTTATTTGAGATATTTCCTTTCATTTTTTTAATTGCATCTCAATTATTTTTTATAAAATTTAATGAAAATGAGGAGTTAAATTTGCTTAAAGTAACAGGAATAGATAATTTTTCATTAATTAGATTAATTATTTACTTATCTCTTTTGATGGGAATAATTATTACTATTTTATTTTATACTTTTTCTTCAAATCTAAAACACAATTATTTATTAATTAAAAATAAATTTACTGATGACAATAAATATTTAGCAGCAATAAATGATAATGGATTATGGATTAAAGATGAATACGAGGGCAATATATATGTTATTAATGCAGATGAATTTGTAAAAAACAAATTAAAAAATGTTACTATAAATCAACTAGATAAAAATTTTAACTTAAAAAGTATAATTATTTCTGAAAAAGCTGATATAGAAAAAAATGAATGGAAATTAGAAAAAGTAAGAATTTTTTTTGATAATGGAAAAAAAGAAATTTTAGAAAATCTTATAGTTAATACGAATTTTAATAGAGAAAAATTAAATAGTATTTTTTCAAATTTAACTTCTTTAAATATATTGCAATTAGTGAATCTGTCTGAGGATTACAAAAAATTAGGATTGTCTAGTACTGAGATAAAATCGCATCTATATAAATTATATTCATTTCCAATACTTATATCAATAATGGCAACTATAGGATCTATTTTGGTTTTAAGTTTTAACTATAAAAAATCAAAATTTTTTAATTTATCAGTAGGAGTTTTGTCTTCGGTAATAATATATTATATAAATTATTTTTTTAATTTATTAGGTATAACTGAAAAAACGTCTATACTGCTATCAATATGCTCTCCTTTAGTAATTTTAATTTTGTTTTGTCTTATTTCATTAATCAAAATCAATGAAAAATAAACTTTTTACTAATTTATTTTTAATAATTCTTTTGTATCAAAATATATTAAATGCAGAAATATTTAATATTGAATCATCTAAAATAAACATCTTAGAAAAAGGTAACATTACAAAGGCTGCAGATGGAGTAAAAATAACATCAAATGATGGTATTGAAATTAGCGGAAAAGAATTAATTTATGACAAAGAAAATGCAATCTTAAAAATCTTTGGAAATGTAGTATTAAATGACAAAAAAAATAACATTATTACAGAAGGAGAAGAATATATTTATTTTAAAAATGAAGAGAAAATCAAAATTTTTGGTGATGTCTTGTTGAATGATAAAAAAAATAACGTTATTTCAAAAGGAGAAGAATATATTTATTTCAGAAATAAAGAAAAAATATTATCTGTTGGAAAATCAAAATCGAATATACAAAATATCTATTTTTTAGAAGGTAATGATTTAATATATGAAAGAGGTTTATCAGAAGTTTACTCCGATAAAAAAACAAAAATTGAAGATTCTCAAAATAATATTTTTTTCACAGAAAAATTTAAATTTAACTTAAGCACTGGCCTTCTAAAAGCAAAAAATTTATCTCTTTTTGATAATAAAAAAAATCATTACTATTTAAATTTTGCTATTGTATCTTTAAAAGATAATAAATTTTTAGGTTCAGATATTTCAATTGATTTTGAGGATTCTTTATTTGGAAACAATAAGAATAACCCAAGATTAAAGGGAAATAGTTTAATTTCTGAAGAAAACAATACAAAGGTTTTTAAGGGTAACTTTACTACTTGCAATCAAGAAGATAATAAATGCCCACCGTGGACATTATATGCTGAAGAAGTAGTCCATAAAAAAAGTGAAAAAAAAATTGAATATAAAAACGCATGGCTTAAAATTTACGACAAACCAGTTCTTTACTTCCCCTATTTTTTTCATCCAGACCCAACAGTAAAACGCCAATCTGGTTTTTTAATGCCTAGTTTTCAAAATTCAAATAATTCTGGAACATCGGTACAAATTCCTTACTACAAAGTAATATCAGAAAGTAAGGATTTAACTCTTTTTCCAAGAGTTTTTTTTGGTAATGAAATACTTTTACAAAGTGAGTACAGACAAGCTAACAAAAGTTCAGATTTATTATTAGATTTTAGTATAAATAAAAGTAATAATGATACTAAAAACCACTTTTTTGCAGACCTTTCTTCAAATAAACAAAATCAAAATTTAAATTTACACTTAGAAAGTGTTTCAAATGATACTTACTTAAAAAAGAATAATATAATTTCTCCTATAATTAATGACAATTCAGCGCTTCATTCTTACATGAATTACAATTCTTTTAGTGAAAACAGTTCTTTTGATATTAGTTTTGATGTTTTCGAAGATTTAAATAAAAATAAAACTGATAGATATGAATATATTTTTCCAAATTTTAGTTATGAAAAATACTTAAATACAGACAGTGATATCAAAGGAGATTTAACCTACAGTGCAAGAGGATTTCAAAAAAATTATAATACAAGCTCTGATGAAACTATTTTAATTAATGATTTAAAATATTCTTCTTTTGCAAAAATAAATTCTACAATAGATGGTTTAATGACAAATTATAAGTTCTTATTAAGAAATTTAAATTCAAACGCAGAAAATTCAAGTAACTTTAAAGAAGGAGATGATCAAAAATTGCTTTCTACCTTTATATTAGAAACCAAACTTCCTTTAAAAAAAGAAAATCAAAATTCTACTAGTTTGTTATCACCAAAATTTTCTGCTAGATATAGTCCCAACTCAACAAAAAATAATTCAAATTTAAATAAAAGTATAACTTATGACAGTATTTTTTCATTAGATAGAATTGACGACACTTCAGTAGAAGGTGGAGGATCATTAACTCTGGGAGCAGAATATTCACTAACATCCAATGAAAATGAAAGATTTATCAATTTATCTGTTGCAAATATATTAAGAGCAAATGAAAATCTTGATTTACCAAAACTTTATGGACTTTCAGAACAAAGATCTGATTTTATAGGTGAAATTGATTTTATTCCTTCTAAATTTTTTGATTTAAATTATAAATTTTCATTAGATAAAAATTTAGATGAATCAAATTACAATTTAGTTAAAACAAATTTATACATAAACAATTTCGTTACCTCATTTGAATATCTGGAAGAAGATAACTATCTGAATCAAAATAGTTATATAATAAATAAAACAAAATATAATTTTGATAATAATAACTCAATTGCATTTAAAACTTCAAAAAATTTAGATCAAGATATTACTAACTATTATAATTTAATTTATGAATATGAAAATGATTGTTTGACTGCTGCAATAGAATATAACAAAAGTTATTACACAGATGGCGATTTAAAACCTGAGGAAAATATATTGTTTTCAATAAAAATTATTCCATTTGGTAAAATTTCTTCACCATCATTAACTAAATGATAAAAAATATAATATTGAAATTTGTATATATATTTATTTTGGTATTCTTATCTACAAATTTAGCAAATTCTGAAAATAAAATTAAAGTTGAATTAAAAGTAGGAGATGAAATATTAACAAATATTGATTTTTTAAATGAAAAAAATTACCTGATTGCTTTAAATAATAGTTTAAAAACTTTACCCGAAAATCAACTTAAAAAAATTGCAAAAGATTCTTTGATTAGAGAAAAAATTAAAAAAATTGAATTATTAAAATTATATGATTTAAAAAAAGCTGATAAGTACTCTAAACAAATACTAACTAATTTCTATAAAAGATTAAATTTTGAAAGTGAAGATGCGTTTAATTCTTATTTGATTAGCCATAATTTAAATATTTCTGATGTTAAAGAAAAACTTAAAATTGAAACTTTGTGGAATGAAATGATATTTGGCAAGTATAGTAATCAAATTAAAATTGATGAAGAAAAAATAAAATTTAAAATAAAAAATCAAAAAAAAATATTAAAAGAATACAATTTAAGTGAAATATTGTTTCAACTTACTTCAGATGAAAAACTTTCAGATAAATATGAATTAATATTAAAAAATATTAAAAATTCAGGTTTTAAAAATAGCGCAAATATATTTAGTATAAGTGATAGTTCTAAATTTGGTGGTGAAATTGGGTGGATAAATGAAAATCAATTAAATGATAAACTTGCAGAAGAAGTTGAAAATTTAAATATTGATCAATTAACTCAACCTATTCAAACAAGTAGTGGTTATTTAATAATAAAATTAAATAAAAAAAGGCAGAAAGAAACAAAATTAGATTTTGATAGAACCTTTAAACAAATGATAACAGAAGAAAAAAATAGACAGTTAAATCAATTTTCACTAATTTATTTTAATAAAATTAAACAAAATATATTCATTAGTGAAAAATAGTCCTTTATTGATAGTACTCGGCGAGCCAAATAGTATTTTTTCTGAAATACTATTTAAATCTTATAAAAAAAAAATTATTCAAAAATTTAAAAGACCTATATTGATTATTGGATCTGAAAATTTATTAAGACAACAAATGAAGGTACTTAAATATTCAATCAAAGTTAAAAAGATTAACTCTTTTGATTTAAAAAAATTAAATTTGAATAAAAAATGTATAAATATATTCAACGTTGATTATAAATTTAAAAAGATCTTTGATAATATTTCTAATAAATCAAATAATTATATTAATAATTGTTTTAAAATTGCTTTAAAATTATTAAATAAAAAATCTGCTTTTGCTTTAATTAATGGCCCAGTATCAAAAACACATTTTTTAGAAAAAAAATATTTAGGGGTTACAGAATATTTAGCAGTTAAAGCTAAAATTAAAAAAAAACCAACCATGCTTATTTATAATTCATCTTTTTCAGTATGCCCAATAACCACACATGTCCCTATTAGTCGTGTAACAAAAAATTTATCAAAAAATAAAATTATAAATGATGTAAAAAATATAAACCATTTTTATAAAAAAAAATTAAAAAGAAAACCAAAATTTGCAATTTTAGGTCTAAATCCCCATTGTGAATCAATTGAAAAATTAAGTGAGGAGGAGAAAATTATTAATCCTGCAATTAAATTTTTGTTAAAGAAAAAAATAAAGATTAAAGGTCCATTTTCCGCAGATACATTTTTTTCTAATAAAAATTTATCAGACTATGATGTTGCTGTTGGAATGTATCATGATCAAGTACTCACCCCAATGAAAACCATATTTAACTTTGATGCTATTAACATAACTCTGGGTTTACCCTTTTTAAGAGTATCTCCTGATCATGGAACTAACATTAAAATGGTTGGAAAAAATAAATCTAATGCACAATCTCTAATTTCATCAATTAATTTTTTTAAAAAATTAGATGAAATTTAAATATCCTAAAAAAAGCTTAGGACAAAACTTTTTAAAAGATAAAAATATTATTGATATCATTGTAAATTCAGCAGATATAAAAAAAAATGATATTATACTTGAGGTGGGACCAGGTACTGGAAATCTTACTGAAAAAATATTATCAAAATCCCCAAAAAAAATATTTGCAATTGAAAAAGATAAGTTTTTAGTAGAAAAATTACATGAAAAATTTAATGAAAAAATAATTTTAATTAATGAAGATATATTAAAAATTGATGAAAAAAATTATTCAAATACACCAATGATTGTTTTTGGAAATTTGCCTTATAACGTTTCTACTCAAATTTTAATAAAATGGATAAGGTACAGTAACCTAAATAATACTTTCAAAAAATTTATTTTAATGTTTCAAAAAGAAGTGGCTGAAAGAATAATTGCTCAGGTAAATAGTAAAAATTATGGAAGACTAGCTGTTTTGTCTTCATGGAAATTAAAAATAGAAAAAATTATAGATGTATCGCCCCATTGCTTTTATCCAATCCCAAAAGTTAAAAGTTCTGTCTTATTAATCAAGCCAAAAAAAGAATATTTTAATATTAAAAATCCTAAAAATTTAGAACATATTACTAATATTTTTTTTAATCAGCGAAGAAAAATGATTAAAAAGCCACTGAATATAATTTTTAAAAATGTAAACGAAATCTCTAAAAAACTTAATATTAATATTAACGATAGACCTCAAAATTTATCATCACTAAAGTATTTAGAAATCTGTAAGGAATTTGAAAATTTAAATTCTTAATTTTTTTATATGATTTAAAATGCTTTTTTTATTGTAATTACTATCTACGTTATTCACTCTTTCGTTAATAAATCCTATTATTTCTTTATAACATTTTTCTAAATCTTCGTTTACAACTACAAAATCATAGTTTTCCCAATGCTTTATATCCTCATTAAATTGCTTCATTCTTTCTTCTACAATATTTTTATCCTTCATATCTCTATTTTTTAATCTATTAAATAATTCTGATTTGCTGGGTGGCAAAATAAAGAAAGTAATAAGTTTATAATTTAATTTCTGTTTTTTGATTTGCTCAGTCCCTTGCCAATCAATATCAAAAATAACATTTTCTCCCTTATTTAAATTTTCTAAAACTTGACTTTTTGATGATCCATAAAAGTTTTCAAAAACTTTGGCATATTCTAGAAACTCTTCATTTTGTATTAAATTTTTAAATTCTTCTTCACTAGTAAAAAAATAATCTTTACCATTTGTTTCATTGGTTCTTGGTTTTCTTGTTGTATGTGAAATTGAAATTATAAAGTTATTTTCTTTAGCAATTTTTTTTACAAGTGTCGTTTTTCCTGCGCCGGACGGTGATGACAATATGACAATTATCCCGTCTTTTTCTAAAGACATTTTAATTTTGATTTTTTAATTTGCTTTACTCTCTATAAATTTTACAGCATCACCAACTGTAAGAATTTTTTCAGCCTCGCTATCAGAAATTTCTGAACCAAATTCTTCTTCAAAAGCCATTACTAATTCTACTGTATCTAAACTGTCCGCTCCCAAATCGTCAATGAAACTTGATTCCTCTGTAACTTTTGCCTCTTCAATTCCTAAATGGTCTGCTACTATTTTTTTTACTTTGCTTGAAATATCATCTGACATATAAATCCTTTGTGTTAAGTCGTTAATAATTTATTAAATGCTTTTGTCAAGCCATATACATGCCTCCATTAACATGTATAGTTTCTCCGGTAATATAAGAAGCTTGATCTGATGATAAAAAAGCGACAGAATTCGCCACATCTTCACCATTTCCTAATCTAGCCATAGGTATTCTAGAAGTTAAAACAGCTTTTACACTTTCAATAATTTTATCTGTCATTCTTGATTGTATAAATCCAGGTGAAACACAATTTAAAGTAATATTTTTTTTTGCATATTCTATCGCTAAAGATTTGGTCATGCCTATGATGCCTGCTTTTGATGCTGAATAATTTGATTGCCCCAAGTTTCCTGTGTGCCCGACTACAGAAGAAATATTGACAATTCTTCCATATTTATTTTTCAACATTTTTTTTATTGCATATTTGCTTAACAAAAAAGTTGAAGTTAAATTAATATCAATTACTTTTTTCCATTCATCATCTTTCATTCTTAAAGATAAATTATCTATATTAGTCCCAGCATTATTTACTAGAATATCCAATCCAGTTAATTGAGTTGAGGCATTATCAATAAATTCTTCAATTTTAGAATGATCGGAAATATCAAATTTTATGACATTCAAGCTAGGAAAGTCTTTTTTTAGCAAATCTAGCTTTTCTATATTTGTGCCAGTGGCAACTACATTTCCTTCTAGAGAAATAAATTTTTTAACTATATCTCTTCCTATTCCACCAGTTGCGCCTGTAACTAATATCTTTTTATTTTTAAAATTAATCATTTAATTTAAAATCTTTTAAATCTTCAATTTTATTTATGGTATTAACATTAATTGTTTTATCTATTCTTTTTACTAAACCAGATAATACTTTTCCAGGGCCAATTTCAATAAAATTTGTAACTCCATTTTTTATCATATAAATTACACTTTCTCGCCAACGTACGGGGCTTTCTATTTGTTTTATAAGTAAATCCTTTATTTTATCAATTTCTTGAGTTTCCGATCCTGTTACATTAGAAATAATAACATTTCTTGGTTTTTTAAAATTTGTATTGTTAATTTTTTCTCTCATTATAGAAGTTGCTTTATCCATTAATTTACAATGAAATGGAGCACTTACTGGTAGTTTGATATTTTTTATTTTTTTTGATTTTAAGGTCGCAATAAATTTTTCTATATCTAAATTAAGACCACTCAAAACTATCTGTCCGTTTGAATTGTCATTTGCAATATAACATTTATAATTATTTTTATTTTCTTCTAACAAATTATTTATCTCTTTTATGTCGATTCCTAAAACAGCCAACATTCCACCTGTTCCTTTTGGCACAGCAGTCTGCATAGCTTTGCCTCTTTCATTTAAAAGTTTTATTGCATCTGTAAAATCTAGTGAATTGCTTGCGGCTAGAGCAGAATATTCGCCAAGTGAATGACCAGCAAAATATTTTCCATCCTCTAAATTAATATTGCTTTCTTTTCTAATCATTTCAGATATCGCGTAACTTGCTAAAAATATTGCTGGTTGAGTATTTTCAGTTAAATCTAAATCTTCTTTTGGGCCTTCTAAAATTATTTTGCTAATTGAGTAACCTAATGCATCGTCAGCTTGTTTAAAAAAATCTTTAACATAGGTGAAATTATCATATAGTTCCTTGATCATTCCGACTGACTGTGAACCTTGGCCTGGAAATATTACTGAAAACATAGAAATTATTATTAAATTTTAACGTTTTTTTGTGTTGTAATTAAATTTTTATAATAGTATATCCCTTTTTTTTATAACATTAAAATATGAACTTTTACGAACATACTATTATAGCAAGGCAAGATACAAGCCCTAGTCAACTAAAGCAAATACAAGATAAATATACTGATTTAGTAATCAAACATGAAGGAAAGGTGCTAAAAGCTGAAAGTTGGGGTCTTATAAATTTAACCTATTTAATAAAAAAAAATAAAAAAGGAAATTATATTCATTTCAAAATTGAAGGAAATGGAAAAACAATTAATGAACTAGAAAAAAATGAAAAAATAGACAAAAATTTATTAAGATATTTAACAGTTAAAGTAAAAAAGTTAGATCTTAAAACTAATTATTTTGAAAAAAAAAATGAAGAAGTCAAAGAAAAAACAAATTAAATAATGAAAAAAACAAATAAAAATAAAAAAAGACCAGGACAAAATAATTTTGCTAGATTAAGTATTTTTCAACCACAAAAGTATAAATTTAAAAAAAAATGTCCGTTATCAGGAAAAGGCGCTCCAGTAATTGATTATAAAAATATAAGACTTTTAAAAAAATATGTTACAGAAAATGGAAAGATAATGCCTTCAAGGATTACTTCTGTATGTCAAAAAAAACAAAGAGAACTATCTCTTTCAATTAAAAGGGCAAGAAATTTAGCTTTAATTTAATGAAAGTTATATTATTAGAAAATGTTAGAAAAATAGGATCGATTGGCGATGTAATCGATGTAAAAAGAGGTTTTGCAAGAAATTTTTTAATTTCAAAAAAAAAAGCACTTTTTGCATCTAAAGAAAACATAAAAGAAGTAGAAAAAATTAAAATTACACTTTCAAAAAAAGATAAAGAAAAAAAGAACCAAGCAAAAGCAATTCAAGAAAAAATACAAAATAAAGAATTTATAATTAAAAAATTAGCTACTGAAAATAAAGAACTATATGGATCAGTTAAGCCAACTGAAATCGCAAAAATTTTAAATGAAATAGAAAAAATCGAAATAAATCCTTCATTAATACAACCTGTTAAAGAAATAAAATCTATTGGTACATTTAAAGTTGTATTGAATCTTCACCCTGAAGTTCTTTCAGAAATATCAATAAAAGTTATTTCTGAAGAAAATAAATAATTATACAACTTTTTCCCCAGCTATTTTTAAATATTGTTTTACTGCTATAAATTTAATTAACTAGTTTTGTGGAAAAAAAATTTAGTTTAGTCCAGAATGAAACAAAAGAGCTTCCAAATAATATTGAAGCTGAACAATCAGTTATTGGATCAATTTTAGTTTCAAATGAAATATTTGATGAAATAAATATGATTGTTACAAGTAAAAACTTTTACGACCCAATGCACCAAAAAATTTTTAGTGCAATAGAAAAATTAATCTATAGTGGAATGTTGGCTAATCCAATAACTCTAAAAAATTATTTTGAAAAAGAAAAAGATGAGATAAACGTTCCAGATTATTTAATTAAAATTACTAAATTTTCAACTTCATCACGTCAAACAACAGAATATTCAAAATTAATTTATGATCTTTTTGTAAAAAGAGAATTAATAAAAATTTCTGAAAATATTATTGATACTGCAAAATTAAATGATTTGGATAATGATGGCCAGTCGATTATAGAAAATTTCGAAAAATCTTTATTCGATTTAGCAGAAAAAGGATCTTTTAGTTCTTCTTTAGTAAAGTTTGATGATGCAATGAAATTAACTATCCAAATGGCTACCACTGCATATAAAAATGATGAAGGAATAGTTGGAGTTCCTACTGGATTAACCGATCTTGATGATAGATTGGGGGGATTACATAAATCTGATTTATTAATTATAGCAGGTAGACCATCAATGGGTAAAACAGCTTTGGCAACGAATATTGCTTTTAATGCAGCAAAAAAAATCCAAGAAGATGGTAGAAAGTCTACTATTGCTTTTTTTTCTCTTGAAATGTCATCTGAGCAACTTTCAACAAGGATATTAGCAGAGCAATCAAGAATTAAATCAAATGATATCAGAAGAGGAAGAATTTCTGAGGAACAGTTTGATAAATTTATCGAAACTTCAAAAAATATTTCAGAATTGCCTCTTTATATCGATGAAACACCAGCAATAAGTATTGCAGCTTTAAGCAATAGAGCAAGAAGAATAAAAAGACTTTATGGCTTAGATATGGTTGTGGTTGATTATATTCAATTAATGAGAGCTGCAAATTTCAAAGAAGGTAGGGTTCAAGAAATATCTGAAATTACTCAAGGTTTAAAAGCTTTAGCAAAAGAATTATCTGTTCCTGTATTAGCTTTATCTCAACTTTCAAGAGCTGTTGAACAAAGAGATAATAAAAAACCTCAGCTATCTGATTTAAGAGAATCTGGTTCAATCGAACAGGACGCAGACGTTGTAATGTTTGTTTTTAGAGAAGCATATTATATTGAAAGAAATGAACCCCAGCCAAATACTGTTGAGCATGCTGAATGGCAATCCAAGATGAATGATGTATCAAATCGTGCTGAAATAATTATAGGTAAACAGCGTCATGGACCTACGGGCAATGTTTTTCTTGAATTTGAGCCGATGTTTACAAGATTTAAAGATATTCAAAATAGCTAAATTTAATTATATAAGTTGGTATTAGATGTTTTCACATTTTTACCAAAAAAACATAATCGAAAAACCAAAGATAATTTTTGTAATTTTATTACTGTGTCTTGCTAGTTTTGGTTTTTTTTCAAAAGATTTTAGGTTAGATGCATCTTCTGAAACTTTGCTAATTGATGGAGACCCTGATTTAAAATACTTAAGAGAAATAACTAAAAGATACAATTCTAAAGAATTTCTTGTTTTAACCTACACGCCCAATGAGGATATGGTTTCAGAAAATTCAATTAATAATTTGCTTAGTTTAAAATATAAAATTCAAAGTTTAAACTGGGTAGATAGCGTTGTAACTATTTTAGATATTCCCCTTTTAACTAGTACTGATAAAACATTAACTGAAAGATTACAAAATTTCAGTACACTTAAGAGTGATGGAATTAATAAAAAAAGAGGATTTAATGAAATTTTAAATAGCCCAGTTTTCAGAAATTTTGTAATTAGTGAAGATGGTAAAACAAGTGGAATAATTGTAAATATAAAAAAAAATGAAATTCCTGAAAAATTTAATAATGAAAAAGAAAAGGAAGTTTATAAAGATAATTTAAAGAAAAAAAATCATCAAAATATAATTGAAATAAGAGAAATAATAAAATCTTATAATAAAGTTGGAAAGATACATTTGGGAGGAATTCCTATGATCGCTGATGACATGATGTCATTTATAAAAAGTGATATTGTTACTTTTGGTATAGGAGTCTTAATATTTATTGTAGCAACGCTTTGGATTATTTTTAAAAAAGTTGTTTGGGTTATAATCCCAATAAGTAGTTGCTTCTTTTCAGTTTTAATAATGATGGGTCTGCTTGGAATGTTAGGTTGGAAAGTTACCGTTATATCCTCAAACTTTATAGCTTTGATGCTAATTTTAACTATGGCAATGAATATACATATGAGTACTAGATTTTTACAGTTAACCAAGGAAAAACCAAATTTAAGTAAAAATGAAATTATTCTACAAGCAACAAGTAAAATGTTTTGGCCAATTCTCTATACAGTTCTTACAACAGTTTGTGCTTTTCTTTCTCTAATTTTTAGTGAAATTAAACCAATAATTGACTTTGGATGGATGATGACTTTAGGTTTGATTATTTCATTTACCGTTACGTTTAGTTTATTGCCAACTTTAATTAGTCTTGTTTCAGATTTAAGAGTAAATATAAATGAAAATAGAAATTCAGTTTTTACAAATTTATTAGGAAAAATATCGATTAACAATAAAAGCCTAATCTTTATTATAAGTGTAGTAATAATTTTTATAAGTTTTTTAGGTATCTCACGTCTTGAAGTAGAAAATAGTTTCATTAACTATTTTAGTAAAAATACAGAAATTTATAAAGGAATGAAACTTATAGATGAAAAATTAGGTGGAACTACTCCGCTTGAAGTTATTATAAAATTTCCAAAAAAAGAAGATGACGTTGTAGACGAAGATGATGAATGGGATGATGGTGAAGCAGAAAAAGATGATTCAAAATATTGGTTTACAAAAGATAAAATAGATAAAATTGAAAAAGTTCATAACTATTTGGATGAACTTCCTGCTGTGGGAAAGGTATTGTCTTTTTCTTCTATAATTAAAGTGGCAACAAGTTTAAATGATAATAAGCCACTTGGTAGCCTTGAAATGGGAGTTCTTTATTCAAAAATACCTGATTCAATTAGGAAAGAAATAGTAGACCCATATATTTCAATACCAGATTCGGAAGCAAGAATTAATTTAAGAATCAAAGATTCTAAAGAAGGACTAAGAAGAAATGAACTTATAAAACAGATTAATTATGATTTAAAAAATAAATTAGGGCTAAAAGAAGAAGAGTATAAATTGGCAGGTGTACTTATTCTATTCAATAACTTGCTGCAAAGTTTATTTAAATCACAAATTTTGACGCTTGGTTTTGTTATGATTGGAATATTTATAATGTTTTTTATTTTGTTTAAAAATATTAAATTGTCTTTAATTGGCGTTGTTCCAAATTTTATTGCAGCTTTTTTTGTACTAGGAATTATTGGTATAGCAAAAATTCCCTTGGATATGATGACAATTACTATTGCTGCTATAACTATTGGAATAGCTGTAGATAATAGTATTCACTATATTTATAGATTTAAGGAAGAATACAGTAAAATTAATGACTACAAACTAACTTTAAAAAAGTGTCACTCTACAGTAGGTGTTGCAATATTAAACACGTCAATAACTATTATTTTTGGATTTTCAATTTTAGTTTTTTCTAATTTTATACCCACTATATATTTTGGAATATTTACTGGTATTGCAATGTTTTTAGCAATGATCTCGGTATTAACTCTATTACCGGCGCTATTGCAAGTATTTCGACCTTTCGGAGGTAAATAAATTTTTTTAATGGATGGGTTTTTAAAAATTTTTGAAAATATTTCTAGTTTTGATTTAATATATATTTTCTTTACGGTACTATCTTTAATTAAATGTTCTAGAAAAGGTTTTGTTCTAAGTTTAATTGCGGCTTCAAAATGGTTATTGGCTTACATATTAACTCTAATAATTTTCCCTAGAGTTAAACCTTTTGTTGAAGGTATAATTGACAGTGAATATGTTTTGGACATCATTCTAGGTGTGGGAATTTTTGTTATTATAATTTTTTTAATTTTAATGATTAATAAAGGTATTGGTAAGGCCGTATCATACTCTGGTCTAGGGACATTAGACAAAATATTTGGATTCTTTTTTGGTTTTTTAAGATCTTATATAATTTGTGTATGTATCTTTTCAACTATAAGTATAATTTATAATCATGATAAGTGGCCTATGAATTTGGAAAAATCCTTTACCTTTCCATACGTTGAAAAAGGTAGTAATTATTTAATAAAAGAATTTCCAAATGAAGAAAATTACAATGATGCAAAAGATAAAGTTCAAGAACTTTAATCCCAAAATAAAAGAAGAATGTGGAGTATTTGGTATAAGTAATAATAATGATGCGTCAGCTCTTGCAGCTTTAGGGTTACACGCACTTCAACATAGAGGACAAGAAGGATGTGGAATTGTTACTTTTGATGGAGATCAATATCATTCGGAAAAAAGATTTGGTCTTGTTGGAGATAATTTTAATAAAGAAAAAGTATTAAAAAATTTAACAGGAAAATATGCCATTGGTCATAATAGATATAGTACTACTGGAGGTACAACATTAAGAAACATTCAGCCGTTTTTTGCAGATACAAACGCAGGAGGAATAAGTATTTCTCACAACGGAAACTTAACAAATGCAATAAAATTAAGATCAAAATTAGTTAAAGAAGGTGCTATTTTTTATACTACATCTGATACTGAAACTATTGTTCAGCTAATTGCTAAATCAAAAAGAACTAAAACTATAGACAAGATTGTAGAAGCATTATTTCAAATACAAGGAGGTTATGCCTTGGTCATGCTAACTCAAAAAAAATTGATAGGAGTTAGAGACCCATTTGGAATAAGGCCACTAGTTATTGGAAAATTAAAAAATTCATATGTATTAGCATCTGAAACTTGTGCTTTGGATATAATAGGTGCGAAATATTTAAGAGAAGTTGAAAATGGAGAAATAGTTTTGATTGAGGACGATAATATTGAAAGTATTAAACCATTTCCAAAACAAAAAGTTCGACCGTGTGTGTTTGAATATATTTATTTCTCTAGGCCAGATAGTATTTTAAATGGAAAAACTGCTTATGAATATAGGAAAAATTTAGGTATTGAACTAGCAAATGAAGATGATGTTGAGGGGGATGTTGTTGTGCCTGTTCCAGATTCAGGAAATGCAGCAGCTTTGGGTTATAGTCAACAAAGCAGAAAAAATTTCGAATTAGGATTAATTAGAAATCATTATGTTGGAAGAACTTTTATTGAGCCTTCACAAAAAATTAGAAGTCTTGGTGTTAAACTAAAATTAAACCCAAACAAAACATCAATAAAAGATAAAAAAATTATTTTAGTTGATGATTCACTGGTGAGAGGAACAACAAGTTATAAAATAGTAAAAATGTTATATGATGCGGGAGCAAAGGAAGTTCATGTAAGAATAGCAAGTCCTGAGATTAGATACCCAGATTTTTACGGAGTTGATACACCTACAAAAAAAGAACTTTTAGCAGCAAATAAAAATAATGATGAAATATGCAGGTATATTGGAGCAAAAAGTCTAAAGTATTTATCAATAGATGGTCTCTATAAAGCGATGGGATTTAAGAATAGAAATAAAAACTATCCTCAATTAACAGATCATTATTTTACTGGAGACTATCCGGTTAAACCGATAGATAATTTAGGTGATGATAAAATTACTCAACTTTCTTTATTAAGTACTGGGTCAAATAATTAGTTATGAATAAAGTAAAATTTACAGAAATGAAACATGGAACAAAAGAGGACTATTTGCTTTTAGATAAACATGAAAAAAAATACATAGAAGAAACTGCTGATAGAATTCTTAAATTTATGTCAGGTTTAACAGAAACATTAGAGGGTTATCAAGTTTCAAGATTGGAACATTCACTTCAAAGTGCAACGAAGGCTTTAAAAGCTGGAGAAGATGAAGAAATTATAGTTGCGGCGCTTCTACATGATATAGGAGATGAATTGGCTCCTATGAATCACTCTGAATATGCTGCAGCAATTTTAAAACCTTATGTTTCTGAAAAAACTCATTGGATAGTTGAAAAACATGGAGAATTTCAATTATATTATTATGCGCATCATTTAGGTGGTGACAGAAATAAAAGAGAGAAATATAAAGACCACAAATATTATCAAGCAACAATAGATTTTTGTGAAAAGTATGATCAAGGATCTTTTGATCCTAATTACAAGTCCTTACCATTGGAACATTTTGAACCAATGGTAAGAAGAATATTTTCAAGAAAACCTTACTCTAATTAAGTTTTTCATTTACAATTTTAAAATATGATAGAAAAATTATCAAATCAGCAAAAAGGTTCACTTTTGGCATTTATTGGGGTTTTTCTAATCACTCCTGATTCTTTGCTTATCAGATTATCGAATATAGAAACATGGGGAATGTTATTTTATAGAGGAGCAATACCTTTTGTGGTTGTTTTAATTGGTACATTAATTTTTTACAATAAAAATTTTTTAAAAAAACTATTTGGAATAGGTTTTCCAGGAATATTTTATATTTTTAGTTTTTCTGCATGCAATATTACTTTTATATTGTCTATCCAAAATACTAATGTTGCTAATACTTTGGTAATGATTGCTTTGGCTCCAATGCTTTCAGCTATATTAGGAGCTATATTTTTAAAGGAGGCCCCAGATAAAAAAACCTGGATTGCTATACTTGTTACCTTTGCTGCTTGTGTTTATATCTTTTATGATTCCCTTAATTTAGGTAACTTTTTAGGTGATTTCTTTGGTCTGGTTACTGCCTTTGGTCTTGCTTGTAATGCCACTTTAGCAAGATATGCTAAAGACAGAGATCTTGTTCCATCAGCTGTAATTGGTAAATTATGTGTTGCAATATTTGCCTTTTTCTTTGTAGAGAGCTTCACATTGGTTGGAAATGATATCATTTTTATACCTTTAATGTGTGTAATGTGTGTAGCTATCCCTTTTGTTTTAGTAACTATAGCCCCAAGATTTATAACTGGTGCTGAAGTTAATCTTTTTTTCCTTCTTGAAACTATACTGGGTCCAGTATGGGTTTGGATGGTAATTAAAGAACAACCGAGTTTGGAAACTATTTTAGGTGGCTCACTTATCATATTAACAATTGCAATTCATTCATTCCTAGCCTTAAAAAAAACATAAATCATAACTAATTACTTGCAAAATTTTAACTAATTAATAAGCAGGCAAATATATATGCAAAAAGAAGTAACCAAATCATGGGCTTTATTTATTGGAATTGGAACAATCATGATTGCTCATGGTCTCCAAATGCAGTTAATGGGTATTAGATCTGTTGTTGAAGACTTTAGTGTAATTACAACTGGTATATTTATGTCTGGTTATTTTATGGGATATTTTTTAGGATCAAACACTACTCCAAAGTTAGTACAAAAAGTTGGGCATATTAGAGTATTTGCAGCTTTTGCATCTTTAGCTTCTTTAAGTGCGTTGTTAGCAGCGGTTTATGTTAATCCTGCAATGTGGACCTTAAGTAGATTTATAACAGGAATTAGCTTGGTTAGTTGCTACATAGTAACTGAAAGCTGGTTAAATGACAGAGCTACAAATAAAAATAGAGGACAATTACTATCAGCTTATATGATAATTCTTTATAGTGGATTAGGAATAGGTATGCTTTTACTTAATGTAAGCGATCCTACAAACTACGAACCTTTTATTTTAGTTTCAGTACTATTATCTTTAGCTTTAGTTCCAATTCTTTTAACAAAAAGATCTGCTCCTAAATTTAAAAAAATAGGAACGATAAGCGTAAAAGAATTATATACAATTTCTCCATTAGGAACTGTAAGTTCTTTTTGCACAGGCTTAATACATTCAGCTTTTTTTTCTTTAATGGCTGTATATGCTACAAAGGCTAATTTTACATTATTTGAAACTTCAATTTTACTTTTTATAGCAACAATGTCTGGAGTTGTGTTTCAAGGCCCCATTGGTTATTTTTCAGACAAGCTTGATAGAAGAAAAGTAATAGTTGCTGTTACATTATTAAGTGCTTTTTTTTCTTTCCTTTCAATTATTTTTGGAAGTCAAAGTCTTGAAAATATGTATTTATCAACTGAATTATCAACTAGTAAAATTTTATTTTTTATAGCAGTTGGACTTTATGCAGGTTTATGTCTCCCATTATTTTCACTAAATCTTGCACATACAAATGATTTTGTACCTAAAGAAAAATTTGTGGCTGCAGGTGGTGGATTGCAATTTATATTTGGAATTGGTGCAATAAGTGGACCTATTATTTGTTCACTGTTTATGAGTTGGTTTGATATAAATGGTTTGTTTGTATTTTTAATAATCGCACATATTATAATTGGAATATTTGGTATTTATAGAATGAAAGTAAGAGAAGTAGCAGAAAACCCTGACTCTACATATACTTCTATCCCAGCAACAATTACTCCAGCTGGATTAGAATTAGATCCTGATACTCCAGAAACATTAGATAATAATCAAGCAGAACAAACAAAAGTGTGAACAAAGAAAACGCAAGTAAACTCTGGAAAATTATTCAGGAAGCTGGTGATTATTTACAGGGGCAATTACCAGATCATCCAAATCACCCAAAAGGAAGAAATCCTTATGCTCATGTAGCTATATGTGTAAAAAGTAAATTTAATGCTAGTTATAAAGATATAGAAGATGAAAAATTTGATGAAGTTATAAAATATATTGAGTTTTTAAAACAGAATCCTAGCTAGTTATTGTTTAGGAAAATAATCTTCTAATTTGCCTTCTCTATAAACATCTGCTGTACAACAATGAAGTCCGCCTCCAAAAGCATACGCATCTCTCATATCTACCGGTACTACTTCCATTCCAAGTTTATCTAGCTGCTCAGCTTGATAGACTTCACTTTTTTCTACACATACTGTTTTTGGATCTAAAACTAAAACATTCATAGAAAGCCAAACTGATGAATAGCATAATGGAGGTGGAGAATTATGTGCTGGTTGAGCTGAATCAACTATTTCCCAATCATTATCCTCAAAAAGTTTTCTTTGTTGTTTTGGTAATCTTCTTTGTGGATTGTTAATAATTAATCCTGGTTTAATAGGTGTAAAAGTTGCATCAATATGTATTGGATAAGGATCTCCAGGAAAATTTACTCCATGAACTCTGTGATCTTTATAATGTCTTTTTAGCCATTCTATTCCTTTTAAATTTGTTGTAAAACCATGCTGAATAATTAAATCTTTACCAAATCTAAGTATATCAGCTGCATCAAAAAGAGGCTCTTCTTCTGTTGTTACAAAAAATTTTTTTTCAGTCCATTCAAGCCTTTTCTGATCTCCTATTTTATCTGATAAATAATCCTTTCTATAATCAGAATCAGTTAATCTTGGCTTTGGAGCAGACTCGTGTCTCATATTTGGATCTAAATTATAGTATTTTTGAATAAGAGGTCTGTAATTTAAATACTCAAACCATCTACATCTATAACTCATTGTTGCTTCTAACATTTCGTTTCCTACAGTAAGAATCACATCTCTAGCTGGCATACATCCAAACATACTTTCTGCTTTCCAATCTGGAGTTGATATTTTTTGATTAAAATTTAATGGTTGAGGTCTATCTACTTTAATTCCTCTTTTTTTTAACATGTCAGCAAAATTATCCAAAAGTTCATTTGCTTTATCAACTGTATCTTTTGTTCTAGGACCATATTGTCCTTTCATATCAGAATCTTCTGGTACCTTTGCATCCAAAGCTGGCTCTGGCGCAGGAATACAGCAACCATCAGCCTTTCCAACGATCACATGTTTTAAAGGATCCCACTCATTCCAGCTATTAACAATTATTTTTTCTGAACTCATTAAATTAATTTAATGCAATAAATCTTCTATTACTTTTTATTATTAAGCTGTAATAAAATATAGCTAAAAATATTAAAAAACCACCAACAATAGTATTTGTTTGTGGCACTTCATTAATTCCAAGCCATGGTAGCCAAACCCAAAATATTCCACCTATTACCTCTGTTAAAGAAAGCAAAGTAAGTTCCGCTGCGGGAATATTTTTCGATGCAATTGCGTATAATATCATACCTAAACAAACAATTGTTCCATGTACTGCAAATAAAGCTTGATTTTTGCTAGATGAAAAAATGCTTAAATCTTTATTAATAATTACAATCAGAGATACTAAAAGGCAAATTAAGCCTGCCAAAGCAACCGTGGTAAATTTTGGTGTTTCTTTTCTCCATCTCAAACTTACTGAAAAAACTGAAAACCCTAGTGCAGATACTATTCCTAAAACAAACCCCATAAATGTATTCTTTTCATGATTTCCTATTGCCATTATTATAATTCCAATAGTAGCGATCCCAATAGCTGCCCAGACATTTATAGATATTGTTTCTTTTAAAAATAAAAAACCTAATAAGGCTGTAATAAATGGCATTGCAGCAAGACACAGAAGGGTTATTGCTGCTGATGTATTTGTTATTGACCAAATAAAAGTAATCATTGCTGCTGCTAATCCACAACTACCTATAATACCAGAAATACCTATTTTTTTATAATTACTGATAAATTCTATTCCTTCTTCCATATACAAGTAAAGATTAAGCAAAATAAATATTACCATTCCTCTCGTAAATAAATATTGCCAAGGAACTGTGTTAGCTTCATCAATATTACGAACGACATAAGGACCAAATGACCAAAAAATACCAGCCATTAGAACTACAGGTATAGCAAGTTGAGGATTCTTTAATTTTTCCATTTCGGATTATTAATACCTATTAATTAAATCCACAACTAAATTTGATTAATTAATATAAATTTAATTTATACCTGTGAGTGTATAACACTTAATATAAACATTTTTTTTGAAATTAGCTTTTCCGCTAGGAAATAATCCCCATGCATTTGACTTAGTAAATGGTTTAATTCTAAATGACTCTTGTCCTTTTTGAACTTTAAACTCTGCTATACCTTTATTTGAAAATGATATTTGGCCTTTAATAAATCTAGTAAATTTTTTTTTCTTTTTAAATTGTGTTTTCAGCTTAGCATTTATAGGTTTATTTTCATTTACCTCTGTAGAAAAATACAAATATGGTAATACAAAAAACCTAAAGCATGCTGCAGAAGAAATTGGATTTCCAGGTAATCCAAAAAAAGCTTTATTCTTTATAAATTTTGCAAACATTAGTGGCTTTCCAGGGCGTATATAAGCACCTTTAAAAGAAAACTTTAATTTAAATTTTTTAATAATCATAGGGACAAAATCAAATTTGCCTGCAGACACTGCGCCCGATGTTAAGATTAAATCATTTCTTGATTTTAAGTTTTTTTTAATTTCATTTTGAAATTTATTTAGATCATTATCTCTTAAAATTTTCTTTTCTACAAAATCAAAAGGTAAATTTTTTAAAAGAGATTTTAAATAGTAACTATTTGAATTTCTAACTTTCCAATTAGGTAATTTGGTATTATTAGATATTTCATTTCCAGTTGTGTAAAAAACTATTTTTGGTTTCTTTTTTACGATTATCTTTTTTATGCCTAAAGTTTTAAATGCTAAAATATGTTGAGAATTTATAATTTCTCCTCTTTTAATTACAATTTCACTCTTTTTAAAATCTGATCCTGCAAATCTTATAAAATTATTTTTTTTTATTTTTTTATTTATAATTAAATACTTAGGTTTTGCTCTGCTTGGAAAAAATTGTGCCTGTTCTACAGGAATTATAGTATCAAACGGTTTTTTGATTATAGCTCCTGTCATCACCTCAATTGTTGAAAATTTTGGAACTTTTTTAATATTTGGATTATCTCCTGCAGCTAAAGTTTTTATAATTTTAAATTTTAAAGATTTTTTTTTACTAAGATTCTTGGTTTCTTTTGAATTAATCGCAAATCCATCAAATGCTGTATTGTTTGCTGCAGGATAATTGTAAGGTGAATTTAAATTAACTGCTGAAATTCTATTAATCGAGTCCTCAGCTGAAACTTTTTCTGAATATATTTTTATTTTATTTTTTTTTAATTCTAAAAGTGCTTTTTTATAATGTATCATTTTAAATTTTCTCTAAATTTTCTTTTGCTTTTTCTAAATCTTTTTTAGTATTTATATTTAAAAATCTATCAAATTTTTCTTCATTTATAATAATATTTTCACAACCAATCTTATCTGCCCATAATTCTACTTTTCTTAAACCATTTTTAATATCTTCTTCTAATGTTTCGATTAAATCAACAGACCATAAACCAAAAATATTATGTCTTTTTTTATCACTATTTAAAAAAATAAGTTTTTTTGATGTTTCTTTAATTTTTATTTTTAACTCGCTTATAAATTTCACATCAAAAAAAGGTGTGTCGCATGGAAAAGAAGCTATCCATTTATAATTTTTGTTATTTTTTTCCACCCACTTCATTGCTGTAAGTATACCAACCAATGGTCCAAGTTGCCCTTCTATACAGTCTTCTACAACATGAATTTTATTATTTTTAAAATTGAATTCTTTATTATTTGAAATCACCAATATTTCATTAAATTCTTTTTCTATTTTGTTTATAGTGTGATCTAATAAAGTTTTATCACCTAATTTTGTAATTGATTTATCTTCACCAAATCTACTTGATTTTCCCCCTGCTAGAATTATACCTAGAATGTTGTTTTCAATCATCAAAAGAAATATAAATTATTAATTGTTTATTAAAAGAATTTAAAATGGACTTAAAAATTTTACAAATTGCGTCAAATACTGAAAATAACAAAGTAATTGAAGACCACACTCATAAAGCGACACACAAAAACGCTATTTGTGGAGATCAAATGGAAATAAGCTTAAAAGTTAAGGAAAATAAAATTGTAGACTTTGGATATCAGTGCAAATCTTGTGTTTATTGTCAGGCCTCAGTGAGTCTTTTGTCAAGTAATTCAATTAATAAACCAGTCGAAAGTATTAAAAGTTTATTAAATGTAATTGAAACTTTTTTTGAAGACAACCTTGCAAATATCCCAAAAGAATGGAAAATTTTTAAAAAAATTTTTGATAAAAAAAATATTGCTAGAAAAGATTGTTTGTTATTACCTTTTAAAGCAGTTTCAAAAGCATTAAAATTATAAAATGAAAAATTCACTTATTATAAAAGCTTTAATTGCTGGATTATTTTCTGCTATTACAATTGGTGCATTAACCCTTCTTACATATAAAACAGAATTTGGAATTTTTTTAATTGCTTCTTTTGGTTCTACTATGGTTTTACTTTATGGATATCCTGAGAGTCCATTTGCACAACCAAAAAATATTTTTTTTGGGCACCTAGCAACATCTTTGGCTGGTTTGTTTGTGCTTTATTTTATTCCTTTGCCTTTATATATTAATTTGCCTATAGCAGTTGGAGCGGGTGTGGCTTTGATGATTATGTTAAATATAACTCATCCCCCAGCAGGCGGTAATCCTATAATTGTAATAATGGGAAGCGTATCTTTAGATTATATAATAAATCCAATTATTTCAGGTACTATTATTGTTTTAATTTTTGGAGTAGTTTTAAATCGATTGATTTTAAAAAAAAAATACCCTTTGTAAATGGATATAAAATATAATGTTGTAAAGTTAAAAGGTAGTTCTACAGAAGAAATAAAAGATTCTGTTTCAGTAGAAGAACCTCTTGAAATGAATCTCAAATATAAGGTTGATGGAAAGTGGGAAACTGAACAATTATCCATTACAATGAGAACACCGGGAAATGATGAGGATTTAATATCTGGCTTTTTATTTAATGAAAGAATAATAGAAAATTTTTCTGCTATAGAAAATATAGAAAAAATAGGAGAAAAAGTAGGAGATTTTAATATTCAAAATAAAATAGTTGCAACTATAAATAATACTAAAAACATTGATATTGGAAAAATAAAAAGAAACTTTATAACTAATTCTTCATGTGGAGTTTGTGGAAAAACCTCTCTTGAAACAGTTGAAGTAATTAAAGAAAATAAATTAGATATTTCTTATCCTAAAATTAAAAAAGAAATTATTTTAAAATCTCCAGAACTGCTAACAAGCGAACAATCTGAATTTTCTAAAACAGGTGGTATTCATGCAAGTTCTTTAATCGATGAGAATGGAAAAGTGATTGCAACAAGAGAAGATGTTGGAAGACATAATGCTTTAGATAAACTTATAGGCCACACAAATAAAAAAAAACTAATTGATAATCATTCTCAATTTATTGCCTGCTCAGGAAGATTAAATTTTGAATTAATCCAAAAAGGACTAATGTCCAATATTGGTCTTATGGCTGGAGTCGGTGCGCCAACAAGTCTTGCTATAGATCTAGCTAAAAGGTTTAACATGACATTATTAGGCTTTGTAAAAAAAAATAGTTTCAATATATATACAAACAAAGAAAGAGTTTTATTTTAACTATATGTCAAAAAATATAAGCAAATTGTCTGGGAGAATAGGTTTAAAAGATAATTTATTTCAAAAATTATCTGAAAGGTCTTTAAATTCCAAAAACGGTGAAGGAATGAAAGAGATTGCAGATAAATACCATGTGGGAGTTTCTACTTTACATGGAGCTGAGAGTTTCTATGAATTTTTAAGACCTGCACATAGAGAGAAAAAAGCTTTTGTTTGTAATGGAAGTGCATGTATGTGTGCGGGAACGCAAGAGCCATTAAAGAAAAAATTAAAAGATAAACTGGGTGATGATAAAGTTGGTGAAATGTTTTGTTTGGGATATTGCTATGAAAATAGTGCTTTCCATTATAACGGACAAAACTATGCTGGAAACGACATAAATAAAATTGATGATATAATTAAAGGTAAAGATTTAGAGCAAGAAAAATTTTTTTCAAAGAGCTTTGCTTCAACAAGTTTTTTAATGGATGATGAAACTTCAGATCTTGATAAGTTTAAAAAACATTTGGTAAAATTTTTAAATTCTAACAAACAAGAAATAATTAAATCTCTTTTGGATTCAAATTTAACTGGTAGAGGTGGTGCTGGTTTTCCAACTGGAATGAAATGGGAATTTTGTAGTAAAACAAAATCAGAAAAAAAATATGTTATTTGCAATGCAGATGAAGGTGACTCTGGAGCTTATTCGGATAGATATTTACTAGAAGACCAACCTTTAAAGGTAATATTTGGGATGATTATTTGTGGCTATGTTATTGGAAGTGATGAAGGAGTTTTGTATATAAGGGGTGAGTATCCTAAATCAATTGAAGCTTTAAATGCTTCAATTAATTTATTAAAAAATGAAGGCTTGCTAGGAAATAATATTCTTGGAACAAAATTTTCTTTTGATTTAAATATATGTATTGGTCAAGGAGCATATATATGTGGAGAAGAAACTGCGTTAATCGCATCTATAGAAGGTAGAAGAGCTGAAGTTGATGTCAGACCTCCCTTCCCTGTTACTGAAGGATTATATAAGAAACCTACTGTTGTTAATAATGTAGAAACTCTCGCAGCAGCAACTGGAATTCTAATAAATGGACCTAAAAAATTTTCTGCCATAGGAAATAAAAAATCAGCTGGCACAAAGTTAGTTTGTCTCGACAGTTTTTTTAATAATCCAGGTGTTTATGAAATTGAAATGGGAACACCAATGAAAAAAGTTTTGTATGATATAGGTGGAGGATTTAAAGAACCGATAAAAGCTTTGCAAGTTGGAGGACCTTTGGGTGGAGTGATACCTATAAAAGAAGTTGAAAAATTAAACCTTGATTTTCAAGAATTTACGGCAGCTGGTTTTATGTTGGGTCATGCAAGTATAGTAAGTATACCAAAAGATTTTCCTATGGTTGATTATATTCATCATTTATTTGAATTCACTGCAGAAGAATCATGTGGAAAATGTTTTCCTGGAAGACTTGGTTCTTACAGAGGAAAAGAGATGTTTGATCAACTAAAAAATAAAACATCTAAAATCCCTCTAAAACTACTAAATGAATTGTTAGTAACAATGAAAAAAGGTTGTTTATGCGCCTTATGTGGTGCAATACCTACTCCTATAATGAATATACTAAAGTATTTTGGAGATGAAATGAAAAATGATATGATAAAAGAAAATTAATGAGCTCAGAAAAAAGAAAAATTGCATATATAGATGGTAAACCATATGAAATTGGTTCTAAACATACTTCTATTTTAAAATTTGTAAAAAGCTATCTTGGAGAAAAAAAAGTACCAACTTTATGCGACGACCCTAATCTTGCCCCTTATGGAGCTTGTAGAGTCTGTTCAGTAGAAGTTGCTTTGGAAAAAGATGGGCCAACAAAAGTTGTAGCATCTTGTCATACACCTGTCGGTGAAAACCAACATATTTTTACTAATAATGAAAACTTAACAGATCTAAGAAAAAATATTGTAGAATTAGTTTTAACAGATCATCCAATGGAATGTGGTACTTGTGAAGTAAATAATAATTGTGAACTTCAGGATGTTGCTAACGACTTAGGTGTATCTGATCATAGATATAATAGTCCAAAACAACATAAAGGTATCCCTAGAGATACTTCTCATGATTATATGAGAATGAACCTAGATAATTGTATTAATTGTGGAAGATGCGTAAGAGCTTGTGATGAAATTCAAGGTTCATTTGTTTTAACAATGAGTGGTAGGGGATTTGAATCTAGAATTACAACAGATAACGATATGTTATTTGGAGACTCGTCTTGTGTATCATGTGGTGCGTGTGCTCATACATGCCCAACAGACGCTATATCTGATGTGTTTCAGTCAAAATCAACTGCTGTTGATGAAAAAGTAAGAACTACATGTTCTTATTGTGGTGTCGGTTGTAATTTAGAAGCTTCTATTAAAGACAAAAAGGTTATTGCAATAGATACTCCAAAAGAAACAGAAGTAAATGCAGGACACACATGCATTAAAGGTAGATATGCATTCGGTTTTTATGATCATCCAGATAGATTGAAAACTCCATTAATTAAAAGAAATGGCAAATTTGAAGAAGCATCATGGGATGAGGCATATAACTTTATTAAAAAAGAATTAAATAGAATTATAAAAGCAAATGGTCCTGACTCAGTTGCTGGTATTTCTTCAGCTAGATGTACTAACGAAGAAAATTATGTTTTCCAGAAAATGATCAGAGCAGCAGTTGGAACTAATAATATTGATTGTTGTGCAAGAATTTGTCACTCGCCTACCGCTTGGGGAATGCAACAAACTTTTGGTACTGGAGCGGCAACAAATTCTACTGAAGATATTTACCATGCAGATTTATTTATGGTTATTGGCGCTAATCCAACCAATGCCCATCCTGTAACAGGTGCAAAAATCAAACAACAAGTAATGAAGGGTAAAAAATTAATAGTATTAGATCCTATTACCACTGAACTTGCTAAACTTGCCGATTATCATATTAAGTTAAGACCTGGAACGAATGTGGCTGTATTAAATATGATGTTGCATTTTATTATAAAATCAAAACTTTATGATAAAGACTTCGTTAGAGATAGAACTGAAGGTTTTGATAATTTTTTAAAAGAAATTGAAAGACAGGATATTGATCAACTAGCAAAAGTTGCGGGTGTGGATAAACAAATGGTTAAGGAGGCAGCTATTGCTTATGCTACAGCGAATAATTCAATGGAGTTTCATGGTCTTGGGGTTACTGAACAAGAACAAGGTTCTAAAACTGTAATGTTAATTGCTGATCTTGCAATGATAACTGGAAATATTGGAAGAAAAGGAGTTGGAGTTAACCCTTTAAGAGGACAAAATAATGTACAGGGTGCAGCTGATATGGGATGTCAGCCTCACCAGGGAGCAGGATATTTTGAAGTTTCAGATAAAAAAAATCAAAATTTTTATACGGAAAAATATGGAGTGGTTCATCCAACAAAAGCTGGGTTAAAAATTCCTCAGATGTTTGATGCGGCTATCAAGAAAGAAGTTAAAGCGGTTTGGATAATTGGAGAAGATATTGTGCAAACAGACCCTAATAGTGCTCATGTAGTAGATGCCATGAATTCTCTTGAGTTATTAGTAGTTCAAGAAATTTTTATGAGTGAAACTGCAAAACTTGCAACGGTAGTATTACCAGGAACAACTTTCTTAGAAAAAGATGGAACATTCACTAATACTGAAAGAAGAATTCAAAGAGTTAATAAAGCAGTTCCGCCACTACCGGGAACAAAACCAGATGGCGTTATTGTAACAGATATGATGCAAAAATTAGGATTTGACCAGCCAACTTACGATGCCGATCAAGTGTTGGCTGAAATAGCAGACGTTGTCCCGTTCTTTAAAGGAGTAACAAGAGAAAGACTGGGAAAATTTGGTTTGCAATGGCCTGTACAAGAAGATGGTACTGATACTCAAATTTTACATAAAGAAACATTTAAACTTGGAAAAGGTAGGCTAAAGAGTTTTGATTTTAAAGAATCCACTGAAATTGAAACTAATCAAAAAGATTATCCACTAATTCTAACTACAAGTAGAGTTCTTCAACATTATAATGCTGCTACAATGACGAGACGTACTAGTAATATTAATATTGTTTCGGAAGATGTATTATTAATACATCCTAAAGATGCTAAGAAAAGAGACTTAAATACTGGTGATATTGGAAGACTTTATTCTGGGCGTGGTGAAGTAGCTTTAAAAGTAGAAGTGACTGATAAAGTTAAAGAAGGAATTGTTTTTACAACATTTCATTTTCCTGAACATATGGTTAACATGGTGACCGGACATGGTAAAGATGAAGAAACTATGTGTGCTGAATATAAAGTTTCATCTGTAGAAGTCCAAAAAATATCTAATCAATTTAAAACCGAAGTTAAACCAAAAGAAAACCAAGCAGAAGTAAGCTAATTTAAAATGACCATTGGTTGGCGCTTTGATAATACTTATTCAAAGCTGCCTGATCCTTTTATTTCCAACACATCTCCTATTCCGGTTAAATCACCAGAATTAATTATTTTAAATGATAATTTGGCAAAACAATTAGGGCTAAATTTTTCTTTGATTAGCAAAAAAGATTTATCAAATTTATTTTCAGGAAATTCACTCCCTGAAGGATCTAAATCTATTGCACAAGCTTATGCGGGTCATCAGTTTGGTCATTTTACAATGCTGGGAGATGGTAGAGCAGTTTTGATGGGTGAACATATATCAAAAAATAATGAAAGATTTGATATTCAATTTAAAGGATCAGGACAAACACCTTTTTCAAGAAATGGTGACGGAAGAGCTGCGCTAGGCCCAATGTTAAGAGAATATATAATTAGCGAAGCAATGCATTCACTAAATATACCAACAACAAGAAGTCTAGCGGTAGTTAAAACTGGTGAAGATGTAGAAAGAGAAAATATATTACAAGGTGCCATACTAACTAGAGTTGCTTCTAGCCATCTAAGAGTTGGAACATTTCAATATATTGCTACGAGAAATAATGAAAGTGAACTAAGAACTTTAGTTGATTACACAATAAATCGTCATTATCCAAATATTAAAAAATCTAAAAATAAAGCACTAGATTTATTAAAAGTTTTAATTGAACTTCAAATTGACTTGGTGGTTAATTGGATGCGAGTTGGTTTTATCCATGGTGTTATGAACACTGACAACATGTCTATCTCCGGTGAAACAATTGATTATGGCCCATGTGCCTTTATGGATACTTATGATCCACAAACTGTTTTTAGTTCTATAGATGAATTAGGTAGATACGCTTATTTTAATCAACCTAGTATCACTAAATGGAACTTAGCAAGGTTTGCAGAATGTTTAATACCTCTTATTGATCCAAAAAAAGAAAAGGCAATTGAGATTGCTACTGAAGCAATAAATAGTTTTGACAAAAGTTATGAGAATAAATGGATTAATATGATGAGAGATAAATTAGGTTTATTTGGTCAAGATCAAAAAGATCAAGTTTTAATAATAGATTTATTAACTTGGATGCACAAAAATAAGGTTGACTATACAAATACATTTTGTTTTTTAATGGATGAAAATTTTCAACACAATAAAATCTATAATGATGAAAACTTTCTTACATGGAAAGAAAGATGGAAGGAAAGATTAAAACTGAATAATAATACGCCTGAAAAGTATTTAAGTTTAATGAAGTCAGTTAATCCTTTAGTTATTCCAAGAAACCATAAAGTAGAAGAAGTATTAGAATCTGCAAATAACAATGATTTATCTCCATTAAAAAAAATAATTAATGTATTTGAAAAACCATATGAAAAAACAAAAGAAAATATTGATTATCAATCCCCTGCTCCAGTTAGCGATAAAAAATATAAAACTTTTTGTGGTACTTAATAATATTATAAAACGTAAGGTTCGGGCCTAACCTTATTATCTAAAACTCTTTCAACAGCAAAATCACTAATATCAATTGTTTGATATGATCCAGTTGTAATTAATTCAGTTAATGCTCTGCCTATTCCTGGAGCTTGCATTAATCCTCTGCCAGTAAAACCTGATGCTAAATAAACGTTTTCATATTTAGGGTGCTTACCAACAACAGCATTATTATCTAATTTATTACAATCATAATATCCTGCCCATCCACCAGTTAATTTTAATTCCTCAAACGCAGGAATTCTTTTTGCAAGAGCTGGCCAAACTAACTCTTCGAAGTCATTCCATGCTGGTTCCAAATCTGTTGCATCAAATACAGAATGAGGTGATCCAGCTAAATATTCTTTTCCCTCTGGCCTCCAATAAACACCTGTTGTCAAATCTCCAGTTAAAGGCATTTCAGGAATATGTTTAGGGCACTTAACTCTAAATACAGTATGTTTTTGTGGAACTACCGGAATGTCATCTAGCAATTCTTTTGTCCAACACCCAGCTGCTGAAATAATAGTTTTAGCTTTTATTTCTGAAATACTTTTTACTTCACCTTTAATAAACTCTGCCCCAAGTTCAATAGCCTTACTTTTTAAAGCGCTATGAAACATAAATGGATCGATCCAGCCTTCACTTTTATTATCTGTGAAAGTTGCTGTTTCAATTCCTTCATTATTAATATACGGAAATATTTTTGTTAATTCAGAACCTTTAATATTTTTCGTTCCTGCTTCACAGGCTTTATGATTTTCTAATGCCCTGTATTGCTCTTCAGCATGCTCAGGCCCAAACATTAATAAATATCCATTTGGGACCATGCTTGCAGTGGGGTTAGGATTTTTATCCGTTTTTAGCAATTCTGGTATTTGGTAAATAAATTCTCTAGCAAATTTACCAAGCAAAATATTCTCTTTTTGAAAAAATTGTCTTCTAAAACCCCCAAGTGATAATGGAAAAGATGCATTTTTGTATGTTGGGTCTCTTTCTATAACTTTTACTTTTCTTCCTTCCTTGGATAAAAAATAAGCACTTGCTGCTCCAATTATGCCGCCTCCAATAATTACAACATCATCCATATATAAATATTATAAATTTAATTTATTCATAAATATAACTATGTAAATATGTTATAGTTTCAAATCATGAAAAAAGTAATATGGATAACTGGCGCAAGCAGTGGGATTGGTAAAGCTTTAGCATTAAAATTTGCGAATGAGAACTGGAGTGTTGCAATCTCTGCTAGAAGAGAAAATATTTTAAAAGAAATATCCGAATCTCATGAAAATATTAAATCTTTTCCATTAGATGTTACTGATCAAGCAAAATGTAAGAAAGTGTTTGAAAAGATTAAAAGTCATTATGGGGATGTGGACATCTGTTTTTTTTCTACTGGAACTTGGAATCCAAAAAAAGAAAAAGATATAGATGTAGAGCAAATAGAAAATGTTTTTAAGGTTAATTTCTTTGGAACAGTTAATAGCATTAAAGCTGTTGAAGAGTATTTCAAAAATAAGAATAGCGGTATAATTACTATTGTATCTTCAATTGCTGGATATAGAGGCTTACCTAATTCAACAGGATATGGTCCTTCTAAATCTGCTTTAAACAATTTAGCTGAAAGCTTATATTTCGACTTTGGGAGACACAATGTGAGAGTTTGTTTGGTTTCTCCAGGGTTTATTAAAACACCAATGACAGACAAAAACGATTTTAAAATGCCATTTTTAAAAACTTCAGAATTTGCAGCTGATAAAATTTATGATGGTTTAATAAATAAAAATAATTTTGAAATACATTTTCCAAAAGAACTTACATTAACCCTTAAGTTGTTTGGCCTTTTACCAAGTAAAATTTACTTTTATTTAGTGAAAAAACTTACAAAATTTCAAAAAAGAAATTAATCTTTAACAAACATAACTGTAAGTTCAGCAACTTTTATACCAAACTTAGTCATAGTTGCTCTGTTAATTGCAACTCTTTCATCTTGCATAAATATCCAGTCATCAAAAGTAATTTTCATTTCTCTACCTTTAACTGGAACTAATAAAACATACTCAAATTTAAATGCTGGTCCATATGAATAACCTTTAGCAGTTCCTACAACATCTCCTGCTGTACCTTCATAATTATGTTCGTCAATTTTATCAATTTTCCACTGTCTTGTTTGAATTTCTCCATCATTCCAAATAAACTTTTCATCTAAAATTAGTTGTTTACCATCCCATGTGCCATTAAGATCAGCAGAAAATTGTCTTGTTACTTTTCCTGATCTATTTTGCAAAATTCCCCAAGCTTTTACGTTACCTGACATATATTCTTCTATAATTAATCTTGGTTTTTGATCTTTAAAATCTGTAGGTTTCATATTATTTCCTGAACAACTAGTTAATAAAATTGCTACAATTAATGCAAATATTATTTTCATTTTTTTATTTGTTGCATAGAGAGAATTGTATTAAATCTATATTTTTTGATTTAAAGCCTGCTTCGCAGTAAGATAAATAAAATTCCCACATTTTTTTAAAATTTAAATCAAACCCCTGTTTTTTAATCAAGTCCCACTTTTTGATGAACTCCTTTCGCCAAATTATTAAAGTATCAGAATAGTGTTTTGAATATGAATTGTATTCATTAAATTTCAATCCATTATCGTCTGCGTATTTATGCAAACTTTTTTTTGAAGGTAAAAATCCACCAGGGAAGATATATTTTTGAATAAAGTCTTTTTTATTTTTGTATCTATCAAACAAACTATCATCGATGGTAATTGCTTGTATTCCTGCATTACCGTGAATAGAGAGGTTATTTTTGATTGTATTAAAATAGCTTTGTAAATAATTTTGACCTACGGCCTCGATCATTTCAATTGAAGCTATTGAGTCATATTTTCCTTTTAAATCTCTATAATCTTTAATCTCTAAATTAATTTTTTCGTTAAGACCTGCTTTATAAATTCTTTCTTTAGCAAACTCATATTGCTTTTTAGATATTGTAATGCAATCTAATTTAACATTATAATTTTTACCTAGGTATTCTGCGAATCCTCCCCATCCGCAACCAATTTCTAAAACTTTGCTATTATCTCGTGGTTTTAGAAGATTAATTAATTTTTGATATTTGTTATTTTGAGCGTCAGATAAATTTTGTCTATCATTTTCAAATATTGCACTTGAATAAGTTAAAGTTTCATCAAGCCATAGGGAAAAGAAATCATTTCCAAGATCATAGTGTTTAGCAATATTTTCTTTACTTCTTTTTTTGGTATTTTTAATAATTTTATTTTTTAAAAAATGTATTGCAGAGAAATCTAAAATTCCTGAAAATTTATAAATTAATTTTATATTTTTTGCAGTAATCTCTATTAAATTTGAAAGATTATCAGTTTCAAAATAACCCTGCATGTAACTCTCTGCTAAGCCAATGCTACCATTTCTAATTAAATTATAATTTAAACTTGGATGTTTAATTTCTATTCTTGCTTTAAGTTTTTCATTTATATTTCCAAATTTTAATACTTCTCCATCAAAATTTTTTATTTCTAAAAAACCATGTTTTATATTTTTTAATGTTTTAAAAACTATTAAATCTGAAATTCTATTTATGATCATTAATTTTCTATACTTATATTATTTTTAATATTTAATTTTTTTTTTACAAATTTAATGCCTTTAATCCACAATTTAAATGCTTCAAAATGTATTGCGGCAATAATTTTGAAGGTCATTAATGGATGACGTAAATAAGATAAAATTAAGTTTTTATTATTAATATCAATCCTGATTCCGTCTTGGGATGCATAAAGAAGCTTTCCTTCATCATCATATTGATCAATAATTAGTGAAATTTTGTTATTCGGCTTTAGAATCTTAAAAAAATACGTACAGTTCATTTCAATAAATGGAGATACGTGAAATTTTTTTTTACATGTATTTTTAATTAAATTATCATTATCATTTATTTTAAATATATATGTGTGCTGTTCACCAAAAGTATTTTTAACTTCATATAAAATTGATATTAACTCTGATCTTTTGTTATAAATAAAAAAAACACTTAAAGGATTAAAAACATATCCAAAAATTCTAGGATAACACAAAAGTTTAATTTTAATTTCTTCTGTATTTATTTGATTTTCTGTTAGATTTTTTATAACCCATTTCTTTAATGATGTTCCATCTCTTGGGCCATGATCTACATCGTAAAAGCTAATAATATTGAATTTATTATGTGAAAAAATTTTTAAAGATTTATCTAATAAATTTATCTCAGATAAATCCAATAATATCGAAAAAACCTTATATTTGAAAAAATGAATTTTAGGTTTAAATCGTTTATGAATAACATTGCCAATATAAATTGAAGATTCTTTAATCATTAATGCTTTTCATCATTACAATGGAAGATTTTAATCCATCTTCATGAAATCCATAACCAAAATAACTTCCACAAAACAAAATATTTTCTTTATTTTGGATTAAATTTAGTTGATTTTGATGATCTAGTGCTTGG
>CACILF010000007.1 GCA_902587435.1 uncultured Pelagibacteraceae bacterium
TTATAGCATCACTTTTTAATAAAAAAGAAACTTACCTTGGACTTAATAAGTTCATGATTTTAACTAAATTAACAAAAAAAAAAATTATTGCTTTAGGTGGTATAAATAGCAGAAATTTAAAAAAAATAAATTTATTAAATATTTATGGTTATTCAGGTATAAATTTATTCAGCACAAAAAAAAACGGCCCCACAAAAAATTGAGGGGCCGTTTAAATTTTCTAAAATAACTATATTAGAACGCTATTGATAAAGTTATACCTTTACCTTCATCATCAGAAGCTGAAACACCGTTACCATTCTCAGTTTTACCAGCGTAAGCTGCAACACTCATAGAACCCATAGTGTAAGATACACCAAATCCAGAGTTTGTCTCATTTTCAGGTTTACCAGTAATATCAACTTTTTGGTGAGCGTATGATACTGTCAAGTCGTCGTTAACTGCAAAAGAAACACCCATGTGAGTAGCATCTTCGTCAGCAGCACCTTCTCCACCAATATCAACTTCAGTTACCATGTATGCTAAAGTAGCACCAGCTACAGAGTATTTAACACCTAGCACAGTTTCGTCTTGTCCACCGTTTGCTTGACCAGGGTTAACTTCACCTTGTCCATAAACTAGTGTCATATTGTCGATACCTGTATACTGAACACCAAAAGTTCTGTCAGTACCTGCACCTTTTTGCATTTCAGCAGAAACTTTTACATCTCCAACAGAAATATTGTAACCTAAGTTACCAGCTGCATCAGCACCATCAGCAACACCATAAGCAACAGCTGAGTCAGTCATTGACATAACAGGTGTATCAGCAGCAGGAACAATGTCATTCACCATGTGAATACCATCGCCAGTTACAGAAGCGCCTGAGAATGTTAGCTTACCGCTATCACCCATGTCTAATGTTAATTTATAGTCATCGTATGTACCACCATCTAACTCGTATGATACACCTGCAGTCCAACCTTGATCTGTTTCACCTGAACCAGAAAAAGTTACACTGTCTCCCATACTCATAGGTTGACCTGATTCATCAGAGTCACTAGAGTCGTAAGACCAAGACCAAGAACCCGAAACACCTAATTCACCAGCTGATACTGAAGTAGCAACTAGAGAACCTGCTAGGGCTGTTAGGCCGTATTTAGTCAGTTTGTTCATATTTTCTCCTATTTATTTTATAATTAATTATAAACAGCGTAATTTTTACCAAAAACATTTATGGTTTGTTTAAAAATCTCATTGGATTCTAAACAAATTATAGATATGTTGCATAAATACATCATTAAATTTTCCCTTTAAAATGTAGCTTTTTTTGGTATTTTTATCTAAATTAAGTGTAATCATGAAGCATATTTAGATATAACTCTTTAAAATCAATGAATCAATTATCCCATTTTTATAAAATTCTTACTTTTTTCGTGTTTCTATTGACCCTTAGTTCATGTGAAGCTTTAAAATATAAAAAAACTAAAGCAGGTGAGGTTCCAATTAATGCAGATGACAGGGTAGCTAAAAATATAGAGGAAGGAAGAGGTTTTAGATTGTTTGATAATGAAAAAAACAAAGGTGGCACCTTTGATTTTGCTAGTTCAAACGAATTATGGAGAGCTACTTTAGATACAATAGATTTTATGCCTTTAGTCTCTGCAAATTATAGTGGGGGAATAATTATAACAGATTGGTATAATGATGGAAAATCGTCAGGACAATCAGTTAAAATCTCTGTAAGGTTTTTAACTAATGAAGTTAGAGCAGATGCTCTTGATATTAAAGTTTTTACAAAAAATTGTGAAACAACAATTGACTGTAAAGTTAGTGAAAATAAAGGAACTTTAGTAACACAATTAACAAAAAGTATACTAAAAAAAGCAGCAATTTATGAAAAAGAGTATAGAGCTAAAAATAAAAAAAAATACGAGTATAGTAAGGGTGGGGATAGACCCAAAGAGTAAAAATAATTAACCTTTTTTAATTTCAAAGTGGAAAGATACAATTTTAAAGTTGTTGAAGAAAAATGGCAAGACTATTGGACTAAAAATAAAAGTTTTAAGTCAACATTAAATAAATCAAAAAAAAAATTTTATTGTCTTGAAATGTTTCCATATCCTTCTGGTAAAATTCACATGGGACATGTTAGAAACTATACTATTGGGGATGTCTTATCTAGATACAAGTCAATGCTTGGCTTTAATGTTTTACATCCTATGGGTTGGGATTCATTTGGTATGCCTGCAGAAAATGCAGCGAAAGAAAACAAATTAGATCCTAAAATTTGGACAGAAAAAAATATTTCTGTAATGAAAACCCAATTAAAAAAATTAGGTTTATCAATCGATTGGGAAAGAGAAATTTCAACTTGCTCTGAAGAATATTATAAACACCAGCAACTTTTTTTTCTAGAACTATACGATAAAGGCTTGGTTTATAAAAAAGAAAACTATGTCAATTGGGATCCTATTGATGAGACTGTGCTTGCAAATGAACAAGTTATTGATGGAAAAGGTTGGAGATCAGGTGCAGTAGTTGAAAGAAAAAAACTAAACCAATGGTTTTTTAATATATCAAAATTTTCAGATGAACTTTTAAAGGGTTTGGACGAACTTAAATTTTGGCCCAATAAAGTAAAGATAATGCAAAAAAACTGGATAGGAAAATCTTTTGGTTGTGAAGTTAACTTTAAAGTTGAAGGAGATTTACCAATTAAAACTATTAAATGCTTTACTACTAGGCCCGATACTTTATTTGGTTTTTCTTTTTTAGCAGTTTCAGTAGATCATCCAATATCAGAACATTTTAAAGAAAATCCAGAATTTATTAGATTTAAAAAAGAATGTTCTAAAACTGGAACGACTGAAGAATCAATTGCCCAAGGTGAAAAAATTGGTTTTAACACTAATGTTATGGCAGTTAATCCACTTAATGAAAAACAAAAAGTACCTATTTACTTTGCTAACTTTGTATTGATGGATTATGGATTTGGTGCAGTGTTTGGTTGTCCAGCACACGATCAAAGGGATTTGGATTTTGCGTTAAAATATAATTTGCCAGTGAAAACTGTGGTAAAACCATTAAATGAAGATGATACATACCAAGTAAAAAAAGAAGCATATACTGGTATAGGAGAAATAATAAACTCAGATTTTTTAAATGGACTTAAAGTTCCTGAAGAGTCAGTAATCAAAACAATTGAAATACTTGAAGAAAAAAAACTTGGAAATAAAAAAATTAATTTTAGATTAAAAGATTGGGGGGTGTCTAGACAAAGATATTGGGGTTGTCCAATACCAGTGGCTTATAATGAAAATGGGGATGTAATAAAAATTCCAAATGATCAACTGCCAGTTAGACTTCCTGAAAATATTAATCTAAAAGAAAAAGGAAACCCTCTTGATAAAGTAAAATCTTGGAAACATATTAAAATTAATGGAAAAGATTGTTTTAGAGAAACTGATACACTAGACACATTTGTAGACTCATCATGGTACTTTTTAAGGTTTTGTTCTCCAAATAGTAAAGATTATGGATATAACATAGATGAAATAAATTACTGGATGCCTGTTGACCAGTATATTGGTGGAGTTGAACATGCCATATTACACTTGTTATATTCAAGGTTTTTTATGAGAGCACTAAACTATAAAAATGATCAATTCAAAATTACTGAGCCATTTGAAGGTTTATTTACACAAGGAATGGTTTGCCACGAAACATACAAAGATGAGAATAATAATTGGCTTAGTCCTGAAGAAGTAGAAAGTGAAGATGGAAAAAATTTTTATATTAAAAATTATCCAGATAAAAAAGCTATTGTTGGATCATCTGAGTCAATGTCTAAATCAAAAAAAAATACCATTGATCCTGAGTATATAATCAATAATTTTGGTGCAGATGCGGTAAGACTTTTCATACTATCAGATAGTCCTCCAGAAAAAGATGTTCAATGGTCTGAGCAAGGGATGGTTGCCTCTTATAAATTTATGCAAAAACTATGGGTTTTGCATAAAAAGTTTAAAGACAAGATTAAAGAAGATACGACTAGTGAGGATAATGAAATTGAAATATTTATAAATCAAATGATTGAAAAAATTAATTATAATTTAGAAAAATTTCACTACAATGTAATTATTGCTAATTTATATGAATCTTACAATTTTTTTACACAAAAATTAAATCAAAATATAAGTAAAAAAAATTTATTAGATAGTTATACTAAGTTTTTATCGATAATTTCACCAGTACTTCCACATTTTACATCAGAATGCTTGGCAGACCTCAAATTAAATCCTTTTCAAAAATGGCCAGAAGTTGATAAAAATTTAATTAAAAATGATACTGTTGAATATGTAATTCAAATAAATGGAAAAAAAAGAGCTATTCTAAAATATATGAAAGATATTAACCAAGAAGAACTAATGAAAGAAATTATTAATAATCAAGAAACAAAAAAAATTATTGAAAATAAAAAAATAATTAAATGTTTTTTTGTTAAAAACAGATTAATAAACATCTTAATTTAATGATTAAAAAAAATTTAATAAAACTTCTACTATTATTATTTTTTATATCTGGATGTGGTTACAGTCCAATTTTTTCAAGTAAAAATTCCAACTTTTCAATTGATGAATTAAGTTTCAGTGGAGATACCAAATTAAATAAAATAATAGATGGCAAATTAAATAATTACAAAGGATCATCCGGCACTAAAAAGTTTTCATTAAAAATGGAAACTTTTTTAAATAAAGAAATTGCATCAAAAGACACCAAAGGAAATCCTAAAACTTATAGAATAAGTTTAAAATCAAACATATCAACTAAAGATTTGAACAATAATATCAAAAAAAAATCATTTTTTAAATCTGTTGATTACAATAATAGAAGTAACAAATCAGAATTGAAAAAGTACGAAAATGAAACTTCAAAAAACCTTGCGGAAAAAATATCTGAAGAAATAATAATTTATTTACAATCAATTTAAATTTTAAATATGATAATTAAAAGTTATGAACATCAAAAAATTAAAAAAATAAAAAACAATATTTTCCTTTTATATGGTGAAAATGAGGGCTATAAAAGTCAAGTAATTAAAGACATTTTCATTAAAAATTATAAAGGGAATATAGAGCGTTTTGATGAAAATGAAATATTAAATAACTTTGAAAGTTTTATATCAAGCTTAATTAATAAATCTTTTTTTGATGAATCAAAATTAATTTTAGTCTCAAGAGTTAGTGAAAAAATAATTAAATTAATTGATGAATTAATAGATAGAAAAATAAATGATATTATAATTGTATTAAATTCTGGAAGTTTAGAAAAAAAATCAAAATTAAGATCTATATTTGAAAAGGATAAGAATTTAATTTGTGTACCATTTTATAAAGATGATAATAGAACTCTTATACAACTAGCAAATAATTTTTTTAAAAATAATAAAATATCAATATCTCAAGAAATAGTTAATTTAATAGTAGAACGTAGTAGCGGTGATAGAATTAATTTAAATAATGAATTAAATAAAATTTCTCTTTTTTTATTAAATAAGGAAAAAATTAATATTGATGATGTTATTAAATTAACCAATTTATCTGAAAATTATAGTATATCAGAACTTGCGGATAATTGCTTATCTAAGAATGTAAAAAAAATAAATAAAATTTTTAATGAAAATGTTTTTACTGTTGATGATTGTATTTTAATTGTAAGAACTTTGCTTTTAAAATCTAAAAGACTTTTAGAAATTAAAAAAATTAATAATTCAAATAATAATTTAGAGCAAGTAATTTCAAATTATAAACCTCCAATATTTTGGAAAGATAAAGAAATTGTAAAAAATCAAGCTTCTAAATGGAGTCTTAAAGATACAGAAAAATTAATTTATAAAATACATGATGTTGAATTGATCGTTAAAAAAAATTATTATAGTTCTTTAAATATTATTTCTGATTTTATTCTTAATACGGCAAAATAATTAATAATTTGCTTTTATGACCATTATCAATCTATTTAGCTGATCTAAATCTTTATATTCAAAAGTTACTTGCCCAGAGTTATTTTTCTTATTCCTAATAAACACTTTAATTCCGATTTTTTCTTCTATACTATTTTCTAGACTTGAAAGGTTCGGATTTTTGATTATCTTATTTTTACCTTTATAACTTTTTAACGATCTAACTAAGTTCTCTACCTGCCTTACTGATAGCTTTTTTTCTACAATTTTCTTTGCTAAAAAATGTGAGTTATCAAGCCCAACAAGCACTTTAGCATGTCCTTGGGAAATTTTATTTTCTTTGACTAACAAAATAACTTCATCGGGCAGTGATAGTAATCTTAAGCAATTTGAAACATGCGCTCTGCTCTTTCCTATAAACTTTGATACTTTATCTTGATCGTAGTTAAACTCATCGATTAATCTTTTATAACCATTAGCTTCTTCTATTGGATTTAAATCGCTCCTTTGAACATTTTCAACAATTGCAAACTCTAATGATTTTAAATTATCCGCTTCAATTTCAAAAACCGGAACTTCATGAAGCCCCGCATTTTGAGCTGCTTGCCATCTTCTCTCTCCGGCAATTATTTCAAATTTATCACTTTGATTAGAAGATTTTCTAACTATTATTGGCTGTATAATCCCTCTTTCTCTAATAGAATTTGTAAGTTCATCCATTTTTTCTTTATCAAAATTTTTTCTTGGCTGAAATTTGTTTCTGATAATTGAACTTATTGATATTTTATTTTTTATAGGCTTTGAATCTGCATCACCAATTAATGAAGATAATCCTCTACCTAATCCTTTTTTAGTTTTAAATGGATTCATCATGCGGCACTCTCCACTGGTTTATCTTGATCTAAAAATTCATCTGTGAATGTAAAATATGATTTACTACCTGGGCAAGCTTTATCGTAAAGTAGAACCGGGACCCCATGGGATGGGGCTTCTGACAGTCTTACATTTCTAGGCACTACTGTTTGATAAACTTTTTCTTTGAAATAATTTCTAGCTTCTTGTTCTACTTCGCCAGATAATTTATTTCTCTTATCATACATAGTGAGAAGGATACCGCGTATGCTTAAAGATGGGTTTAAGTTAGATTTGATCCTCTCTATTGTCTTCATCAATTGAGTAAGACCTTCTAAAGCAAAAAATTCTGTCTGTAGAGGGACTACGAGTTCATCTGAGGCAACTAATGCCATAATTGTTAGAAGGCTTAGTGATGGAGGGCAGTCAATGAGGATATAATCATATGATGGTCCAGAATCATTTAAAATAGAGGCTAATTCGTCTTTCAATTTAAAGGCTCTTCTACCATCTCCGGCGGTCTCTACCTCTAGGCCTGACAAATCAACATTTGAAGTTATCAAATTTAGATTATCAAACTTAGTTGATTGAACAACTTCTGAAATTCTTTTATTCCCGTTAAGCACACTATAAATTGTTAGTTCAGAGTTTTCTGTATTGGATAATCCGAGTCCTGTTGTAGCATTTCCTTGTGGGTCAAGATCGATTACTAATATTTTTTTTCCTCTCATAGTTAAACCCGAAGCTAAATTTATTACTGTAGTAGTTTTCCCTACTCCACCTTTTTGATTAATTACTGAAATAATTTTTTTATCCATTTTTTTTTTGTAGATTTGAAATCTTTACTACTAGTGACTGATCACTTGTTAAACTTTTTTTTTCTTCATAATCAAATTTCCATTTCTTTGATGACTCCTTTAGGATTTCTTTTCCACTTTTTCCTAAAAATAAAATTATGTATTTAAATTTTTTAAAATTCTTTGAAGCTATTTCAAAAATTACAGACAGAGGTTTGAATGCTCTTGAAATTATAATGTCTGTTCGTAAATTCTTTTGCTCAAAAATATTTTTTTGTTTAATTTCAGTATTTAATTTAAATTTTTTTGAAATCTCTTTTAAGAATTTGCTCTTATGATAGCTTTTTTCATATAATATTACCTTAAATTCTCGTTTTTTAGGTTTCATCAAAATTGCCAAAACTATGCCAGGTAGTCCAGCACCTGACCCTAAATCAGTGCATATTTTAATATCATTTTTATCAATAAAATCAATTATTTGCGCGCTATCAAGAATATGTCTTGTATTTATTGAATTTTCTGAGCTTGAACTTATTAGATTTATCTCTTTATTTTTTTTTATAATTGATAAACTATATTTATTAAGTTCATCCAATGTTTCACGTGAAACATTTTGAATTCTAAGTTTTGAGTTTTTTATAAAATCCGAATCAATCAAGCTATATGCTTAATAGACTTTCTTTTTAGATGAGACAACAAAATATATACAGCAGCAGGGGTAATTCCATCTATTCTTAGAGCTTGACCCATAGTTTTTGGCCTTATTTTCTTAAATTTGGATTTAACCTCATTAGATAGGCCTGAAAAGATATCATAATTGATATTTTCTGGAATAATAAGGTTTTCATCCCTTTTAAAGGCTAAAATATCTGCATTTTGCTTCTTTAAATATCCCCTATAATGAGAATTTATCTCCAACTGTTCATCAATTTCACGTGAAACATATGTAATTTCAGGCCAAATTTCACGTATTTTGGACATGTCTACTGATTTTTGGCTTAATATTTGAATAGCATTTCTTTTAATTCCATCCTTTGCGATATTTACTCCGAATTTAGACACTTTCGATGGAGAAATTTTTAATTTGTCCATTTTATTATGAATTTTTTTAAGTTGCGAGTGCTTCTCTAAGTATAATTCTTTTCTTTGATCATGCACTAGACCTATATCTATTCCTTTTTGAGTAAGCCTGGTATCAGCATTGTCAGATCTTAAGGATAGTCTATATTCGGCTCTGGAAGTAAACATTCTATATGGTTCTGCAACTCCTTTGGTAACAAGATCATCTATCATTACCCCTATATAGGCCTCAGATCTATCTAGAATAAATGGCTCACTTCCTTTTAAAGAAAGGGCTGAGTTAATTCCAGCAACAAGTCCTTGAGCAGCTGCTTCTTCATATCCTGTGGTTCCATTGATTTGACCTGCTAGATATAAGTTTTTAATTTTTTTAGTCTCTAAAGTTAAAAATAGTTCTCTAGGATCAACAAAATCATACTCAATAGCATATCCGGGCCTTAGTATTTTAACATTCTCTAAACCATTGATTTTGCTACATATTTCTTGTTGAACTTCAGCTGGAAGCGATGTAGATATACCATTTGGATAAACTGTATGATCGTTTATGCCTTCTGGTTCTAGAAAAATTTGATGTCTTTGCTTTTCTGCAAACTTAACAATTTTATCCTCTATTGATGGGCAATACCTTGGGCCAACTCCTTGGATGCTTCCTGAATACATGGCACTTCTTTTTATGTTCTTTGAAATAATTTTATGAACTGCCTCGTTTGTATAAGTCATCCGACATGAAATTTGCTCATTTAAATTTTTTTTTGTTAAGAAAGAAAAAAAATAAGGATCATCATCTGCGAACTGTTCCTCTAAATTATTAAAATTAATTGTTCTAGAATCAAGTCTTGGAGGTGTGCCTGTCTTAAGTCTTCCAATTTTAAAATTAAGTTTTTTTAATTGTTCACTCAATCCTGTGGTTGGTTTTTCATTATACCGACCAGCTGGAGTTTGTTTTTCACCTACATGTATCAAACCATTTAAAAAAGTGCCAGTTGTTAGTATTAGCCTTGATGTTTTAATTTTTTTTCCTGACTGTGTTATAAATCCTTTTATACTGTTTTTATCAAATAGAAACTCAATTACAGAATCTGAAAAAACGCTTAAATTACAGTAGTTTAAAAGTTTTTCCTGCATATATTTTTTATAAAGGTATCTATCGCTTTGCGTTCTAGGTCCTCTAACTGCTGGTCCTCTACTTCTATTTAGTAATCTAAATTGAATGCCAGATTTATCTGCTACATCGCCCATCACTCCATCTAATGCATCTATTTCTCTAACTAGGTGTCCTTTGCCTAATCCACCAATTGCTGGATTACAAGACATCTCACCTATTGTTTCAATTTTATTTGTGAACAATGCAGTATTAACACCTAATCTTGCTGAGGCTGAGGCTGCTTCACAACCTGCGTGCCCTCCTCCTATAATAACAACATCAAATGTTAAATCATTTTTCATAAGTTAAACTTATAACTCAATTAAATATTTACAAGATCATAGAAAAATTATTGAAAAAAAATTATAAAATGACTAAAAAACCTTATTTATCAGGGGATAAAGCTTAATAATGTTCAAATATCCGCATAAAACGAGCATTATTTTCCTATACAAAAATCGTTGAAAATACTGCCTAAAATCTCCTCTACATCCACTTTGCCAACAATTATTCCTAAATGTCTAGTTGCTAGTCTTAAGTCTTCAGCTGCTTTATCAAAATCTTCTATGTTATTTTTATTTTCAAAATTTTCTAAATTTTGAACACACGCTTTTAGATATTGTCTATGTCTTTCTCTTGTAATTAAAATGTCATCTGAGGTAATGAATTTATTTTTTAATTTTATTTTAATTGCAGAAATTAACTCTTCAACATTTTTTTCGTTTTTTAAAGAAATTAAAATAGGACTTAATTTTTTTAAATTTGGACTCAAATTCCGAACTCCTAAATCAGATTTATTTAAAACAAAAATAGCTTTTTCATTAACCAGATCGTTCAAAAACCCAGTAAAATCAACACTTTTAGGTTCTATCATTACAATGTTTAAATCAGCTTTCTCTGCACTTTTTAATGCAAGTTTGATACCTTTTTTTTCTATTTCATCTTTAGACTCTCTTATTCCAGCAGTATCAGAGATTATTACTGGTAAGCCATCTATATTTAGGTGAGTTTCAATTACATCTCTTGTAGTTCCAGCAATTTCAGAAACTATTGCAACATCTCTTTTTGAAAGATAATTTAATAAAGATGATTTGCCAGCGTTAGTTGGACCAACTATAGCAATCTTAAACCCTTCTCTAATTCTTTCTCCAACTCTTTGATCATTTAATAATTTCTTAATTTCTTCTTTTATTTTTTTTGATGAGTTTTTGATATCCTTTAGAATATCATCTGGAAGATTTTCTTCTGGAAAATCTATTTTGGCTTCAACATTGGATAAAATTTTTAATAATTTTTCTCTCCATCCATTAAATTTTTCAGAGCTTTTTCCAGACATAATTTTAATTGCTTGTTGTCTTTGGATTTCTGTTTCTGAAGAAATTAAATCAGCAATACTTTCTGCTTTAAGAAGATTTATTTTTCCATTTTGAAAAGCAATCTTAGTAAATTCACCAGGCTCTGCAATTCTGCAATTTTTAACTTTTGAAATTGAGTTATGTACAGCGTCAATTACCGATCGGCTACCATGAACATGGAATTCCGCCATATCTTCCCCTGTATAGCTCTCTGGGCCGGGAAACCATATAATTATAGCCTCGTCTATCAGCTCATTACTATTGATTTTATTGAGTTTTCGAAGGGAAGCCATTCTGGGTGTAGGAATTTGTTCTTTTGTCATTTCTTCTATTACTATTTTAGTTTCAGGGCCGGATATTCTAATCACAGCTATTCCCGAAATGCCAGGACCCGAAGATAATGCATAAATAGTCATCGGGATAGTATAGCTAAATTTAAATTTTAAGGAATATTATTTATAATCTAATTGTTTAAAGTATTTTTCTAAACTTTGAGTGTAGTGCTTGTTAGAATTGATAGATGTTTTGTATATTGGTTTTCTTGCTTGATATGCACTAACTGTTTTAATTATTGTTTTTTTACTTTGATGATGTTTTAAGCAATTTTTGTCCCAATCAAGTTCACAGAAATTTAAAAGTTTTCTAATCTCTGTCTCATTATTATTTACAATATTTTCATAATCAACTTCATATATAAAATCTCTATATATTTTTTTCCAAAATTTCATGAGATCATTATATAAATTAAAATATTTTATAATCTCTGAAGGATCATATGTCCAATCCATATCTTTTGATGCAAAATTATTTTTGTAATTAGATAAAAAAGTATCTTTTAAATTTCTTTGACTATGGATTACTTTCGCATTTTTGAAGAATAATTTTATAAAACCTATCCAAATAAAATTTTGTGGTCCTTTATCTATTATAACTGCAGAATTATTATTTAAATTGTTTAAATAACCAAAATATTTATCACTTATTTCATTATTATTTGAAAATTGTAATTCATTAATTTTTTGTGAAAGCAATTTATTTTCTTGAACAAAATTTGTATTGATTATTTGCCTTAAAAAGTCAAGTTCCCCAGCTCCAAAAACTTCCTGGTGAGCAGATAAAATTTGCTCTAACAATGTTGTTCCTGAACGAGGCAATCCTACTATAAAAATAATTTTTTTTGAATTATTTTCTTTCTTAATTTCATTTAGATCTAGTTTTTGAAAATAATTCTTTATACTTTTAAATAACTTTTCATCAGATTTAAAATTATAATTTACCAATTCTTTTCTTTTTTTATTAGCCAATTCAAAGTATTTTATTGATAATTCATAATTTTTCTGGTCGTCGTAAGCTTTTCCAATAGCAAATTCCAAATCAGATTTTTGTTTTTTTTGGAATTTATGATTCTTATTTAAATTAACCATTAAAGATAGGTTTGAGTTATTCTCATTATAATCATTTACTTTACTAATTGAAATATGAGCTGGTACAAAGTCAGGTTTGACTTTTAAAATATTATTAAAAATATTATTAGCTTTACTAAATTCGCCCATGCTTTGGTAAACTGAGCCTAAATTTAGCCAAATATTTAAATCATTTTTTATAAGTTTAAGTGCATTTTCGTAAAGGTTAATTGAGTTTTTAAAGTCCAATAAAATATTTTTTAGCCGAGCATAGTTAACGAGTGCCGGAGTATTTTTGGGATCAAAATCTAGTATTTTTTTAAAAATATCTTCAGCTTCTTTGTATCTACATAGAGAAATTAGGGAATTTGCTAGATTATTTTTATGTCCTGGGTTTTGTGGTTCAAGATTTATAGCTTTATTAAAATAAATAATTGAAGTTTCTATATTATTTAATCTTTGATGGGCTAACCCACATATATTATATAAATATCCTTTATCTTTGTTTTTTTTTAATAGTTTTTCTCCATCAGAAATTACTTTACTAAATTTTCCTAATTTTAATTCTTTTAAAAGTTGATCAACTTTTTTTTTTAAACTCATAATAAATTTTTAGATTAATTTAATTAATTTAAAAACAAATTATTGAATAATTATACTGGTTTATTCATAGAATTGAAGAATTCTGCATTATTCTTAGTATTTTTTAATTTCGAATTAATAAATTCGATAGCATCCATTGGTCCCATGGGAGCAATAATTCTTCTTAAAATATTCATTTTTTGTAAATCATTATTATCAAAAAGTAATTCTTCTCTCCTTGTTCCAGACTTAGTAATATCGATAGCAGGAAATATTCTTTTTTCTGATATTTTTCTATCTAAAATTGTTTCACTGTTACCAGTACCTTTAAATTCTTCAAAAATTACTTCATCCATTCTGCTACCAGTATCTATTAATGCCGTTGCTATAATTGTTAATGAACCACCTTCTTCTATGTTTCTTGCGGCACCAAAAAATCTTTTTGGTCTTTGAAGAGCGTTAGCATCGACACCTCCGGTTAATACTTTTCCTGAACTCGGAACCACTGCATTATAAGCTCTTCCAAGCCTAGTTATGGAATCTAATAATATAACAACATCTTTTTTATGTTCAGTAAGTCTTTTGGCTTTTTCTATAACCATTTCTGCTACGGCTACGTGTCTTTGTGCTGGTTCATCAAAAGTTGAACTTATAACTTCTCCATTAACTGTTCTTTGCATGTCGGTAACTTCTTCTGGCCTTTCATCAATTAATAAAACCATTAGATAACATTCTGGGTGATTTGCTGTTATTGAATTAGCAATACTTTGAAGTATCATTGTTTTTCCTGCCTTAGGAGGAGAAATTATTAAGGATCTTTGACCTTTCCCAATTGGGCTTACTAAATCAATTAATCTTGCTGTTAAATCTGGCTTTTTTTCTACTTTATTACTTTCAACTTCCAAAGTTATTTGTTTGTTTGGATATAATGGAGTTAGATTGTCAAAAGCAATTTTATGTTTTGACTTTTCTGGTGGCTCAAAATTAATTTTATTTACCTGCAATAGCGCAAAATATCTTTCACCGTCTTTTGGTGCTCTAATGGGCCCTTCGACAGTATCTCCTGTTCTTAGACCAAACTTTCTAATTTGATTAGGGCTAATGTAAATATCATCAGCTCCTGGCAGATAGTTTGATTCCATAGCTCTCAAAAAACCAAAACCATCTTGTAGAAGTTGTAGAACTCCTCCTCCGGTAATTTCTTCTCCTTTTTCTGCAAGTTTTTTTAATATTGCAAAATATATTTCTTGTCTTTTAAGTGTGCTGGCATTTTCGATGCCAAGCTTCTCGGCTTCTTCGATTAACTGTTCTGAGCTTTTCTTTTTTAGTTCTTGTATATTCATAATATTAGGGGGGCTTTTTTGATGTTAGATGAATTTAATATATATATTATTTTCTAAATTACAACCCTAGATTGGCTTAAAAATCACAATAAAGATAATAAAAATTAATATAATCGTGGGAACTTCATTGATAATTCTAAAGAATTTAGATGTTTTTGTATTAGTTTTTAATTTAAAAGATTTCAAACATATTCCTAAATATTCATGATAGATAGTAAGAAGCACAACTAGGCCCAACTTTATATACATCCACAATTGTGAAAAAATATCTATACCACTTATGTAAATTAATATTATTCCAAAAAGCCAGCTTAAAATCATTGCTGGTCTCATAATGTAAAAATAAAGACGTTTTTCCATAACCTCAAATATCTCTGTAGTTTCGTTTTTTTCTGAGTTTTCAACATGATAAACAAAAATTCTTGGCAGATATAATAATCCTGCCATCCATGAAATAACTGCAATTAGATGAAAAGATTTAAAAAGTAAGTAGTAATTCATCAATTAAATATTTTTTTGAATTAAGTTTTTTAGTAAATTTATATGGTCATCATTATCATTTAGACATGGTATCATGTCGAAATTCTCACCCCCTGAATCCATAAAGCTTTTTTTGCCCTGTATTAATATTTCTTCTAATGTTTCAACACAATCAGAGGAAAAACCTGGGCATATCGTGAGGATATTTTTTTTTCCTTCCTTTGGTAAGTTTTCTAAAGTTTTATCTGTGTATGGTTGAAGCCACTCTTGTGGACCAAATCTAGATTGAAAGGTTGTTTTAATTTCAATGGATTTAAATTTTTCTGAAACTAATCTTGTGGTTTTGTGACAATAGCAATGATATGGATCTCCCTTATCAAAGTACTTTTTTGGTATTCCGTGGTAGGAAGCTAAAATTAAATCTGGTTTCCAATTTATATTTTTTATTTTAACATTTATTGAATTTACTAAAGCATCAACATATAATGGATCTGACTCATAGTGTGGAATAATTTTTAAAGATGGCTGCCACCTCATATTCATTAAAGTTCGATATACTTCATCACAAACAGTTGCTGTAGTTGCGGCAGCATATTGAGGATAAAGAGGTAAAATTACAAGATTTTCACAGCCTTCTTCATTTAATTTTTTTATTTTACTTTTTATACTTGGGTTTCCATACCTCATAGCAAAATCTATAATTAGATTTTCATTTGAAAAAGATTTTGATAATTTTTCAGCCTGCTTTTTAGTGTAATACAGTAATGGAGATATATTTTCTTCTTTCCTCCATATCTCTTTATAAGCCTTGGCGCTTTTTGATGGTCGAAAATTGAGAATAAAAAGATTAAGTATTACTTGCCATATCATTGGATTTACTTCTATTACTCTTCTGTCTGATAGAAACTCTTTTAAATATCTTCTAACATCTAACCAACTAGTAGAGTCGGGGGTTCCTAAATTAATTATTAAAACTCCAGTCTTCCCGTATTTTATCTGAGGGTGTTTTTCCATTATTTAAAATCTCTAACTGTTTTTACTAGTTGTTCTACCATTTCAATTTTCGTTTCTGGTAAAATACCATGCCCAAGATTAAAAACGTAAGGGTGATCCTTAAAAATTTGAAGATATTTTATTACTTCTATATTCAAGTTTTCCTTATCGGTTAATAGTACTTTTGGATCTAAGCCTCCTTGTATTGGTATTTGTATTTCATTAACTATCTTTTTAGGATCAACATTATAATCAATATTAACCATATCGGGTTTAACAAACTCACAAAAATTTTTATAATCTTTTATTCCTCTAGGAAAGCAAATAACAGGTACATCTAGTTTCCTAGCATGGTTTACAAGATTAAAGGTTGGTTCATAAATAAATTTGGAAATGTTGTCTTCTAATAATCCTGCCCAGCTGTCAAAAATTTGTATAATAGTTGCGCCCGCTTTTATTTGATTTTCAATATGAATTTTAAGGAATTTCTCAGTTAAAGATAATAATTTTTTTATAAATAATTTGTCATTAAAAATTTCTTTAGAGAGAGATTTTTTTGGTGACATTTTATTAACCATATAAACTAAAATTGTCCACGGTGCTCCTACAAAACCAATTATATCTTTATTTTTACATAAAGAATTGGAAGATATATTTGATATAGATTTATAAATAGGATCTAATTTTTTACTAAATTCATCTTCATTTATATTTGATATCAAATCTAAATCTAATTTACCTAATTTAGGTCCTAGGCCTTTTTCAAATTTCACTTCTTGGCCCAAACCATAAGGCAACATTAAAATATCGGAAAAAATTATTGCTGCATCAAAATTAAATCTTTTAATTGGTTGTAATGTTATTTCAGATGATAAATTTTCATTTAAACATAGTTTTATAAAATCTGGATTTTTTGATCTAATTTCCCTAAATTCCGGCAAGTACCTTCCAGCTTGTCTCATTATCCAAATGGGATTTAATTTATGATTTTTATTAATTATGCAGTCTTGGATTGGAGTCATATAATAATTATATATATAGTCTTTAGTATTAATTTTATATCCTGTTAATATAAGGTATTATTAATTCTTAACATTTTACCCACTAAATACTAACAGATAAAAATAATAGAAAATTAAGACAAATAGCCTCTATTTTATAAGTTTTAGATTAAATAAATAATTGTGTATATTAATTATTAAGGTGTTTATTTATGTTAATAATTTAAAAGTTATTCAAAAAAAAAGATAAATAAAATATTTATTAATTTTTAACTTATTTATTAATTTATTATAAACACTTTATACATGAGTATTATACACGATATCTATCTAATTTCGGACTCTACCGGGGAAACTATCGACAGGATATTTTTAGCATTAAAAGCCCAGTTTTCAAATATTGATTATAACCATCATCAGTTTTCTTTTACAAGAACTGAAAATCAAATTTTAAAAATTTTAGAATTAGCAAAAAAACAAAAAGAACCAATAATCCTATACACAATTGTAGATGATAAACTTGCAAAACATTTAGAAGAGAGCTCTAAGAAATTAAACATCCCGTGTTTTAGTGTTCTTGGAGATCTAATATCGAATTTTTCAAAAATTTTAAATCAAAGCGCCTCCCACATACCTAGCGGACAACACACCTTCGAAGAAAATTCTAAAAGAATAGAAGCTATTCAATTTACAATGACACATGATGATGGAAAAATGATTAAAGATTTAGAAAAAGCAGATATTATTTTGCTTGGGGTTAGTAGATCAGGAAAAACGCCAACATCTATATATCTTGCAAATAGGGGTTATAAAACTTCAAACATACCGATAATTAATGAAAACTCAATACCCGAAGTTCTAAAAAAAAATCCAAAATTAATATGTGTAGTAGGTCTAACAGTTGAACCTAAAAGATTAATTGATGTTAGAAAAAATAGAATGAACGCATTAAAAGAAGAACATGGTACGGATTATACAAATATTGATAAAATAGAAACTGAAATTAAAAAAGCGAAAGAAACTTTCAAAAAATATCAATGGCCAGTTATTGATGTCACTAGAAAATCAGTAGAGGAAACCGCAGCTTCAATTATAAAAATATATGAAATAAAAAATCAAAATGCATAAAATTATTCTCGCATCCAGTAGCAAAGTTAGAAAAAAAATTTTAGATCAAAATGGAATTGAATGTAAAGTTTTCCCATCAAATGTAGATGAGGATTTAGCAAAAAAAAGTTTAATGAAAGAAAATGCTAGTCCAGAAATGATATCTAAAAACTTAGCAGAACTAAAGGCCAATAAAATAAGTTTAAAGTTTAATAATGAAATTGTGCTTGGAGCAGACAGCGTTATAGACATAAATAGTGAACTAATTTCAAAGCCAAAAAGTAGGGAAGAAGCATTTCAAATATTAAAAAAACTTAATAGCAAAACTCATTATTTAATAAGTTCTATTTGTATATCAAAAAACGGTTCTATGATTTGGAATTACACAGATAAAGCAACTTTAACAATGAAAAATTTGACAGTTAAAGAACTTAAAGAATATTTGTCAAAAATTACTGATGAAGCACTATATGCTTACAATGTCTATCAAATAGAGGGTGAGGGCAGATCTTTATTTTCAAAAATAGAGGGTGATGAAAATACCATTATGGGCCTTCCTATTAACAAAATTAAGGAATACTTAAGCAATTTATCATGAAAAAATATTTAGTTATAGGAAATCCTATTGAACACTCATTGTCACCAAAACTTCACAACCATTGGTTAAAAGAAAATAATATTGAAGCTATCTATGATAAAAAAAAGCTTAATGAGAGTGAATTAAAAAGTATCATTTCTGAAGTTAAAGAGGAAAAAATAAATGGTATTAATGTTACAGTACCATTTAAAAAAGCAATTATTCCGTTTTTAGACGAATTAAGCCCTGAAGCAAAAGAAACGCAATCGGTTAACACAATTTATCTACAAAATGGAAATATAATTGGTCACAACACAGATATAGCTGGGTTTGAATTGGCAATTAAGTATGCCAAATTTGATCTTAATAATAAAAAAATTTTTATATTAGGTGCTGGGGGTGTGGCTCCCTCAATAATTTATGCTCTTAGAAAAATGAAAGTTTCAAAAATTTCACTTACCAACAGAACTAAAGAAAAAGCAGAAAGCTTAAAAAATTTATTTAAAGATCTTGAAATAGTTGAGTGGGGCGAAAGAATAGATTTTGATATGATTATAAATGCAACAAGTATTGGTTTAAAAAATGAAGATGGTCTAAATTTTGATTATTCTGCGAATGGTCCTGATAAATATTTTTATGATGTTATTTATAATCCAAAAGAAACTCTTTTTTTAAAAAGAGCAAAATTATTTGGCAATAAAACAGAAAATGGAAAAATGATGTTTATATATCAAGCTCATCAATCATTTACTATTTGGAATAAAGTAATGCCAAAACTAGATGACGAAACAATAAAATTAATTTAAATGATAAAAATTGGCATTTTAGGAGATATTGGGTCTGGGAAGACATTTGTAGCAAATCAATTTGGATATCCTGTATTTAATGCAGATATAGAAGTATCCAAAATATATAAAAATAATAAAAATTGTTTTAAGATATTAAAAAAAAATTTTCCAAACGATGTACTTTCTTTTCCAATAAATAAAAAAGAAATTTCTAAATTAATACTATCAAACAAAAAAAATTTAAAAAAAATAAATAAAATAGTGCACCCTATTGTGCGTGTTGAAATGAATAAATTTATTAATAAAAATAAAAAAAAGAAAATGATTGTTTTGGATATTCCTTTGCTTTTAGAAAATAAAATAAAAAATGAAGATTTTATTCTTATCTATGTAGATGCAAAAAGAAAACAGATTATTAAAAATTTTAAAAAAAGAAAAAACTTTAATTTAAAAATAATTAAATTATTAAAAAAATTTCAATTATCGCTAGATTATAAAAAGAAAGTAGCAAATTTCATTATTAAAAATAATTTTAAAATGAAGCCAGTTAAAAAAAGTGTTAAGTTAATAAAAACCAAAATTTTATATAAATGAAAGAAGTAGTTTTAGATACAGAAACCACAGGCCTATCAGTAAAAGATGGACATAGAATTGTTGAGATAGGGTGTATTGAGTTAGATAATTTAATTCCTAATTCAAATAATTTTCACTGTTATTTAAATCCTGAAAGAAAAGTTTCTGAAAAAGCATTAGAAGTTCATGGATACACAGATAAGTTTTTGGCAGATAAAAAAAAATTTGGAGAAATAGCTGATGAGTTTCTTTTATTTATAAAAGATAAAAGATTGATTATACACAATGCAGAATTTGATATTTCTCATTTGAATAATGAACTTCAAATAGCTGGAAAAGAAAAAATAGATATAAAAAATGTAATTGATACATTGGATATAGCTAGAGATAAATTTCCAGGATCTCAAATTAGTTTAGATGCTCTGTGTAAAAGATTTAGAATAGATAACTCAAAAAGAAAAAAACATACCGCATTAATTGACTGTGAATTATTAACAAAAGTTTATATAAATTTAATTGATCAAAAAGAACCTTCGTTAAACTTTTTTTCTGGGGATGTAGACAATACAGATATTAAATTTGAAATTGCAAATAATTATTCAAAAAAAATAATCAAACCTTCCGAAGAAGAAGTAAAGTTACATAAAAATTTTCTAAAAAATTTTCTTAAAAAAAATTATTTTAGTTAAGTCTTTGATTGTATAATTTTTCAAAATCTACTTTTTTTCCAAATTTAATACCTGGGAATCCTGAGTTACTTAATAAATTTATAAAAATTTTTTCTAGATTAGGGTAAATTTCTTTTTGAACGTCACACAAAATTATTTTTTCAATTATTTTTCGATCTTTAATTTGTTCATCTATTTTTACTATTGAAGCATAAGTTATTTCAAAATAAGATTTATTTTTCGTTTTCCCTTTATCTGTATAAGAAAGTTTCGTATCAATCTCGATCATTCTATTTTTTATTGGTTTAGTTTTTATATCAATATCTAAATTATAATTCTTTAAATATTCTTTTACATAAAAATAAGTTTCCACATCTGGCGTTTCTGAAGACATATCTTTTACAAATTGAGAAATTATTTTAAATTGTTTTGACATTTTTAATTTTTATCATCTATATCTTCGTATTCACCTTCAATAAAGTTTTTTTTGTTTTTATAATTTTTTTTTGAAATTTTTTTAAAAAATATTTTACGCGTCCAAGGAAAAATAATTAAAAGTCCAATAATATCCGTTAGAAATCCAGGTAGAATCATTAAAAAAGCAGCAAAAGCCAAGGCAGCACCAGAAATTATTTCATAAATTGGAACTTCATTTTGTACAACTTGTTTCATAGCTGATTTTAAAGTATTTAAACCTTCATATTTTGCATAATAAAGTCCTATTATTGCAGTAATGAAAATAAGTGAAATTGTGTTAAAAGCTCCGATCTGAGACCCAATCTTAATAAAAAGATAAATTTCAATGACTGGTACTAATAAAATAAGGAATATTAATGAGTTCATTTGTCTTTAATCTAATTTGTCAGTTGAAATTAAGCAACATAGTAAATATTATTCACTTATGAATTATAGTTTTGAATACATTGATATAATACTTTTAGCAATGATTGCTGGCTTTATTTTCCTTAGATTAAGAGGAATTTTAGGAAAAAAAACTGGGCATGAAGAGAATATGGGAACTACTTTTCCTCATGATTTTTCAACAAAAAAACAAGAAACTCAAAAAATAGATGAAAATAATTTTGATGAAAAAGCCAAAGCTGATTTTTTAAAAGGTGCAAAAATTGCCTATGAATCCATAATTACAAGTTTTTCATCAGGCGAACTAAAAAAAATAAAAAGTCTACTAGATAAAAAAGTTTTTAATGAATTTACCGAAGCTATTTCTGAAAGAAGAAAAAAAGGCTTAACATCCGAGACAACTTTTATTGGTATAAATTCAGCTGATATAAAAAATTATAGTCAAATAAATAATATGTTTGAAGTCACAGTTGATTTTGTAAGTGAAATAATATCCTGTGTACAAGACAAAGATAAGAAGTTAGTTTCAGGGGATCCAAAAAAAGTTAAAAAAGTTTATGATACGTGGAAGTTTTCTCGAGATATTAAATCTTTAAGTCCAAATTGGTTATTAATTGATACTCAAGCATAATTGACAAAAAAAATTTCAGATCAAGATAAAGAAGATTGGAAAAGATTCATAGAAAGTGACGAAAAATTAAAAAATAAAGATATAAATATTAATAAAATTGAAGAGATTCCAAAAAAAAGATCAATCGATCTTCATGGTTATACTTTAGAAAATGCAAACATAGCTATTAGTGATTTTATTATAAAATGTTTTCTAGAAGGAATAACAAGCATTCAAGTTATTACGGGCAAAGGTTCAAGATCTAAAAACAAAGAAGATCCTTATTTGTCAAAGGATTTAAGTATTTTAAAATATTCTGTTCCTAATTATATAAAAAATAATTCTGAGCTTATGAAAAAAGTTAAAGAATTAGATTTTGATTCTGTAAATGATACAAGTCAAGGAACATTTAATATTTTTTTAAAAAAAATAAAATAATGGATATTTCAAAAATAAATAAAGCTGCAGAAGTTTTATACAATGCAAGGATAAATTTAAAAAAAATTGAAAAACTACCTGAAGACTGCACTCCCCAAAGTTTAAAAGAAGCTTATAAAATACAAGATGAGTTGGTTAATAAATATCTTAAAGCTGATAATAATAATTCATTAATTGGGAAAAAAATAGGCTGCACAAATAAAGCCGCGCAAGTTCAATTAAATATTAATGAGTCTTTTTTTGGAAATATGTTTTCAAAAAATATATCAAAATCTAAGTGCACAATTAATTCAGAAAACTATTTTAGCCCCTTTGTTGAACCAGAATTTTCATTTTTAATTAAAGATGAAATAGATATTTCAAAAGCACCTTATAAGCCCGAGATCATTTGTGAATTTATATTTGCTGTTTTGCCATCAATAGAATTAGTTGACTCAAGATTCAAGGATTGGACAGTTGTAGGAGTTAAAAATTTAATTGCTGATAATGCTGTTCATGCTCATTGGATCTATGGAGAAGAAATGAGTAATTTAAATTCTATTAACTTTAATAATCATTCAGTTGATCTTTTAATTAATGGAAAATTAATAGATAAAGGAAACTCAAATAATGTTATGGGTAATCCGATTAACTCTTTAACATGGTTAATTAATAACCTGGCTTTATCAGGAAAATCATTGCCAAAAAATTCTTATATAAGTACGGGAACTTGCACTCCAGCTATTCCTATTAAAAAAGGAGATGAAGTAATGGCGGATTTTGGAAAACTTGGAAATGTTAGCTTTATTTACAAATAAATTTTAGAGAATAAATTTGGATAAATCAGTATCTTTAACTATATCGCCCAAATTATTTTTAACATAATTTGCGTCGATATTTATTTTTTCTCCACTTCTATCTGTTGCAGTAAAACTAATCTCATCTAAAACTCTTTCGATTATTGTATGTAATCTTCTTGCCCCAATATTTTCAACTTTTGAGTTTACTTCATAAGCTAAATTTGCAATCATATCGATGCCGTCGTCTGAAAATTCTAAATCAACGTTTTCAGTTTTCAATAAAGCCTTGTATTGTTTTATTAAACTATTGTCTGGTTCTTTGAGTATTCTTTTAAAATCTTCACTATTCAAAGCATCTAACTCAACTCTAATTGGTAATCTACCTTGTAGTTCTGGAAGTAAATCTGATGGTTTTGCTAATTGAAAGGCACCTGACGCGATGAATAAAATATGATCTGTTTTAACCGTTCCATATTTAGTACTAACAGTTGTTCCCTCTATAAGAGGTAGCAAATCTCTTTGAACACCTTCTCGTGATACATCTCCACCAACACGGTCAGTTCTAGCTGAAATTTTATCTATTTCATCTAAAAATACTATTCCGTTATTCTCTGTAGAATCTTTTGCTGCTTTTACTATTTTATCTTGTTCAATTAATTTATCGGATTCTTCATTAATTAAAATTTCATGGGACTCTTTCACTGACATTTTTTTCTTTTTAGATTTTCCTCCCATTGATTTTCCCAACATTTCTGAAATATTAATCATTCCAACGTTTGCACCAGGCATTCCAGGAATCTCAAACTGGGGCATTTGACCTGCTTCATTAATATCTATTTCAATTTCATTATTGTCTAAATCTCCACTTCTTAATCTTTTTCTAAAACTTTCTCTCGTAGCAACAGTTGCTTTATTTCCAACTAAAGCATCTAAAACCCTTTCTTCTGCTAGTTTTTGTGCTTTTGCATGTACTTCTTTTCTTTTTTTTACTTTTTCCATAGCAATAGCTATTTCTAAAAGATCTCTGATTATTTGTTCAACATCTCTTCCAACATAACCAACCTCAGTAAATCTTGTTGCTTCAACTTTAACAAAAGGTGCCTCAGCTAATTTTGAAAGTCTTCTAGATATTTCTGTTTTTCCAACTCCAGTAGGACCCATCATTAAAATATTTTTTGGCAAAACCTCATCTTTCATTTCACCTGTTAAAGCTTGCCTTCTCCATCTGTTTCTAAGAGCAATTGCTACAGCTCTTTTTGCATTTTTCTGTCCAACTACAAATCTATCTAGCTCAGAGACAATTTCTCTTGGAGATAGAGAATTTAAAATTTCTTTTTTATCTGATTTTTCTTTAGGCACCAAAGGTGTTACGTTTGAATTTTCCATTATATTTTTTCTATTTTAATATTATCATTAGTAAATACACAAATTTCAGAAGCGACTTTAATTGCTTTTTTTGCAACTTCCTCCGCAGATAGATCAGTATCCATTAAAACTTTTGCTGAAGCTAATGCATAATTTCCTCCAGAACCGATTCCTATTACGTTACCTTCTGGCTCAAGAACGTCACCAGTTCCAGAAATTATAAAGCTTTTTTCTTTATCTCCAACAGCCATTAAGGCTTCCAATCTTCTTAAATATTTGTCAGTTCTCCAATCTTTAGCCAATTCAACAGCTGCTCTTGCAAGATTTCCTGCATGTTTTTCTAATTTAGACTCTAACCGTTCAAATAAAGTTAAGGCATCTGCTGTAGACCCAGCAAAACCTGCAATCACATTTCTTTTCTCAATTTTTCTTACTTTATTTGCGGTGCTTTTGATAACAGTATTTCCCATACTTACTTGTCCATCGCTAGCAACCACTACTTCATTGTTTTTTCTTACTAATACTATTGTTGTCATACCTTATAAATGGATACTAAATTCAATAGTTCAAGCCCAGGTCTAGTATTATTGCCATAATTCAATAATAGATATATACCCTTTTTAAATTATGAAGCGAAAAGCAAAAATAAGTAGGAAGACCAAAGAAACTAGTATCAGCGTTGATTTAAATATTGATGGCAAGGGCAAGTACAAAGTTGATACAGGTATAGGATTTTTAAATCATATGCTTGAGCAATTATCAAAGCATTCTTCTATGGATATGAATATAAAAGCTAAGGGAGATACTCATATTGACTTACATCACACTACAGAAGATACAGGGATAGCTATTGGTGAATGTTTGAAAAAAGCTTCAAAGAAATTTATAGGAATTAAAAGATATGCTCATGCAATGATACCAATGGATGAAACATTAACACGAGTAGCAATTGATGTTTCAAACAGACCTTATTTAATTTGGAAAGTTAAGCTTAAAGTGGAAAAACTTGGTGAAATGGATACAGAACTATTCAAAGAATGGTTTCAAGCATTTTCACAAGCTGCAGGAATTACTTTACACATTGAAAATATCTATGGTGATAACAGCCACCACATAATTGAGTCTTGCTTTAAAGGTTTAGCAAGATCATTGAGAGTTGCGTTAGAGATGGATCCAAGAAATAAAAATACAATTCCTTCCACAAAAGGTTCTTTATAAATTTAATGAATGTCACAATTGTTGACTATAACTCGGGCAATATTAGCTCTGTAATAAACTCCTTTAAAGAAGTTGCTAAAGACAAAGTAAATATCGAGGTAACCTCAGACTTAAATAAGATCAAATCTAGCGATAAATTGGTTTTACCAGGCCAGGGTTCGTTTAAGAGTTGTGTTGATGCTTTAAATAATATCAATGGTTTAGTAGATACTTTAAATGAATTTGCAATTACAAACAAAAAACCACTTCTTGGAATTTGTGTAGGTTTACAAATGTTTGCAGATATTGGTTATGAAGAAACAGACACAAAAGGTTTGGGTTGGATATCGGGAGAGGTATCAAAAATAGATAATCAAAATGGAAAATATAAACTTCCTCACATTGGCTGGAATCAGATAAATATTATTAAAGAGAGTAAGATTTTTAAAAATATAGAAAATAATTCTCATATGTATTTTGTACATAGTTATGAATTTATTCCAAAAGATAAAAATGTAATTTCTGCAACAACAGATTATTCATCAAATATTGTTTGTTCTATTGAAAAGGAAAATATATTTGGAACTCAATTTCACCCTGAAAAAAGTGATAAAATAGGACTTAAAATAATTAATAATTTTATAAATTTATAAGAACAGGAAAAAAAAAGGAAGACGTCATAAAAAATTTAAAATGAAAATTTTTCCAGCAATAGATATTAAAGATAAAAAATGTGTGAGATTAGTCAAAGGAGATTTTGATAATAAAACTGAATATGATATGTCTCCAGTCGAACAAGCTAGCAAATATAAAGATCATGGATTTAAAAATTTACATATTGTTGATTTAGATGGAGCTTTAAAAGGTGAAACAGTAAATCTAGATATTATTAAAGAAATAGTGAGTAAATTTGATCTTAAAATAGAAATAGGTGGTGGAATTAGAAATTTTGAGAGTATTCAAAAATATATTGATGTTGGAGTTGAAAAAGTCATTTTAGGAAGTGCCGCAATAAAAGATAAAAATTTTTTGAAAGAAGCATGTGAAAAATTTTCAAATAAAATTGCTTTAGGCCTAGATGCTAAAAATGGATATTTGTCTGTATCTGGATGGAAGGAAAATTCTAATAAATTAACTTTAGATTATTTAGAAGAGGTAAATGATTTTGGTGCTAGTAGATTAATTTATACTGATATAAATCGTGATGGGACTAAACACAGTCCAAACTTTCTGGAAACAGAAAAAGTTGCAGATAAATCAAATTGTCCAGTGATTATATCTGGTGGAGTTTCTTCAATTGAAGATATTAAAAAGGCAAAGAGTTTAAAAAATATTGAAGGTATAATAGTTGGCAAAGCAATTTATGATGGTGATATAAAATTAGAAGAACTTGTGAAAGAAATAGATGCTTAAAAATAGAATAATACCGTGTTTGGATGTTAAAAATGGTCGAGTAGTTAAAGGTATTAATTTTGTTGATTTAAAAGATGCTGGTGATCCAGTCGAACAAGCTAAAATTTATAGTGATGGTGGTGCAGACGAAATATGTTTTTTAGATATTACTGCTTCAAATGAAAATAGAGATACAATTTATGATGTAGTTGAAAAAACATCTAAGAAATGCTTTGTACCTTTAACTGTGGGTGGAGGCGTTAGAAGTGTTGAAGATATTAATAAATTGTTAAACTGTGGAGCAGACAAAGTTTCTATAAATACAGCTGCAGTACAAAACTCTAAAGTTGTGGTTGAAAGTTCAAAAAAATTTGGATCACAATGTATTGTTGTTGCAATAGATGCCAAAAAAAATGGAGAGAAATGGGAAATCTTTACTCATGGTGGAAGAAATAATACAGGCATTGATGCATTAGAATTTGCAGAAAAAATGGAAGACAGTGGAGCTGGAGAATTATTAGTAACATCAATGGATAGAGATGGAACTCAGGTTGGTTATGATATTGATTTAATGTCTAAGATCTCATTTAAAGTAAATATTCCAGTAATCGCATCAGGAGGAGTGGGTAATTTAGATCACTTAGTTGATGGAATAAAACTTGGGAACGCTAGTGCAGTTTTAGCTGCATCTATATTCCACTATGGCAAATATTCTGTTAAAGAGGCGAAAGAATATTTGAACTCAAAAGGAATTCCAGTTAGGATTTAGCATGCTAGATACATTAGAAAGCTTGTTTAAACTTGCACGAGATAGAAAAAACAATCCTGTAGATGGTTCCTATACTAATAAACTTTTAAGCGATAAATCTTTAAGTAAAGAAAAAGTTTTAGAAGAAATAAATGAATTAATTGAATCTGTAGAGAAAAATTCAAACAAAATCCATGAAGCTGCTGATGTATTTTATCATCTAATAATGTATCTTGAGTCAAATGAAATTAGAATTGAAGATGTAATGGAAGAATTAAACAAAAGGAAAAAATGAGTTACGATAATAATAATATATTTGCTAAAATTCTTAGAAATGAAATACCTTGTGAAAAAATTTATGAAGATGAGTATGTGTTATCTTTTTATGATGTAAATCCTCAAAAAAAAATTCACGCACTTGTAATTCCCAAGGGAAAATATGTCAATTTAGATGACTTTACCTCAAAAGCAACTTCTGATGAAATAGTAGGACTTATTAAAGGTATTAATATTATTGCTAAAAAACTGAATATTTCTTCAGATATAGGAAAAGGTTACAGAACAATAGCAAATGTGAGTGAGCATGGAGGACAAGAGGTTCCACACTTACATTTTCATATATTTGGAGGTGAAAAAGTTGGGAAAATTGTCGAGTGAATAATCAAGTAAAAAGAAATTATCTTGAAATTAGATCTATAGACGAATTAGTAACAAAAAATAAACCATTAAATGATTTATATTTAGAAAAAGTTAATCCACCTGATTTTCAATTAAATAAATTTTTTTATAAAGAAATTGGAAAAAAACATAGATGGACAGATAGATTGATATGGACAGATAAGTCTTGGACAAATTATTTGGATACCCTAGGTGTAAGCACATTTGTCCTAAAAAATAATGAGGATTATATTGGATATTTTGAAAGTATATTTAATAAAGATAAATTAGACTGTGAAATTGCTTATTTTGGAATATTGGAAGAGTATATTGGAAAACAATTTGGAGCATATTTATTGTCAGAAGCTATCAAAACTTCATTTAATTTTGGAGCAAAAAGAATATGGGTACATACATGCTCTTTAGATCATAAGAATGCCTTAAAAAATTATTTATCTAGAGGAATGAAAATTTTTAAATCTGAAACTTTAAACTTATGATAAGTTAGTCTGGCTGCGGTAATTTAAATATTTTATTATTAATATTTGAGTTTTTCTTTGCATTAAAAATATATGTAACAACTAAATTTTGATATATATCTTCTGTCTGCCAACCAATTAAATCGTAAGAGTTTTTATCAAAAAAGATATTAATTATATTATCGTTATTTTTCATACTAAATAAATAGTATTTTTCATTAATAAATTCTGCTTTTAATTTTTTTATTTTTTGTATTAATAGCTCTTTATCTAAAATTAATCCTAAAGGGGTTTGTTCTAAGGGATATGTAAAATATCCTTTACTAGCTTGGTTTTTAATTACTAGAGAATTTCCATTTGATACAATTAATTTCTTTTTTAAATTATTATATTTACAATTAATTTTCTTTGGATATTGAATTATGCAATTACCCTCTTCTGTTTTTTCATTTATTATTTGTTTAAAATTAAAACTAATATTATTTATTTTTTTAAAATTATTAATAATTTTATTTTCTACTGACGCATAAGAATAACCATTAAAACTAAATAAAAAAAAAAATAAAAATATTTTTTTTATCATTTTAAAACTTCTCTTTTACCTACATGGTTAGCTTTGCTAACTTCGCCATTGGCCTCCATCATATCAATGATTCTAGCTGCTCTGTTATAGCCAATTTGTAACTTTCTTTGCAAAAAAGAAGTAGATGCTTTCCCTTCTGATTTTATTATTTCCAAGGCACTATTGTATAGTTCATCTTTATTATCATTATCTAAAAGGTTAGTCCCAACTTCTTTTTCATCAGCAAAGTTTAATATTTCATCTACATAATCTGGTTCTGCTTGTGATCTTAAAAAATTATTTATTTTTTCGATTTCATTCTCAGAAACATAAGGAGCATGAATTCTAACTATTTTATTTGCAGAAGACATATAAAGCATATCACCTTTGCCCAAAAGTTGTTCAGCACCCTGTTCTCCCAGAATTGTTCTACTATCTATCTTTGATGTAACTTGAAAAGATATTCTAGTCGGAAAATTAGCTTTTATTGTTCCAGTTATAACATCAACACTTGGTCTTTGAGTCGCCATTATTATATGAATTCCTGCTGCTCTTGCCATTTGTGATAATTTTTGGATATATCCTTCAATTTCCTTTCCTGCGACAAGCATAAGGTCAGACATTTCATCTACAATTACAACTATATAAGGCATAGGAAGTTTATGTTTAGAATTATATCCATCTATATTTCTCACACCTTCCCTAGTCATTAATCTGTATCTACTTTCCATTTCTTTAACCACCCAACCTAGAACTGAAGCAGCTCTTTTTGCTTCTGTAATTACAGGGCATAATAAATGTGGTATGCCTTCGTATGGAGATAATTCTAGTTTCTTAGGATCAATAAGAATAAATTTGCATTTTTCAGATTTGTGCTTGTATAGTAATGATAAAATTATTGTATTAATACAAACCGATTTTCCTGAACCAGTTGTTCCAGCAATTAGCAAGTGAGGCATAGAAGTTAAATCTCCAACTATTGGAATACCCGATATACTTTTGCCAAGTGCTATAGGAAGTTTAATTTCTTTTTTTAAAAAATTTGTACTTGAAATAATTTCACTTAAATAAACATTTTCTCTTGAAGTATTAGGAAGTTCAATACCAATAGTATTGCTTCCAGGAATAGTTGCAATTCTTGCTGACTCAGAACTTGTATTTCTTGCAATGTCCTCTGATAAATTGATAATTTTAGAAACTTTTATTCCCGCAGCAGGCTCAAATTCATTTAGAGTAACAACTGGACCACGACTAACTTTTTTTATATTTCCTTCAACACCAAAATCTAAAAGTATTTTCTCTAGAGTTTTTTCATCTATTTTATCTTCTGATAAACTTTTATCACGTTCTGCTTTGGTTGGTTTTTTTAAAAAATCAATAGAAGGTAATTTAAATTTATATTTAAGTTTATTTTCAGAATGTTTTTTATTAAATGGCAAATCCTCCTGTATTAATTTTTCACTATCTTCCGAAACTGTTTGAATAATATCTTGGGTATCATCAAATTTTTCTAATTTATCTTCATTGTTTTTTTTAATCTTAACAAACAAAGATATAAAAATTTTTTTTAAAAATGAAATACTAAAATTTATACTTGCTTGAAATAAAAAAATAATAAATATTAATAAAATATAATAGGATACATTTTTATTTATATTTATTAAATTTGACAAAAAGGTATTTTGTAAAAAATTTCCAACAAATCCCCCATTGCCATTTATTGAAAGCCAAAAAGAGTCTGGATAAAAAGTATTAAAAAATAGTGATCCAAAAATACTATAGGCTATTAAATAAAAAGTATTTTCAATAATAACCAAAAATTTTTTATTTTTAATAAGATTTATTCCTGTAAAAAATATTGTGAAAGATATAAAAAATGCAATTAAACCAACTGATTGGAAAAATAAATCTGAAGCATAACTTCCTTTAAAACCTAATAAATTTTTTACATTTGTATTTTCTGTGAATATAAAATTTGGATCCTCGGGTGAATAACTAAATAAGGCAAGAAAAAGCAAAATTCCTATAATTATAAAAAAAATACCTATAATCTCGGCTACTCTTTTTATAGTAAAACCAAGGGTTTTTTTGCTTATGTTTTTTATATCCATTTTTAAAAAATCTAATTTGTAACTTTGTATCATTTAATATTTATTGTTAAAATTAAATTTTAATTATGAACGTATGCTTAATAGGTAATGGTATATCAACTTTAATACTAGCTAATGTTTTGGCTAATAGGAAAATTAAAGTATCAATATATGAAGAACCTAAAAAAAAACAAAAATCGATTTCCAGAACTTTAGGCATATCAAGAAATAATTTTAATTATTTAATTAAAGAAAAAATCAATATTAACAAAAAGTCTTGGCCTATTAATAAAATTAAAATTTTTAATGAAATAGAAAAAGGTAATGAGATACTTAATTTTGGATCGAAGAATGATAAAATTTTTTACATTATAAAGCATACAGATTTAATTAAATTTTTGTACACTAATATAAAAAAAAATAAGTATATAAAGCAAAATAAAATAAAAAATCCTTCCTTTTTTAATTCTATCCTTAAAGAAAAAGATAATTATGATTTAATTATTAATTTCAATGAAAAAAATAAAATATCTAAAAAATTATTTTTTAAAAGAAATGAAAAAGATTATAAAAGTTTGGCATTTACTTCATTAATTGAACATAAAGTATGTAAAAATAATACTGCGCATCAAATATTTACTAAATTTGGACCTTTAGCATTTTTACCATGTTCAAATAGTAAAACTTCAATTGTGTATTCAGTATTAGATCAGAATAATGTTATAAAAGATACCAGAGTTAAAGAATTAATTTTAAATTATAATAGAAAATACAAAATTAATTCTTTTTCAAAACTTGAAAAATTTAAATTAAAAAGCTCAATATTAAAAAATTATTATCATAAAAAAATTTTATGCTTTGGTGATAACTTACATAAGATACATCCTTTGGCAGGCCAAGGTCTTAATATGACAATTAGAGATATAAAAGTATTATTGAATTTAATAGATTTAAGAATTAATCTTGGGTTACCCATAGATAATTCGGTTTTGGTAGAATTCCAAAACAAAACTAAACACTATAATTATATTTTTTCCAATGCTATAGATTTTATTCATGAGTTTTTTAAATTTGATAATAATTTTGGTAATTTATATTCAAAAAAATTATTTAATCTTTTAGAAAGCAATAGTCTATTTAAAAAATATTCAACAAAATTTGCAGATAAAGGAATTTTTTTTAATTATTGAAGAGTTTTATTGCTAAAATTATCAACAGTATAAGTTGTCAAAATTTCTTCTAATTTTTTCTTTCTTTCATTTAGATTAATTGTTTCCAGGAGAACTTGCTTCTCTTCTAAAGAGAACGGAGACGCCATTGCAAGAGTATTAATTGTTTGATCTAAGCTTTGTTTCTCAAGATCTTTCCAATTAATTATATAACCTTGCTTGATAAATAATGATTTTAATTCTTTAAATATAAGTTCAAGATCTGAAAATTTTATTTCTTCTTTATTCTCTTCAAGATCATAATGAAAATCATCAAAACTTATAGAACATTCTCTGTACAGTTTATCATTTTTTAATTCTTCAATTATTTTAAAGCGACTAATTCCAGCTAAAACAATTAAGTATTTTCCATCATTTGTTTCGTTAAAACTTGTAATTTTACCTGCGCAACCAATATTATAAAGCAAAGGTATATTCTGATTAGATTTTTTTGGTTGTACCATGCCTATTATTCTGTTGCTTTTCATTGCATCATCAACCATATCAATATATCTAGGTTCAAAAATATTAAGAGGTACAGTTGTTCTTGGAAAAATTATAAAATTAGATAATGGAAAAACTGGTATTTTGTTTGGTAAATGATCAATTTTTTTTTTCATAAATTTTTATTAAATTATTATCTGATAATATACTATTAAAATGAATAAAAATTTAGAATTAATTAAATCAGAAATAAATAATCTAAATATTTTATCTGAAATGAATAATATTGATGAAATAATTAAAAGATCATCAATATTAATAAAAAAATACCCAAAAATTCAAATTTTTTATAATTTTCTAGGATCTTCATTGGAAAAAAAAAATCAAATTTATGATGCAGAAATTATTTATACTAAATCCTTAGAATTAGATCCAAAAAATAGTTTTGCATTAATTAATCTTGGAAGAATATCAAGAATAATAAATGATTTACAAAGATCTGAAGAATTATTGAAAAAAGCGATAGATATAGAGCCAGAAAATTTATTTGCACAACTATACTATGGAGAACTTAAAATTGATCAAAATAGCTTTAAAGAAGCAATTTTTATTTTTGAGAAAATTTACAAAAAAAATAAAGACTTTCAAAATATAATTATGAGATTAGCAAATACATATTCTGTAATTGGTGAATTTAAAAAAGCTGAGGAATATTTATCTTTAGCTTCAAAAAAGAATCCAAAATTATTTGCTGCAGACTACAGACTAAGCAATATTATTAATTATTCTGAAAGAAAAGATCATCAAAAATTAATTTTAGAAAAAATAAAAAATAAAGAATTTGATAAACTTAATAAGCATCCTTTATTTTTTGCAATGGCAAAATCTTATGAAGATCAAAAAGATTATGAAAAAGCTTTTAAATATATAGAATTAGCTAATAAAGAAAGAAACAAATTGGTTATTGGAAATCCTTTAAGATATGAGGAGTTCTTCTTAGATAAAAACAAAGAGATATTTTCAAATATAAGCTTTAAAGAAAATATAAATAATAATTTTTATAAGAAAAAGTTAATATTTATTGTTGGACTTCCAAGATCTGGAACTACACTATTGCATCAAATTTTATCAGCTCATTCAGAAACTTATGGAGTTGGGGAATCTATAGTTTTAAATGTATTTTTTTTTAAAAATTTAGTTAAAGATGAATTTTTAAAAAATTTGAAGAAAGAAAATAAAATTAATTTAGAAATTTTAAAAGAAATTTCTTTAAAACTAGGGAAAAATTACGATTATTTTGATTCAGATAAAATAAAAATTGATAAAGCTCCTTCCAATTTTTTTTGGATTGGTTTTATTTCTTTTCTTTTTCCAGATTCAAAAATTATCCATATAAAAAGAAATATCAAAGATAATTGTTTATCAATTTATAAAAATTTATTTGGTGGAAATAGAACTGAGTGGACTTATGATATAGATAATATTCAAAAATATTTAAAAATATATAGAGAAATGATGGATTTTTGGAAGAGTAAATTTGATAAAAAAATCTATGAAATTAATTATGAAGATTTGGTTAAAAATCAAGAAATAGAAATTAGAAATTTATTAAATTTTTGTAATTTACAATTTGAGCAAAAGTGTCTTGAGCATCATAAAAGTAAAAATCCAATTAAAACTGTTAGTATAAATCAAAGTAGAAAACCAATTTATAAAGATTCCATAGAATCAAATCTTAAATATAAAAATTTTAATAATCTTTTTAAAGATATTTAATTTTATCTATTGCTTGCAATAAAAAAAATCGCTATCTATAATAACTTTTAAATAAGCGGGTATAGCTCAGTGGTAGAGCGTCTCGTTGCCAACGAGAAGGTCGTGGGTTCAAGTCCCATTGCCCGCTCCAATTAAATAAGGACAAGAATGAGTGATTTAGCAGATAAGAAATGTATTCCTTGCGAAGGAGGTATTCCAAGTTTTGATTTAGGTGAAATTCATAAGTATTTAAAAAAAGTTGATGGCTGGGATGTAAAGTCCGATGATGACAAAACTTATTATCTTATTAAGGAATTTAAGTTTAATAATTTTTTAGAAAGTCAAAGTTTTATAAATAAAGTAGGAGACATTGCTGAAATAGAAGGTCATCACCCAGATATTTGGTTTGGATGGGGGTATGCTAAAATCAAAATATTTACACATGCAATAAATGGTCTTCACGAAAGTGACTTTATACTTGCTGCAAAAATTGATAAAATTTCTAATGTTTGAAATGTCTAGTTTTAGAAAAAACTAATACTGTATTTGTTTTATTTGCAAATTTAATTATCTCTTTATCTCTAATCGAACCTGATGGTTGAATAATAGCCGATACTCCAGATTGAACTAATTTTTCTATACCATCCACAAATGGAAAAAAGGCATCCGAAGCTGCTATGATTTCATCTCCTCTTTTTTCATTAAAAAATTTATTCATTTTATTTATTGCTATTTCACAGCTATCCAATCTACTTGGTTGACCAGATCCAATTCCAATTGTTGAATCTTTATTTGCAATAACAATTGCATTAGATTTTACAAATCTACAAACATTAAATGCAAATATTAAATTTTTTAAAGTTTTAAAACTAGGTTTAATTTTAGAAACTACTTTAAAGTTTGACTTTGAAAAAGAAAATGTATCTGCATTTTGTAATAGGAAAAAATTGAAATATGAAGATATATTATTTAAATCAGTATTTTCTAGTTTGCTTGAATCAATAATTCTTAAGTTTTTTTTTCTTTTTAATATTTTTAAGGCATTATTTTCAATTCCTTTACAAATAACTACTTCTAAATATGTTTTTTTTAACTCTAATGCTAAATTATTTTTAATTTTAAAATTACATGCAACGATTCCTCCAAATGCACTTATTGGATCACATGCAAGTGCTTGCTTATAACTTTCCAGTTTATTTTTATTTATTGAGACTCCACATGGATTAGCATGCTTAATTATAGTTGTACCAATATTTTTGGGTAATGATTTAGAGATTAAAAGTGCTGAAAATATATCATGATAATTGTTATAACTTAATTTTTTACCACTAAGTTGTTTGATGTTTAAATCTTGTTTTAATGAATAAATAGCTGCTTCTTGATGAGGGTTTTCTCCATATCTTAAATTTTCAATAAGATTGCCAAAAATTATTTTTTTTTTAGGAAATGATTTTTTAGATTTAGAAATAAAATAATTTGATATTACTGAGTCATAATAAGCAGTTTCAGTAAATGCTATTTCAGACATTTTTTGTCTAAAATCTAAAGAAGTTTTACATTTGTTTGAATTTAATTCTTCTATTAAATTAGCATACTGTTCAGTGCTAGTAATTACAGTGACATCATTGAAATTTTTAGCAGCAGCTCGAACCATTGTGGGTCCTCCAATATCAATATTTTCAATTATATTTTTATGATTATTTTTATTTTCTAAAATTTTTTCAAAAGGATAAAAATTTACAATAACAAGATCAATTTCTTGAAAATTATTTTTTTTTAAGTCTCTTGTATGAGATTTTTTTTTTCTTATACTCAAAATTCCAGCATGAATTTTGGGATGTAGAGTCTTGACTCTTCCATCTAATATTTCTTTTGAACCAGTATATTTTGATGCTTCTATGCAATTATAGCCCAGTTTTTTTATTTCTTTAAAAGTCCCTCCTGAGCTAATAATTTGGATTTTATGTTTATATAGATTTTTTAAAAGTAAGTTCAATTTTTTTTTATCGTGAACTGAAATTAATGCTGTTTTAATTTTTTTCATTAAACTTTAATTATTTCCCATATAATTTCCTGATTTTCATTTTGAGTTAATCCCGAAATAAATATATTTTGATTTTCAAGAAAAGAGTTTTTTTTACCGAAATATAAACCAGTTTCAACATCAATTTTATGATCTTTACATAAAAATTTCCATCCAGAATTTTCTAATTCAATGAGAATTGATTTACCGTCTTGGGTTTTTGTTATTTTAACTCCAGGTTCAAAATGAAATCGAATTTCAAAATTTGAACTTTTAAACTTTTTATTCTTAATTAAATTATCTTTTCCAATAAATTTATTTTTTTCTACGAAAAATTCTATTTCTCTTTGATGAATTACTCCATATTTTCTTAAGTAACCATCGTGAGATCCTGAGATATTCCAATATTTTTTTTCAGATACAATATTTTTTTTTATAACTTTTATCTCTTCATCAACTTTGAAAATACCATCAGTATCTTTTTTCATTTTACATGAAGATCTGTTATCTAAAACAAGAGTAGAATGTGTTGCAGTTGATTTAGAGATGGAATTAAGTTGATGTTTATAATTTTGGAAATAACCACAATTAGAAATTAATTTACAATTATTAAAAAAAATTTCAAAAGATAAAGCCCCAGACTGATAATCACTACTAAATTTTTTTTGAGGAGAAGATCCTAGATCAACTGAAAGAATAACATTTTTGTTTTTTAAAATAACATATCCTCCATTTTCATTACCTTCATTTTTAAATTTGTAGTTGTGAAAATTTAAATATTTATCAAAATCAGCATTTGAATCTATATGGTTTCCGTTAAATAATAAGTTCTGATTAGTATTCTGCCAGATAAAGTTATAATTTTGTCCTGAGAAAAAAATTATTTCATTCAAATATTCTGGAATTTCATTTTGAGATTCTTTGAGCCATTCTCTTATTAAAATAAAATATTTTAAATAAAATGTAAGTTGCCTGAAGTTTCTTGATTTTGGAAAATTTTGTACATCAAAAGAAGAGTTTATAATTTGTTTTAAAAGATTTAGTCCATAATCTAAGTATTTTTCATCTTTATACGAAAGTCCTGATAGTATAATTGAAGCACAACCAATCATTTTATCATTTACCCATTTAGATCTATTTATTTCATTAATTAAATGGTTAACCTGTTTTTTTATATTGCTATTAAATTTCTCTTTATAAATTTCATCACTATCATCATAACTTAGTTTTGAATTTGATATCCAAGCTATGACTCTTTTTGATAAAGTATCTATTTCCCAACTTTTAAAATTATATTTCTGGTTATTATCAATCCAATTTAAAATAATTGATTGAGTAATTTTTTTTGAAGATTTTAAATCAATTGTAAATAACCAAAAAAAACTATGAAGTTTTTTATAATCAATTTCTTTTATCTTTTCGTCGCTCCAAACAGAATTTAAGTAAAAATTTTCAATATTATTTTTTTTTTTGTCGTATTTTATCAAGCAATCAAGCAGATTTGGACTAGGTTTGTATTCGATAAGTTTATCATCAATTCTAGATATTTTCTTATTATAAATTCTAGAACTCAAATAAACTTTTCTTATTTGATTTGATGAGTAATTAAAAAATTCACTAATAAAATTCAAAGAATTTTTTAAAATCATTTATTTATTCTAATTTCAGAGAATCAATATTCTTTTTTATATTGCCATTATTTTCTTTAAAAATAGTTGTTCCCGAAACTAAAATATTAGCCCCTGCCTCAATTACTATTTTACTATTTTCAAAATTAATACCACCATCAACTTCAATATCGAAATTGAGCTTTTTTTCATCTCTAATTTTCTTTAAATTTTTAATTTTTTCTACAACTTCGGGCATAAATTTTTGACCACCAAATCCTGGAAAAACACTCATGATTAAAACTAGATCTATTTTATCTAAGATATTTTCAATAATATTTAATTTAGTATCCGGATTTAAAGAAACTCCAACTTTTTTATTTAGCTTTCTAATATGATCAATTGAATCTATTAAATTATCTGTTGCCTCTGGGTGTATTGTAATTATATCAGCTCCTGCTTTTGAATAATCTTCAATATATTTATGTACTGGAGATATCATCAAATGAACATCAAAAGGTAGCTTTGTACAATTACGTAATCTTTTAATTACAGGCGGACCAATTGTAAGATTGGGAACAAAATGACCATCCATAACATCTACATGAATCATATCGGCCCCACCTTCTTCCAATCTTTTTATTTCATTTCCTAACTGACTGAAATCAGCCGATAGAATTGATGGTGAAATTTGTATTTTTTTCATTGATAGCTAGATTTACTAGTATCAATTTTTAAAATTTAATTGAATTAAAAAATTGATAAATTTGTCTTGAAATTTCACTTTCTAAAGGAAAAGACAACATGCCCATTACAGAATAACCCAAAATCCATGGCATTAAGTAAAATCTTATCATAAAGAAAAACCAAGCCACATATAAAGGTACTAAAGGCTGTATTATAAATGAAGGGGTTATGGGTTTAAAAATATAAATTAATGGATTAGTGAATTTAACAAACACTCTCATAAAAAAAAAATGAGAGTCTTCTCTTTGAAAAATGTTCATCGCAACTCTTCCAATCAAGGTCCACATGATTATTCCAAGAATATAATCAATTATATAGACTAGAGGATGAAAATTAGCAGACATTGTGAAATTTATATTTTAAAAAGTTAGAAATTAAAAGGGGCGAAATTAATCGCCCCTTTAAAAGATTATTTAGTGTTTGCCAAGGATCGATTTACCAGCTGGTACTCGAACCTCATCAACCATTTTTTGCGTAGCAGCATCAGGCTCTGAAGTAATTAAACTTACCACAACCATAGATACTAAGCTGACAGCTGAACCGAAGATACCAAAGGTTAACTGTGTAATACCTAAGAATCCACTTCCACCATTTCGTACCCAAATTAGGTAACCCATACCAGAAGCAAGACCTAAAGCCATACCAGCTATAGCACCTTCTCTGTTAGCTCTCTTCCACCATACACCAAGTACAAGTGGGAAGAATAATCCAGACATCGCAAAGTCAAAAGCCCAAATTACTGAACCCAAGATACCTTGGATCTCCATTGCTGCAATAGTTGCTCCAGCAAAACCAATTACTACAAGTAATACCCTTGCAACAACTAGTCTTTTTGCAGTTTCTGCTTTTGGATCAATGATCTTGTAGTACAAGTCATGAGACAAAGCATTTGCAATCGCTAGAATTAAACCATCGGCTGTTGACATGGCAGCTGCCATACCTCCAGCAGCAACTAGACCTGAGATTACATATGGTAATCCAGCAATTTCCGGAGTTGCTAGAACAACGGCTTTACCACCCATGAAAAACTCATTTAATTCAAGAGTTCCATTTCCGTTAAAGTCGCTTACAAACATTAAGTTTGCTTGGTTCCAGTTTTGATACCAATCTATCGCTTGAACTTCACTTATCGATTTACCAATAATTCCAGTCGCTAAGTTAGGATCTATCAATGACAATTTAGATAGTGTCGCTAACATTGGAGCAGAAGAATAAAGTAGGAAGATAAAGAATAAAGACCAACCTACTGATTTTCTAGCTGCTTTTACACTTGGAGTAGTAAAATATCTCATCATCACGTGAGGCAATGAAGCTGTTCCCATCATCATCGCTAGTGCTAATGAAATAAATGCCCAAGGTGTAGCGTTAACCGCTGAGTGAGCTTTAGTTATACCTGCTAAACCTTTTGGTACAGTTGCTAAATCAGCTGCAGAGTTTGTTACTGTTCCTAAACCAAATTGGGCTTCAAGATCAGCAATTCTCGCAACTTCATCAGCCAACATAAAGTGTGGGAAGAAACCCGCACCCATTTTGTTACTGATCCAAAATACTGGAAGCAAGTAAGCTATTATCAGTACAATATATTGTGCAACCTGTGTCCAAGTTACCCCTCTCATACCACCTAACATTGAACATAGTAATATACTTACTAATCCAACATAAACCGCGTATTGGAATGGGATATCTAAAGCAACAGATGCAATAGTACCTGTAGCGTTAATTTGTGCAGTTACATATGTAAATGAAGCAACAGTTAAGACCACTACTGCTAGAAATCTACTTAAATTACCACCGTATCTTGTACCAATAAAATCTGGAACTGTGTAACAGCCAAATTTTCTTAGGTATGGTGCTAATAAAGATGCAACTAATACGTATCCACCAGTCCAACCTACAAGTAGTGCCATATAACCGTAACCTTTAAAGTAAATACCACCTGCCATTGCAACGAACGATGCACCAGACATCCAGTCTGCGGCAGTCGCCATTCCATTGAACACGGTCGGTACTTGTCTTCCAGCTACGTAATAAGCATCAGCTTGTGCTGTACGTGATAGATAACCAATTATAGCGTAGATGGCTACAGTAAAAGCAACGAATGCAATTCCTATTGCTTTTGCTGACATACCCATCTGTTCGCCAATTGCCATAATGATTATGAAAGCTAAAAATCCACCTGTGTAGATTCCATAAACTTTAGGCAAATTATCTATAAAATTACCTTTAATCATTAATCATCTCCTTTTTCACTGAAGCCGAACTCTTCATCGATTTTTTCTTGTCTGTTCGCAAACCAGAAAATTAGGATTACAAAAATTCCAAGAGACCCCTGACAAGTAAACCAATATGTCAGTGGATAACCGAAGGGTCCACCAACGGACTCCATTTCAGCGCCAAAAAGGAAGATGCCAATTGAGAATACAAACCAAATTGCTAATGTAACCATTAACAATCCTCTGGTTTTTTCCCAGTGTTGTGCTTGTTTTGACATTTTTATCTCTCCTCTTTTAGTTATAACTGGCGGAAACCATAACCATTATGAAAGAGATTTAAAGTATTAAAATTGTTAATATTAGTGGAGTTTTTAGGGTATAAATTAAACAAATAGCTATTTTTATGGCAAAATACAAATTAACTTGGAAAGATCTTACTTGGAAAGATTTTAAGATTTATCTTTTTTCACTTTTTAAAGCCTTCATACCAAAGACAAAAATAAGTAATTTAGATGAGTTAGAGGATTTCATACAATCCAAATCAGCCTGGGTTACCCAAGTTACACTTTATGGCTATTTAAAAACTAGAATGGGAACAAGATATGTTCTTCATTTTGAAAATGATGAGTTTATGGCATCTGTAAATTTAGCTAAGTGGAATATTTATGCCGTTGCTATTCAAGATCTGACATTTTTTACATTTTCTTATTTAAATAATAATTTGAATTATCAAGATGTTGATAAAGCTAAAGAAATTTTTTTAAAAATTCTAGATGATGAAACTACGAATAAAATGCCACTAGATATTATTGAGGAAGCAAAAAATAATTTTAATGAAAGATTACAAAACATTAATTGGAAAACTTATTATAATGACCTTCCATTTAATCCTAGTGCACTATCATTATACAAATGGGCTCCTATAGCTGATGAATTAAAAGAGCTTGATCGTAAGATTGTTTTAAACTCAGTAATTTTAAAGTGGGATATTGTTAAAAAAGAATTTAACGAAAGAATAAAGTTCTAAGTATTTTTCCTATTATCAACTAGACTTTTAACTACGCTTGGATCGGCTAAAGTTGTTGTATCTCCAAGTTGTTCATGTTCATTAGCAGCTATCTTTCTTAAAATTCTTCTCATTATTTTTCCAGATCTTGTTTTTGGTAGTCCAGGTGCAAACTGAATAAAATCAGGAGTAGCAATCACACCAATTTGTTTTCTTACCCATAGTTTTAATTCTCTTTCCAAATCTCCACTAGGCTCTTCTCCTACATTTAAAGTTACATAACAATATAATCCATTTCCTTTTATATCATGAGGACATCCAACTACTGCAGCTTCTGCAACTTTTGAATGAGCAACAAAGGCACTCTCTACTTCTGCAGTTCCTAAATTATGTCCTGACACAATAATAACATCATCCACTCTTCCAGTTATCCAATAGTAACCATCTTTATCTCTTTTACACCCGTCTCCAGTAAAATATTTTCCATCGAACTGAGAAAAATATGTTTCTATAAATCTGGGGTGATCTCCATACACTGATCTCATTTGACCTGGCCAAGATTGAGCTATACATAACCTTCCTTGTGCCTCTCCTTTTAGAACTTTGCCATCTTTATCAACTATTTCTGGCTTGATTCCGTAAAAAGGTTTTGTTGCAGACCCAGGTTTTAAATCTATTGCTCCAGTTTGTGGACTAATTAATATTCCACCTGTTTCAGTTTGCCACCAAGTATCAACAATAGGGCATCTGGAGTCTCCCACAGTCTTAAAATACCATTGCCAGGCTTCAGGATTTATTGGTTCACCAACAGTTCCAAGTAATTTAAGACTTTTTCTTGATGTTTTCTTTACAGGAGCATCTCCTTCTCTCATCATTGCTCTTATTGCAGTTGGAGCGGTATAAAAAATATTTACCTTATGCTTATCTACTATTTGCCACCATCTGGACCAGTCTGGATAATTTGGAATACCTTCAGACATAATTGTTGTTGCTCCATTTGAAAGAGGTCCATAAATAATATAACTGTGGCCTGTGACCCAGCCAATATCAGCAGTGCACCAATATATATCCTTTGGTTTATAATTAAAAATATACTGATGAGTCATTGAAGCATAAACCATATAACCACCAGTCGTGTGCAAAACTCCTTTTGGCTTTCCTGTAGATCCAGAAGTATATAAAATAAATAATGGATCTTCTGCATTCATTTCTTCAGGTTCACAACTTTTCGAAGCTTTTTTGGTAATATCGTGATACCAAACATCTCTACTCTCATCCCAATTAATTCTGTTTCCAGTTCGTTTTACCACAATACACTTCTTAACATTTGGACAATTCAAAAGAGCTTCATCAACTTTCACTTTTAAGTCTATAATTTTTCCGCCTCTCACACCTTCATCGGCAGTAATAACGTAGTCAGATTTACAATCATTAATTCTCCCAGATATACTATCAGCTGAAAAGCCTCCAAAAATAATTGAATGAACCGCTCCTATTCTAGCACATGCTAGCATTGTATATGCCAACTCAGGTATCATTGTTAAATAAATTGTAACTCTATCTCCTTTTTTTACACCTATTTCTTTTAAACCATTTGCTGCTTTTGAAACTTCTTGATGTAATTGTTTGTAGCTAATTTTTTTTTGAACTTTTGGATCATCCCCAACCCATATTATTGCAGTTTTATCTTTATTTCTCTTTAAATGACGATCAATACAATTATAAGAAGCATTTAAAGTTCCATCGTAAAACCATTTAATATGAACATCTGTCTTACTATATTTATAATCTTTAATTTTTGTATATGGTTTGATCCAAGTAATTCTCTTACCTTCTTTTCTCCAAAAATTATCGTTGTTTTTTAATGATTCTGAATATTTCTTTTGGTATCCTGATTTGTTTACTGTGGCCTTTTTTATCCAATCACTTTTTGTTTTATAAATTAATTCGGAATTTTTACTTTTTTCAAATTTATTTTTTTTAAATCTTTTTTTTCTTTTAATTTTTTTTCTTTTAATTTTTTTTCTTTTTTTCTTTTTTGGCATAAAGATTTATTTTTTATTAATACTACTCATCTTCAAAATAATTTTCCAGCTTTTAGTATCTATTGGCATCACCGATAATCTACTTTGTTTTATAAGAGATAAGTTGCTGAGATTAGGATTTTTTTTAATATTTTGCAAAGAAACTGGCTTATTTAAAGCTTTTTTAAATCTAACCTGCACAGCTACAAATTTTTTTTCTATATCTGTTGGATCTATAAAAGCTGTTTTTATAATCTCAACTATACCCACAATTTCTTTTCCAATATTTGAATGATAAAAAAAACAAAGATCACCCTTAGACATTTTTTTTAAATTATTTGCAGCTTGATAATTTCTGACCCCATCCCAAGTTGCTCCTTTTAAGCCAGATTTTTTTTGATTATAAATAGACCAAACATTTGGTTCAGATTTTAATAACCAGTACTTCATTAAATTTTTACACCAGCCCCTTTTAAAAATACAGCTTTTTCATCTAGCTGCCATCTTGGTTTTGCAGGGAAATCTAAATTATCAAATTGATTTTTTTTAAATTTTTCCATCCCAACCATTGCAATCATTGCAGCGTTATCTCCACATAAGTTAATAGGAGGAAATATTGGATCAAAATTTTGTTCATTACAAAGTTTTGTTAAAACTTTTCTTATTTTTTTATTTGCTGCAACACCACCAGCAACAACAAATTTTTTTCTCTTATCTCCACTGACATTTTTAAATTCTTCAAATGCAACCTTGCTCTTTTTGTATAATATTTCTTCGATTGTGTTTTGAAAAGAAGCAGCAAGATCGTATTTATCTTTTTCATTTTTTATATTTTTTGTAATTCTAAGAATAGCTGTTTTCAGTCCTGCAAAAGACAAGTTGCATCCACCTTTATTAATTATTGGTTTTGGTAAATCAAATTTTTTAGGATCACCTTTTTCAGCTAAAATTTCTATTTGAGGACCACCAGGAAACTCTATACCAAGCATTTTTGCAGTTTTATCAAAAGCTTCACCAACCGCATCATCAATAGTTGTTCCAAGTCTCTTATATTTTCCAAGTCCATTAACACTTAAATATTGACTATGTCCTCCAGAAATTAAAAGTAGAAGATAAGGATAATTTATTTTTGAATTTAATTTAGGACTTAGAGCATGTCCCTCTAAATGATTAACTGCAATAAATGGTTTTTTTAAAGATGCTGAAATAGCTTTACCAAAATTAAGTCCAATTGATAAACAAACTACTAATCCAGGACCAGCAGTTGCAGCAATAGCATCCACATCATTTAAACTTAATCCACTTTCATCTAGTGCTTTTTTTGCAATTAAATCAATTTTTTCTATATGTGCTCTTGCAGCAAGTTCGGGGACCACGCCCCCAAATTCTTTATGAATATCTACCTGGCTAGAAACTATATTAGATAAAATTTCCGGCTCACCTTTGTTATTTTCCCTGATTAAAGCCACTGCAGTTTCGTCACAACTGGACTCTATTCCAAGAATTACAGGTTTTTTTGACATAAATTAGTTTTTATTACTTTCAAATTCTAAATATAAAGATGGAATATAAATTAATTTAATGAAAAGCAAAAAAATTATTATTGGATCAAGAGGCAGCAAATTAGCATTAATATATGCTGAAAAAGCAAAAGAAAAAATTTTAGAATTATCTAAAGAATTTAATGTAGAAGGTATTGAAATAAAAAAAATAAAAACAGAAGGGGATTTAAATCAAAAAGATAGACTTTCTGAAATAGGAGGCAAAGGACTTTTTTCAAAAAAAATTGAAAAAGAATTATTAGAAAATAAAATTGATATTGCCGTACATGCTTTAAAAGATATGCCCTCAGATGAAACTGAAGGATTACTAACAAGTTGTTTTTTAGAAAGAAATGATCCTAGGGAAGTATTAATTTCTAAAAATAAAATAAAATTTAAATATTTAAATCAAAATTCAATAATAGGAACTTCTTCTTTTAGAAGAGAATTTCAGTTAAAAAATAAAAGAAGTGATTTAAATTATAAATTAATTAGAGGCAATGTTGATACTAGAATTAATAAGTTAAATCAAAATTTGTATGATGCAGTAATATTATCTTGTGCTGGCATTAATTCTTTAAATTTAGACGAACACATTTCTGAGGTTTTTTCCATTGATGAAATTATCCCAAGTGCTGGACAAGGAGTTATAGCATTGCAATGTAAAAGCGATGATGAATATATAAAAAATGTTTTAAAAAAAATAAATGATAAAAAAACTTTTAATAGTGCTCAAGCAGAAAGAAATGTTCTTAAAGTTTTAGAGGGAGATTGTGAAACAGCAGTGGGTGCAATTTCACAAATAAATAATGAGAATATTACACTTGAGGCGGAACTTTTTTCTTTGGATGGAAAAGAAAGATTTTATTGTAAATCTACTAAAGATATAAAGTATGCAGCAGAACTAGGTATTGAAGTTGGTGAAAATTTAAAAAAACAATCTAAAGGAAGTTATAAAAAATAGTATGCATATTTTATTTACAAGGCCCTTGGAAGACTGTGAGGAATTAATATTAAAATTTACCAAACTTGGACATAAAGTTTCGCATATGCCAGTTATTCAAATTGAAAAAGTTGAATATGAAAAAATAAATTTTTTAGATTACAAAGCAATAATTTTTACAAGTGCCAATGCATTAAAATTTTTAGATACAAAACTAATCGATAAAAAAATTATCTGTTTTTGTGTTGGAAATGCAACAGAGAAAAAAGCACTTGGTTTTGGATTTCAAAATGTAATATCAGCTGAAGGTAATGTGAAAAATTTAGAAGAATTAATAATACAAAATTTTAATTCTTCTTCTGGAAAAATGCTTTATGTGAGTGGAGAAATTATTTCAAATGATCTTGATAAAAATTTAGTATCACTAGGGTATAATGTGAAAAGAGTTATTAATTACACTTCAAAACCTAATCAACAATTAGATGAAAATTTTATAGAAAAATTAAGATTAAACAGGCCTGATATTGTTTACATTTATTCTGAAAATAGTGCTTTAAGCTTTCTAAAACTAATAAATAATTACAAATTAAATGATTTTTGGATGAATACCAATTTAATGAGTATTAGCGAAAAATCGTCGTCGGTATTAAATAAAATTAAGTGGAAAAAAATTTTTATTTTTAGTCCTGGAGAAGAGGAATTTCTGCTATATAAAATTTAAAAATGGAATTATTTATCAATTTTAAATCACTTTTTCTTTCTGTTTGGGAAAGAGGAATTCTAGGTGTAGATATTCTTGAAATATTAATTGGCGTTGGAATATTTTTTCTATTTTTAATATTTAGAGGAATTATCAGCAAAGTTATTATTAAAAGATTAGAAAATATAGCAAAGAAAACCACAAATAAATTTGATGACTCTTTTGTTTCTGCAATGGAAGGGCCAGCTAGGTTTTTACCAATAGTTATCGGTTTTTTTATTGCAAGTTATTATATGTCTTTTTCTGAAGAGAGTAGAGAAATTGTAGATACAATTAATAGAACTTTAATAACCATTTTTATTTTTTGGGTTATGCATCAAATTATAGAACCAGTTTCTTACGTATTAAGTGGTTTAAATAAAATTTTAACAAGAGAACTTATTGGTTGGATTATTAAGTCATTAAAAGTATTAATTTTTATTTTAGGTATAGCTGCAGTTCTTGAATTATGGGGGATAAAAATTGGACCAATTATTGCAGGCTTAGGTTTATTTGGTGTTGCTGTTGCGCTGGGTGCACAAGATTTATTTAAAAATTTAATTTCAGGAATATTGGTATTAGTCGAAAAAAGATTTAAAATTGGAGATTGGATTTTAGTCGAAGGAATAATCGAAGGAATTGTAGAAAAAATAGGATTTAGATCAACCGTTATAAGAAAATTTGATAAATCAATTGCAATAATACCAAATTTTCAATTTGCAGAAAATGCTGTAATAAATGTAAGTCAAACAACTAATTGGATTATTAGTTGGATAATTAATTTACAATATGATTCAACAGTTGACCAACTCAAAACAATTAGAAATGAAATTGAAGATTATATAAAAAAAAACGAAGATTATAAACCTGAGCTTGGATATGCAGTTAGGGTTGATAAGTTTGCAGACAGTTCAATTGATATGTATATACGTTGTTTTACAAAAACAGATGATTGGGACGAATGGTTAGCTGTTAAAGAAAGATTAGCAATTCAAATTAAACAAATTGTTGAAAAAAATAGAGCTTCATTTGCATTTCCTAGTCAGTCTATTTATGTTGAGAAAAAATGATTGCTATTTTTTATTTAGTTTTGCAAATTTTAAAGATTTACACCTATGTTGTAATTGCAAATGTAGTTATAAGCTGGTTGATTGCATTTAACGTTTTAAATACATCAAATAGATTTGTTTACTCAATACTAGAATTTACCTACCGTTTAACAGATCCTATTTTGAACAGAATTAGAAGATTTTTACCAAACTTAGGTGCTTTTGATATTTCACCAATTATACTTCTTTTGTTGATCTGGTTTATAGAAATGTGTATGAAACTTTACGTAGCACCAATAATATTTAATTAATTCATGATATTAATAGACGGAAAAAAAGCAGCAGCAGAACTAAGAGAAGAATTAAAAGTAGAAGTTTCTGAATTAAAATCTAAATATAATAAAGTTCCCGGGTTAACAGTAATCCTTGTTGGTGAGGATGCGCCAAGTCAAATTTATGTAAGAAACAAAGAAAAGTCAGCAAAAGAGGTTGGTTTAAAATCAGAAGTAATCAAATATCCAGATACAGTTGAGGAAAAAACAGTTTTAAATAAAATTGAGGATCTTAATAAAGATGAAAGTGTATCAGGTATTTTAGTTCAATTACCCTTACCAAGACATATAAATAAGCAAAAAGTTATTGAAACAATTTTACCATCCAAAGACGTAGACGGATTTCACCCTATGAATGTTGGAAATTTGTCTTCAGGCTATGAAAGTTCAATTCCATGTACTCCTCTTGGATGTTATTTAATGATAAAAAAAATTGAACCAAATTTAAGCGGAAAAAAAGCAGTTGTTGTTGGAAGATCAAATTTAAATGGAAAGCCAATGACACAACTTCTTTTAAAAGAAAATTGTACAGTTACAATTACTCATTCAAAAACAAAAGATTTAAAAGGTGAATGCTTAAAAGGTGATATTATAGTTGCTGCAGTTGGAATACCCGAACTTGTAAAAGGAGACTGGGTTAAAAAAGACGCAATAGTTATTGATGTTGGAATAAATAAAACAGAAAAAGGAATAGTAGGCGATGTCGCATTTCAAGAAGTTTCAAAAGTTGCAAAAGCTTTAACACCTGTTCCTGGTGGTGTTGGACCAATGACAATAGCATGTCTTCTTAAAAATACCATTGAGTGCTTCAAAAGATCTAATTAATTTTTAAATAATATAACCTATAACTTTCTAATGAAGTTATTTTTTATATTGGGAAATCAACTATTTCCAATTCAGCATTTAAATAGTTTTAAAAATGATCATATTTTTTTTATGGCCGAAGATTATCAATTGTGTACTTATGAAAAGCATCACAAATTAAAAATTTTATTATTTTTATCGGCAATGAGATCCTATTCAGATCATTTGAAAAAAAATAAGTTCAAAGTTGAATATAGTAAAATTGACTCAAAAGATTTTAAAAAAA
>CACILF010000008.1 GCA_902587435.1 uncultured Pelagibacteraceae bacterium
TACTTAAACTTATGAAAAAAAATTGTGTAGAATAAACGCGCAATTCTTGAGAGTAGCTTATTAAAAAAACATTAAAACTTATTAAAAAAGCTGATAGTAAATATTCAGAGTTTTTTGATATATGCCTTGAAATTTGCGTAACTACCAAAATTGAAAATATGGAAGTCAAAGCTGGTATCAATCTTGCAAGTTCAATTTTATATCCAAAAAAAGAAAAAAAAATTTTAACAATATAATTAAAAAGGTAAGGAGTTTGTTCTAAACTTAAGTGATTTTTGTATGAAGTGTTAACATCAAATGAGGGGTTTGAAATCCAAAAAGTGGATATTTCATCGATCCATAAATCATCAAAATTAATATTATAAAATCTAAAAATTGATCCTAGTAAAAAAATTATAATTAATACAAACAATGGATTTAATAATTTTGTCATAATGTAAAAATTATAATATAAAATTTAAAGTTAAAAAGAATATGAATTTATCAATTGTTATACCAGTTTACAATAGTAGTAAAATTATCAAAACTTTAGTATCAAAAATTGAAAAAAAGTTAAAAAAAAAAATAAAATTTGAAATTATTTTAATAAACGACAATAGCAAAGATGATAGCTGGGGTATAATTAAACAAATCTCAAAAAAAAAATTATTTGTTAAAGGTATTAATTTATCTAAAAATCATGGACAACACAAAGCCATATATACAGGATTGAGATTTGCAAGAGGAGATGTAATTGTTACCATGGATGATGATATGCAACATCCACCTGAATATGTTTTTGAAATTTATAAAAAAGTTTTGAATAATGATATTTGCTATACAAACTATTTAAAAAGAAAACATATTTTTTGGAAAAGAACAGCAAGTTATGCCAACAACCTTTTTGCCAGCCTACTATTTAACAAACCACTCAATGTTTATATGTCATCATTTAGAGGTTTTAAAAAAAAAATATCGAAACAAATATTAAAAAAAAAATCAGATGTAGTTTTTCTTGATAGTATGCTCTTAAGGGAAAGCAAAACTATAACAAAGATTAATGTTATTCATAAAAAAAGATTAAAAGGAGAGAGCACATACAAACTCAAAGAATTATTTTCTTTATGGTTCGATATGATTAAAAATTTTCATTTTTTGCCTTTTAGATTTGGTAGTATTATAGGGCTTGTTTCAAAAATTATTATTATGATTTTAGAAAAATTATTTAATAGAAATGAAACAAACTTAAAGGTAGAGATAAAAGAAAAAACTTTTTAATTCAAAATTCTTTTAAGATTATTTAGATTCATTGTTTGATTAAGTGGCATCTTTTTTGATATTTTAGCTTTAATTTTTTTAATATTTTTATTGTATTTTTTTGCGAAAGAATAAACAGATTGAGATTTACCTCCAATATTCAATATTCCTTTTTTTGTAATTATTTTTGGCAAAATTTTTACTAAGTCTTCATGAAACATAAAATTTGTTTTTAAATTTGTAAAAGCTTTATTATGTAAAAAAGGTTTTTCTGTCATTGTAATTCTTAAAATTAATGAATTTTTATACATTCTGACCGCACACTCACCACCTAATTTTGATAAACCATAATTATTAAATGGTTTTACTGGATCTTTTTCTTTGTAATTACCTTTAGTTCCTTCATAAACATAACCTGTTGAAAAATATATTAATTTTACATTATGTTTTTTACATATCTTAGTGACATTTGCTGTGCCAATTATATTTAAATCTATACTTTTGGAAATATTCTTTTCATGAGCACTCATTGGCCTAGATAAGCCAGCACAATGAATCAGAATCTTAGGTTTTATTTTTTTTATAATTTTTTCAATAGAATTTAAATTTAATATATTGCATTGTTTTTTTGATACAAAAAATAATGACAATTTCTTATTTTCTCTTTTAAGAATTTTAGCAAATCTTCCATCAGCCCCAGTTACTAAAATTTTCTTACTCATCATAAATATTTTTTTTTAAATTCATTAAGAGTCAATGCGTTTTTATCTTTTTTTGAAACAACCGGTTTTTTTGTAGGCCATTTTATATTCAAAAATTTATCATTATATTTTATTGCTTTTTCACTATGTGCATCTCTGTATTGTGTGCAGCTGTAAATAATATAATTTTCCTTATCCATAGCACAAAATCCGTGAGCAAATCCCGCTGGTATATAAATTGAATTTGAATTTTTTTCACTCAGTATACAGCAAAAATATTTACCGAATGTTTTTGAACTTTTTCTTAGATCTAAGGCTACATCAAATACTTTGCCTCTTAAGACTGAAATAAACTTACCTTGCGATTTTTTTGTTTGAATATGTAAACCTCTTATTACATTTTTCTTTGAAAAAGACATAACAGTAAAAGGAAATTTTTTTTTAAATTGTCTTTCTTTTAAAACCTCTTTGAAATAACCTCTTTTATCTTTGAATATTGTATTTTTAAAAATAATTAAATCTTTGAATTTTGTTTTTTTAATCATCTAGAAATAAGATTTTTTAAATATTTAGAGTAATTACAATTACCATAAAATTTCATTGCACTTAAAATTTCTTTTTTTCCAATCCAATTATTATTTAATGATATCTCTTCAAGACAAGCAATTTTAAAACCTTGTTGGTTTTCAACAGATGATACAAATGCACTTGTTTTATAAAAATCTTCTAAAGATCCAGTATCAAGCCAAGCTCCACCCCTACCTATAACTTCAGTAGATAAATTTTTATTTGATAGATATTTTTTTAATAAGTCAGTTATTTCGAGCTCATTTCTTGAGGAAGGTTTAAGACTTTTAGCATATTTAGTTACCTTGTTATCAAAATAATAGAGTCCCGTTATTGCATAATCTGAATAAAATTTTTTAGGTTTTTCTTTTATGCCAATAATTTTGTTTTTATTGTTTATCTTAGCTACCCCATATAACTCTGGTTTACTAACCTTATGTAAAAATATTTTTGCACCTTTTTTAAATTTTTTACTTTTTTGAAGTTTTTCAGATAAATTTTGTCCATAAAAAAAATTATCACCTAATATTAAAGCTACGTTTTCTTTTCCAATAAATTTTTCACCTAAAATAAAAGCATCTGGCAAACCTTTTGGATAATTTTGTTCAATAAATTTTAATTTTATTCCTAAATTTTTTCCATCAGCAAGCAATTTCTTGTACTGATGTAATTGACCTTTGTTAACGATAATTAATATATCTTTTATTTTAGAAAGCATTAAAATCGAAAGTGGATAAAAAATTAAAGGTTTATCATAGATAGGCAGAAGTTGTTTGTTAACAGCTTTAGTTAAAGGACTCATTCTTGTACCGTGTCCACCAGCTAAAATAATTCCTTTTTTAATCATAATGTTCTACCCAGCCTTTTAGTAATATCCTTTATATTTAAAAATTTAAAATATTTTTTATTATTTAAATACCAATCAAATGTTTGATTCATGCCAACTAAAAAACTAGTTTTTGGCTTCCAATTCAATTTTTTAATTAATTTTAAACTGTTTAAAGCATATCTTTTATCATGTCCTGGTCTATCTTTTATAAATATTATTTTAGTATTTTTTCCCAATCGAATTTTTTTCTTTGCGACAGAAAGCATCACTTTTACAACCTGAAGATTATTCAAATTATAATTAGAACCTATATTATAAAATTCTCCTACTTTACCTTTTTTAAAAATTTTAATTAAAGCGTCGCAATGATCTTTTACATAAATCCACTCACGAGAATTTTTACCTTTTCCATAAATAGGTAAACTTTTATTATTTAGTATATTGTAAATTAATTTAGGAATTAACTTTTCAGGATGTTGTCTAGGACCATAATTATTTGAACAATTAGTAACCATAGCTGGGATTTTATAAGTTCTTATGTAAGAATATACCAAGTGATCAGATGCAGCTTTTGATGCTGCATATGGAGAACTAGGCTTATAAGCATCCATTTCTTTTGATCTTCCACTTAAAACATCGCCATAAACTTCATCTGTTGAAATATGTATTAATTTTTTTTTTTTTAAATTTTTAGAATATTTTTTAAAGGCTTCTAGAAGATTAAATGTCCCAACTATATTAGAATCTATAAAATTTTTTGGTGAATCTATTGATCTATCCACGTGTGTTTCTGCTGCAAGATTAAATATACAGTTTGGTTTAAATTTATTAAGAATTTTATTAAGTTTTTTAATATTTTTTAAATCACATTTTATAAATTTATAATTTTTATTTTTAGAATATTTTTTTGTATTATAAAAATTTGATGAATAACTAACTTTATCAATATTTATTACATAGAACTTTTGTTGGAGTAAAATTTCAATTAAATTACTACCAATAAAACCTAGGCCTCCAGTTACTAAAATTTTTTGCATTATTTTTTTTACATCAAACCTAACTTTAAGTATACTTAATTTATCTCAATGGATTTAAATCTCAAAAATATAACTTTTATCATAGCTTGTTTTAGAAGCGAAAAAGTCATTTATAAATGCATTGACTCTTTACCAAAAAATTCCAAAAAAAATTATTATTGAGAATTCTAAAAACATTAATTTAAAAAATGATTTAGAATTAAAATATGACAATATTGAGGTAATATTAAATGAAAATTTAGGTATGGGAGCATCGAATAATATTGGAATTAAAAAATCTAATACTCAATTTGTTTATATCTTAAATCCAGATGTTACATTTGAAAATGATACCTTCTCAAAATTAATTGAAGAAACTAAAAATATTGAAGATTTTAGTATAATTTCACCTTGTCATGCTGATAAAAATTTTCCTAATTTTAAAAATCAAAAAATTATAACTGAGAATATTTCAGAAGTAGACTCTCTAGATGGTTTTTCAATGATACTAAATAAGGATAAATTTAATAATATTTTTTTTGATGAAAATTTCTTTTTATACCTTGAAAACGATGATCTTTGCCTTCAAGTTAAAAAAAGAAATGAAAAAATTTATGTAATAAAAAATTCTAATATTAACCATCTTGGGGCCTCTTCTTCATATTCGAACTTAGAAAATGAAATTGAATATTTGAGAAACTGGCACTGGATGTGGTCTAAATTCTATTTTAATAAAAAACATTTTGGATATTTAAATGCTACTATGAAAATATTTTTTAATTTAGTTTCAGCAAATTTAAAATTTTTTTATTATTTAATTTCTTTAAATAAACATAAAAGAAAAATTTATCAAATGAGGATATCAGGTATAATTAATTCTATGATGGGAAATAAATCTTTTTATAGACTTAAAAACTAATGACCTGGAAAATCTATTAAATTTTCCACTTTGTATCCTGATTTTACTAATTTATCACAACCACCTAAATCAAAAAGATTAATAACAAAAATAAATCCTGAAACAGAACCTTTGGAAATTTCAACTAGTTTAGCTGCTGCTTCAGCAGTTCCACCTGTCGCTATTAGATCGTCAATAATTAACACTGAGTCATTTTCTTTAATTGAATCTTTATGAACTTCAATGGTAGCAGTTCCATATTCTAATTCAAAATCTACTGAATGTGTTTCCGCAGGTAGTTTGTTTTTTTTTCGTAGCAGTATAAAAGGTTTATTAATTAAATATGATACTGCAGATGCAAAAACAAATCCTCTAGACTCTATAGCTGCTATTTTATCAATTTTAAATTTTTTAGTCCTTTCAACTATTTGATCAATACATTCATTAAAAGCTTTTTCATTTTTAATTAATGTAGTTATGTCTCTGAAAAGAATTCCCTTTTTTGGATAATCTTCAATTGATCTAATATAATCTTTTAAATCCATAATAAATTACGATATATAAATAAATAAATTATTTTTTTGATATGGCAAACAATAAATTGGCAATAATTGGTGGTAGTGGGCTATATGATGTTGAAGAATTTAAAGAAAGAGAACTATTAGATCTAAATACACCATGGGGCAAGCCTTCAGATCAAATCTTAAAAACAAATTATAATAATAAAGAAGTTTATTTTTTACCACGACATGGAAGAGGACATTTCATTAACCCTTCAAATATAAACTTTAGAGCAAATATTGACTCTTTAAAGCAATTGGGGGTTACTGACATTGTTTCAGTCTCTGCAGTTGGTTCCTTAAAAAAAGATTTACCACCAGGAAAGTTTGTAATAGTTGATCAATTTATAGATAGAACATTTGCTAGAAATAAAACTTTTTTTGATGATGAGATAGTAGCCCATGTATCTATGGCTCACCCAACATCCAATGGTTTAATGAATGCTTGTGAAGAATCAATAAAAAAAGAAAATATAGAATATCAAAGAGGAGGAACCTATGTTGTTATGGAAGGACCTCAGTTTTCAACACTAGCGGAGTCAAATTTATATAGATCGTGGAAAGCAGATGTAATTGGTATGACCAATATGCCTGAAGCTAAATTATCAAGAGAAGCTGAAATTAGATATGCATCTGTTTCAATGGTAACCGATTATGATTGTTGGCATCCAGACCATGAAAATGTGGATGTTCAGCAAGTAATCAAAGTTCTTTTAGGAAATGCTGCTAAAGCAAAAAATATGATTAAAAATTTAATTGAGAACTTTGAAAAACATATAGATCCAAAAGATCCTGCAAATAACTGTTTGGATGTTGCAATAATTACTGCACCAGAAAAAAGAACGCAAAAAACTAAAGATAAATTAAAAACAGTAGCTGGCAGAATTTTAAATAAATGAAAATTGAAGGTAAAGAATATCGTACAATTTGGTTTGAAAACAATGTTGTAAAAATTATTGATCAAACAAAACTTCCACATCAATTTTTAATTAAAGACCTTAAAACAGTAAAAGATGCGATTAATGCAATAAAAGTTATGGAAGTAAGAGGCGCTCCTTTGATTGGAGCTACTGCTGCTTATGGATTAGTTTTAGCTATTATAGAAAATAATGATCAATCTTTTTTAAAAAAATCTGCAGAAGGTTTGATTAATTCAAGACCAACCGCAATAAATTTGAAGTGGGCAGTTGATAGAATGATAAATAAATTATCAGGTGTTAATAGTGATAAAATTTTAGAAATAGCATTAAATGAAGCAAAAGAAATTTGTGGAGAAGATGTTAAGTTCTGTGAAAATATTGGACTAAATGGTCTTAAAATAATTGAAGAAATTTATAATAAAAAAAAAGATACAGTAAACATTTTAACTCATTGTAATGCTGGTTGGCTTGCAACAATTAATTGGGGAACTGCAACTTCTCCAATTTATCATGCACATAAAAAAGGAATACCGGTTCACGTATGGGCTGATGAAACAAGACCAAGAAACCAAGGTGCAAATTTAACTTCTTACGAATTAAATGAAGAGAATATACCTAATACTATTATTGCAGATAATACAGGTGGTATCTTAATGCAAAAAGGTCAAGTTGATATATGCATCGTTGGGACAGATAGAACTTTAGCCAACGGTGATGTTTGTAATAAAATTGGAACATATTTAAAAGCATTAGCAGCGAAAGATAACAATATTCCTTTTTATGTAGCATTACCAAGTTCCACAATTGATTGGGATATAAAAAATTATAAAGATATACCAATAGAAGAAAGAAATTCAGAAGAACTATCTCATATAGAAGGCTTAGATGAAAATGGAGATGTAAAAAAAATTCAAATTTATCCAAAAAAAAGTAAATCAATGAATTTAGCTTTTGATGTAACACCTGCCAAATATGTTACAGGATTAATTACTGAAAAAGGAGTATGTGAAGCATCAGAAAAAGGATTAAAAGACTTATTTAAATGAAAAAAAAATCTCTAATATTATTAAGTATACTATTTTCTTTATTCATATTTGAAAAAACTTTTTCAAAAGCATTTTATATAGGTCAAATAATCAGAGGTGAAATTGAAATAAACAAGTCATTTAAAATTAAACTTCCTCCAGGTGAATGGGAAGTTATAAGGAAAAGCGCTGATACTTCTTATGGTTTAAATCAAAGGATTATTGGCATTGTAAGAGTTGAAAACAATGAATGGTTTGAAGCTATTGAGATTTACGAAGGTTTGCTTGGTGGAATATATCAGGCTGCAATTAATGAAGCCATTACTGAAATGGTTTTTAAAAACAAATACGATGGTTGTTATGAAAGACCAGAGTATTATAGGTTAGGATTATTTAGAAAAGGTAGTACTCATAATTGTATCTTTATAGAACCTTGGGATTTACCAAAAGAATTAACCAACCCAGATGACCCAGAAACAAGAGGAATGGCTGCAGCATATAACAAATGGATAAAACTAAATAATTATAAAGTCCCTGATATTGTTCTTACAAGTAATCATAGTTATTTTTCTCGATTAGTTGGAGGTAATTGGTATAGGATAACGTATATAGCAGATCCAAGAATGTTTAATGCTCCTGAAACTAAATTTAAAACACTAGAGTCAACCGAATACCATGGTCGTAATATAGAAAACTTTCCAGAACATAAAAAAGTAATGGAAGAATTTGTTAAATTGTCATTTCAAAGACATCAAGAATTTGAAAATAGTGTAAAAGCAAAACAACATCACAAGTTAAAGCATGAAGATTTAGGCATAATAAAACCTTTAAATAAAGAAGGTGATACTAAAAATATAAATTCAGATACAGATAATGATGATTTAGTTAAACAATTAAAATCTCTAAATGAATTGTATAAATCTGGAGTTTTGACCAAAGAAGAATTTGAAAAAGCTAAAAAAAATATTTTAAATTAATAATCATGAAAAATGTAAAAGAAAGAGAAGACATAATTAAATTTGCGCTTATGCTTAATACCACAAATTTATCTCCTCTTAGATCAGGAAATCTTTCTATAAGGGTAATAGAAAATGATGTCGAAGGATTTCTTCTTACACCTTCTGGAATTAAATATGAAACTCTTAAACCAGAGGATATTGTTTTTCTTGCTTTAGATGAAAAATATGACAATTTAAAAATGTTCAATTCAGGATTAAACCCGTCATCTGAATGGCGTTTTCATCAAGACGTTTATATAAAAAAAAGAGAAGCAAAAGCAATTGTTCACGCTCATTCTCCTCATGCAACTGCAGTTTCAACTCACGGTAAATCAATTCCTGCCTTTCATTATATGGTCGCTCTAGCTGGCGGGGACGATATTAAATGTGCTGAGTATGCAACCTTTGGTACCCCAGACTTATCGATAAATATTATTAAAGCTTTAGAAAAAAGAAAAGGCTGTCTTATGTCAAATCATGGACAGTTAACAATCGGCGGAACTTTAAAACAAGCTTTCGAGTTAGCTCAAGAAATAGAAAATATTTGTCATCAATACATAATTGCATTAAAGTTAGGAAAGCCTAAGATTCTTTCATCGACCGAGATGAGTAAAATCTTAGATAAAATAATTCATTATAAAAAGGGATAACTTTTTATAAATTGTGTAGGGAAATATGATTAAAGTAGGGGAGCATGTTACTCTAGATATTATTGGTACAAAGAAAGAATACGATGCATCTTTCTTTGAAAGCCTTGTTCATAAAATTGCGGAAAAAGCAAAAGTAACTGTTCTAAATATAGCAAAGTATAAATTTGAACCGCAGGGTTTTACTTTAGTAGCTTTATTAGCAGAAAGTCATATTAGTTTTCATACATATCCTGAAAAAGGAATAATAAGTTTTGATTTCTATACTTGTGGAACAGTTGCACCATCTATTGCATTAGATGTTATAAAAAAAGAAATTGAACATAAAAGAATTATAAAAAAAGAATTAAACAGAGATACAATTTCTTTTTATTACGACAATACCAGCACAAAAGGATTGCAAAAAAATTATTTAGTAAAAGAAGTTTTAGAAGATTTTAAATCAAAAGTAGGTCAGCATATTGAAATATTAGATTTAGTAGAATATGGAAAATCATTGTTTATAGATGGTGATTTGCAAGTTGCTGAGAGTGATGAGCATATATATAGCGGGACATTTGTAAATTCTGCAATGAAGTTAAATAAAAGCAAAGATAGAGCGGCAATTATTGGAGGAGGCGACGGGGGAGTTGCAAGAGAATGCATAGCAAAAGGTTTTGGATTTATTGATTGGTACGAATTAGATCCAGAAGTTGTTGAAGTTTGTAAAAAACATATTGGTTCTATTGGTAAAAATGCAACTGAGAAAAACTCTGTAAAATGTGTTTGGGGTGATGCCTTTGAAAGTATTAAAAAAGTTGAAGATGATGCTTATGATAAAATATTTATTGATTTAAATGACGATCAGTTTTGTATAGATCTTGCAGCTAAAAATATGAATTCATTAGTAAGAATTCTTAAACCCGATGGAGTTATAACTGCTCAAGTTGGAAGCCAAGATAAAAAACCAAAGCAAGTTGATAATTGGTTAGATGTTTTTAACAAAAATTTTGGCAATGCTACCTTAGATAGAGTATATATCCCAAGTTTTGATAGTTCTTGGAATTTTTACTCATCAATTAACCATTAATTTTATCTTTTTAAATCTCAGATTTTGTGGAATAATAACTTTTAATTAATATTAATTATAGGGGAACATAATGAAATTGAAAAAAATTATATTAAGCGTTTTTGCTTCAATATTTCTTTTTAGTTCAACTGTATCAGCAGATACTATTAGAATTGCAACAGAGGGCGCATACCCTCCGTGGAATGATTCATCTGAAGACGGAAAACTAATTGGATTTGAAGTTGATCTTGCAAACTGGCTTTGTATTTACATGCAAAGAGATTGCAAAATTGTAGCTCAAGACTGGGATGGAATGATTCCAGCGTTAAGAATGAGAAAATACGATGCTATTATGGCAGGTATGTCTATTACTGATGAAAGAAAAAAAGTAATAACTTTTTCTCAAGGTTATGCTGATGAAGTTGCATCTCTTGCAGTAATGAAAGGTTCTGATCTTGAAGGAATGTCTACACCAGAAGGTATAAATTTATCTTTAGGTGGTAAAGATGTTAAAGCTGCTCTTAAAACTATTACTGGAGCTTTAGCTGGCAAAACTGTTTGTACTCAAACTGGAACTATTCACCAAAACTTTTTAGAGTCAGGTGATGTTGGATCAGTTGATGTTAGAACTTATAAAACTCAAGACGAAGTTAACCTAGATTTATCAGCAGGTAGATGTGATGCAGCATTAGCTGCAGCAGTAGCATTTACTGATTATGCTGAAAAATCTGGAAAAGCTGTTGTGTTAGTTGGACCAACTTTCTCTGGTGGACATTTTGGAAACGGAGTAGGTGTTGGTTTAAGACAAGAAGCACAATTTGGTTCAGACTCTGCTCTTGGAAAAAGAGACGCTCAACTACTTAAAGATTTCAATAAAGCTATTGATCAAGCAAGAAAAGCTGGAAAAATTAGCGAACTTGCTACTAAGTGGTTTGGCTTTGACGCATCAATGTAAATTTAAAATTTAAAAGGCGGTTTATTTTAACCGCCTTTTACCATGGACTTAATATCATTTGGAGATAACGGTTGGGGTGATGAGCTTTTTGTAGCCGCGCTTATGACAATTGCTGTTGCAATTGCAGCAATGCTTATTGGTTTTTTATTTGCATTAATATTTACACCTTTAAAACTCTCAAAATATAAAATTTTAAATTTAATTGCTAATTCTTACACCACAGTTGTTAGAGGTGTTCCCGAACTTTTAGTTATATATCTTTTCTTTTTTGGTGGAAGCGGTGCAATAATGTATGTTGCGCAAATTTTCGGCTATTACGATTATATAGAAATAAATGCATTTATTACTGGTGCCACATCAATTGGAATTATTTCTGGTGCTTATTCTACAGAAGTTTTTAGAGGAGCAATTCAATCAATAGACAAAGGCCAGTTCGAGGCTTGTCATGTTTTAGGTTTAAAAAAATATATATATTTTTTTAAAGTAATTATGCCTCAAATGTTAAGGCTGGCAATACCGAATCTAAGCAATGTTTGGCAAATAACTTTAAAAGATACTTCTTTAATTTCGGTTACTGGATTAGTTGAAATTATGAGACAGTCTTATATTGCAGCTGGATCAACTAGAGATCCACTTTTCTTTTATTCTTTCGCAGCACTTTTATATTTAATACTTACTTTTTTGAGCATGAAATTAATTAATAGATTAGAAAAAAATTATAGCAGAGGCTATTGATGGATTTAGAATTAATAATAACAATTTTCCCAAAATTATTAGGTGCAACACTGATAACTTTAAAACTTTTATTTGCTTCATTATTTTTTGGATTAATTTTAGGATTATTTTTTGCAATTCTAAGACTAAATAAAAATAAATTAATAAGCAGTTTTGCATATGGATATTCATACTTGTTTCGAGGAACACCACTTTTGGTTCAGATATTTATTATTTATTTTGGTCTTGGACAAATAGAATACTTAAGAACAACTTTTTTATGGGTTATTTTAAAAGAACCTTATTGGTGCGCAATCATTGCGTTTTCATTAAATACCGGAGCGTATACTTCAGAGATATTAAGATCAGCATTTGAAACAATAAAACCAGGAATAATTGAAGCTGGCAGAAGTTTAGGATTAAACAAAGTATTTATCTTTACTAAAATACAAATACCAATAGCAATTAAACAGTCTTTACCAGCATACGGCAATGAAATAATACTGATGTTAAAAGGAACATCTCTTGCAAGCACTGTAACACTTATGGATATAACAGGAGTTGCAAAATTTATTATTTCTACCACTTTTAGACCAGTTGAAGTTTTTATAATAGCTGGAAGTATTTATTTATTTATTACTTTTTTAGTTCACAACTTAATAAAATATTTAGAAAAAAAATATAGTTATAATAATTAATTCAATCTAAGATAAGTTAAAAAATTATATTCTTTAGAAGAATTTAAATAATTTTTTAATTTATCAGGCATACTATTAAATAAAGGTTTTTTAACAAATTCATCATCTTTTAAGTCCTCATATTTTATCAAAGGGGGAAACTCATAGTAACAATCTATTATTTTATTAATATTTTCAAACCAATTTACATCAGCATTTCCATCTCTTACTCTTTTAGAAATTTTATCAATATCTATTTTTACATTATAATTTTTATTAAATATTTTTTTAAAAATTATTTTATTAAAAAAAATATTTGTTTTTATTAAACTTAAAATGCCAGGATTATGATTAAATGCATAATTATTATATAATTGTTTTAAAGTTTGAAAATCACCTTTTCCAGGCAAATAATTATCCTCTAATACAATATTTTTTATATTAAAAAATTTTGACTCAATAAGTCTTTCAACGTGATTAACATGGTCGTCAAAAAAAACGAGCGTATTTTCTGGAATTTTTGAAAAATCATGAAATCTAAAATCTTTGGAACTGTATATAGCTTTTTTTGAAATATATTCTCTCTGACTCAAATCTATATCTAAAGAAATTATTTCAGAATTTGGAAGAGTGTTCTCAATCAACCAAGTAGACTGACCTTTGTAAACTCCACTTTCAATAATTAACTTAGGTTTTAATCTTTTTAACAAAAAAAAGAATGAAAACATTTGTTGAAATAACATTCCACCTTTATTATTTTTAATAGGTCTATTTTCATAAAGATCACAAAAATTATCTAGTTCATTCGAAATATCATTGCCAGACCATTCTGGATTAGATTTTTCAAATATGAATTTTTTCATTAATAAAATTAATAATTTGTATATTCTTTGATTTCTTTAATTTTTGATCCTGTGTGATTGTTTATATCTAATTTGATTTTGGCTCGAGTATCGTTGAGAAAATGAATATCTCTAGACAATCTAATAAACTCTTCTCCAAAATTTGAATCTTTTTCACATTTTCTTTTATCATCTTCAATAATCCACAATTTTGAATTTATATTTTTTAAGGCAATAAAAAATTTTTCTAATTTTACATCCATTTTTACATTTTTATCTAGTTCATTTTTTAAAACTTTATATTCGTCATTTATAAAATTAAGCTTTTCGGAGTCTTTAATTCTGTCTTTTTTAATTTCTAAAATGGATATTTTATCAAAAAGTTCTCCAACAGATACTTCAACTAGAATTTTATTCATAAAATTTTATAGTGTGCTAAGTTGTTAAAAATATGTCTAATATTTTAATAATAAAACACGGTTCTTTAGGAGATATAGCGCAAGCTTGCGGTGCAATTCAAGATATATCTGAAAATCATAATAACGATCAAATATACTTATTAACCACAAAGCCATACTTTGATTTATTTAAAAAAAATCCTCATTTAACAGATGTAATATTAGACAAGAGACTATCTAGGTTTAATTTAATTTACCTTTATTTTTTGATGAGAAAAATAAAAAAATTAAAAATTTCCAAGGTTTATGATTTGCAAAATTCTTCTAGATCAAGTTTTTATAAAAAAATTTTATTTCCTAGTTCAAATTTTAATACCTGGTCTTCATCTGAAACAACACTTCCAAAAGATACAACAAAAGAAGAATTTGATAAAAAATCTGTTCTGGAGAGATTTGAGCATCAACTACAGACATCAGAAATAAATACAAAGCATACAATGCTACCTGATTTTTCTTGGAGCTGCAGAGACATTTCTAAAATAAAATCAGAATATAAATTAGAAAAATACATTGTTTTATTTCCATTTTGTTCACCTCATCTTGCTCAAAAAAAGTGGCCTTATTACAATGAGCTAATTGAAAAAATAAAAAATAAATATAATGATCAGTACAAAATTGTAGTGGCACCAGGGCCTGGAGAAATTAATGATTCAAAAGATATTAATGCATTATGTATTTTAGATAATGGAAAAGCTTTAGATATTTCTCAACTTTCATCATTAATAAAAGATAGTTCATTTATTATTGCAAATGATACAGGCCCAGCACATATGGCAGCACATTTAGGATCAAAAGGTTTAACTTTATTTGGATCTCACACAACAGCTTACAAAGTAAGTATTGAAAGAGAGAATTTTAAAGCAATTCAAGTTAATGATTTAGCAAAACTATCTACGGATAAAGTTTTGGAAAAAATTATTTTAAATTAAATATAAATTTTATCTGCTAATCCGTAACAAAGAATTGCACTTAAAATTGTAAAAACTAATGGTGCAATTACACCTTCGTTTGAGTCATTTTTTATTCCAGTTTTATCAATCTTTATAGAATAAGTATTCACTAAAAAGATGCATAAGTTTTGTACAAAAACTAAGTTAAAAAATCCCCATGTTCCCTCAACTCCTCCTGGTCTAACAAACATAATGTAAATAGCCATTAAGACTGCGCCGAGAAAAAGTGCTCCACACATTCTCATCATAGTAGATGCTGTTTCATCTATTTGAAATTTTTCACGAAATTTTTTTGTTCCTATTATTAACTGGAAAGCGTAAACACCTAGTCCAATAAAATGAACTAAGAAAATTATTAAGTAGATTATTCCATTAAATTTTTCGATCATTATTTATCTTATCACAAAATTTTTAAATATTCTTTGGTTATATTATCCCATTCAAATTTAGTTACATATTCTTTAGCCTTTTTACCCATTTCTAAATATGAATTATTTTTTAAAATTAAATCTATACTAGAATAAATTTCTTCTAAATTATTACCATTACAAATAATTCCTGTTTCATTATTTTTTATTGCATCTGATGCACCCCCATCTTTTCCACCAATAGAAGGTATTCCGTATTGAGCAGCTTCTATGTATGCAATACCAAATCCTTCAACTGAAGTTTTATGTATAATTGATGGCATAACAAAAAGATTTGACTTTGAAACTAGTGCGTTTTTTAGGTCATGTGAAATATTTTTTAAAAAAATTACTTGTTCATTTAATTCTAGCTCATTTGTAAGTTTCTTTATATTTTCTTCTTCTTCTCCATAACCAATACAAGTATAGATAATATTTGGATATATTTGCTTGAGATTTCTTAATGCCATTATTACTTTTTCATGATTTTTTCTCTTATCAAATCTTGAAACTGTAATTAATCTAGGATTTTTATTTTTTAACAAATTTTCTGCTTCTTTAATTGATGATTTGTCTATTTCTTTAGGAGGAAATACACCTGGATTAATTACAACTATTTTATTTTCATCTATTCCAATCTCTACTGCAAGATTTTTTGTATATTCAGAATTTGCAATAACCTGATCAATATTACTAAAAGCTTTTAAAATTCTTCTATTAGCAAACGATCCTTTTTTATGATTAATTTCTTTTGAGTGAATTAAACAAATCTTTTTCTTTGTTGTTTTAATTAATTCTAAACTTTTCCAGTGATCTGCAATAACACAATTAACATTTTTATTTTTCTTGATAAATTCATTTACCAGATATGATTTTCGATATTTTCTTAAAATTTTTATTCCTGCAACTCTATCAATAGAAAAAGATACTTTTTGATCATGTTCTTTATATTGTTCATGAAAATCTGCGAATACTTTTACTAAATTATATTTTGCCAAAGAACAGGTTAGTCCCCACATTAAGTTTTGCATTCCACCAACCTCTGGAGGAAAAGATCTGGTAACTACTATATACATTAATTATTTAACCACTTAATATTACAACCCATACTTGGAATTTGGCTTTCTGGTCCTTTTCCTGTTTCAGAAATTTGTTTCATTGCTTTATATAAATCACTTTCTCCACTTCTTACAGGTTTCAATTCTTTTAATTCTCTAATTCTTCCTCTGTATTGTAATTCTAAATCTTTGTTGTAACCAAAAAAATCAGGAGTACATACAGCGTCATATTTTTTTGCAATCTCTTGGGTTTCGTCAATCATATATGGAAATTTAAATTTATTTTCTTTTGAAAATTCAATCATGTTTTCAAATGAGTCTTCTGGATAATTTTTTACATCATTAGAGCAAATCGCCACTGATTTTATCCCAAAATCAGCTAATTTATTTGTATCCTCAACAATATCCTCAATAACTGCCTTTACGTAAGGACAATGATTGCAAATAAACATTATCAAAGTTCCCTTATCTCCCTTGATATCATTTAGTGATATAATTTTATTATCAGTAGATTTTAATTGGAAAGTTTCAGCTTTTTTTCCGAAATCACATATTGGAGTTTTTGTAAGCGACATGTTAAGTATTATATAAGATATGTTTTACGATTTGGAAAATAAAAAACCAAAAAATTCTGGCGAAAATTGGGTCGCACCTAATGCTGTTATTATTGGAGATGTAACATTAGAAAAAAACTCAAGTATTTGGTTTAATGCAACTCTTAGAGGAGATATAGAAAATATTCACATAGGTGAGGGATCTAATATTCAAGATGGAAGTGTTTTACATACCGATCCAGGTTGTCCTTTAAAAGTTGGAAAGAATGTAACGGTTGGTCATCTTGTTATGCTTCACGGATGTACGATAGGAGATAACAGTTTAATTGGAATCGGCGCTGTGATTCTTAATAATGCAAAAATTGGAAAAAATTGCATTATAGGAGCAAAAGCTCTTATTACTGAAAATAAAGTAATACCAGACAATTCACTTGTAATTGGCTCTCCTGGTAAAGTTATTAGAGAGGTAACCGAAGAAGAAAAAAAGGATATAGCAGAAAACACTAAGCATTATCAAGATAACTGGAAAAAATATTCCAAATCAATTTTTTAGTTGAGTTTAATTAAAGAGCAAGCCATCAATTGAATAAATAATTAGCCCTAAAATTATTATAAAAAAAATTACAAAGGCAATCTGTTCCAGCGACTTCTTTTTAAGTTTGGTTTTGCCCTGTTTGTATTGTCTTATTTGGATTATGCCAAATCTCATAGCAAACATTCCTAAAATTATTAAAGATAAATAAAAAATAAATTTTATAAACATTATCTAAGGAACTAGCCAATATTCTTTATTATTATCAACTTCAAATCTAGCTCTACGATGACCTTTGGCGGCTAAATAAAGCCATTCAATAGTTTTTATTTTACATTGAATTACAGTAAAATTTTTATAACCTTCTTCACTTTGCTCCATAGTAAATTCAAAATTGTCTAACTCAGGTTTTAAACCAGATGTTGGTTTAGGAGATTCTGTTCCAGGGCCATTTTCAACTAAATAGCATTTTCTACTTATATGTCCTGTTTTTGACCAAGATTCTTTTGTTATTTCATTTTTATGATTAATATTACATTCAACTTTCAGTCTAACCTGGATTTTTTCTTCTTTGTCATAGAAAAGCATAGAAGCATTTTTATTGCTTTTTAATTTAGCAATTTTATCAGATCTAATATCGCTATGAAATTGAACTAGATTATTTGATTGATCAGATTTTCTAAGAACAACAATTCTTCCATCAAAATCTTTTTGCTCTCCACAAATAAAAACTGGAATTCTAAACTGAGAACTTCTATTAGTCACTGCATCATCTAGCATAGACCAAATTTTCTTTTTTATTTCTTTGAAATCTTCGTAGTATGCTAGTTGCATACTTTATTACTTTCTAAATCTTTTGATTAAACTAGATGTGTCCCAACGTTTGCCACCAAGTTCTTGAACTTCACCGTAATATTTGTCAATTATCTCAGTTATAGGCAGTAAAGATCCATTATTTTTTGCTTCATCCATTGCAATTTTTAAATCTTTTCTCATCCAATCAACTGCAAAACCAAAATCAAATTTATCATCAATCATTGTTTTATATCTGTTATCCATTTGCCAAGATTGAGCAGCCCCTTTTGAAATAACTTCGATTACATCTTCCATATTTAACCCAGCTTTCATTCCAAAATTAATTCCTTCAGATAATCCTTGTACTAAGCCAGCAATACAAATTTGATTAACCATTTTCGCTAACTGGCCACTTCCAGCTTTTCCTAGTAGTTTCATTTTTTTACTGTAGCAATCAATTTTATCTTTTGCTTTATCAAAGTCAGCTTGATCACCACCGATCATAACTGTTAGTGCACCATTTTCGGCACCAGCTTGACCACCAGATACTGGAGCGTCTAAAGAACCGAAACCATTTTTTTTTGAGTATTCATAAATTTCTCTTGCTATAGTTGCTGAAGCAGTGGTGTTATCAATATATACAGATCCTCTTTGAATTGTTTTAAAAGCACCATGTTCACCAAAAGTTACTTCTTTAAGATCATTATCATTTCCTACACATGTAAAAACATATTCTGCATCCTTAGCAGCTTCCGCAGGTGTTTCTGCAATATTACCTTTATATTCACTCACCCATTTTTCAGCTTTAGATTTTGTTCTATTAAAAACAGTTACTTTGTGTCCACCTTTTGATATATAACCAGCCATTGGATAACCCATTACACCAAGACCAATGAAAGCAACTTTACAAGTCATAAAAAAATATGTTTAAAAATTTAAGTTTAAAAGTAGTTATATTTGGTTTTATATTTACATTTTTTTCAAGCTTTGGACAGAGTTTTTTTTTAGGAATTTTTAATCCTAGTATAAGAAATGAACTATCTATTACCCATGGACAATTTGGCTCAGTTTATGCTTCAGCTACTCTATTAAGTAGTTTTATATTAATTTGGGTTGGAAAAAAAATTGACGATATAGATATTTCTAAATTTGCTTTTTTTGTTATTTTACTGCTTGCATTATCTAGTTTCTTTTTTTCTAAAATTTCTTCAATACCATTATTATTTATAGCAATCTTATTAATGAGATTTTCTGGCCAAGGAATGATGTCTCATACAGCAACCACTACAATTTCTAGATATTTTACGAAATCTAGAGGAAAGGCTTTAAGCACTGGATGGTTTGGTTTGTCAGCAGCAGAATTTATTTTACCAGTTTTGATGATTTACCTTTTGACAATTACTGTATGGCAAAATATTTGGATTGGAATTTCACTTGTTGTATTAATTTTTTTACCTCTGTCTTCATATTTTTTAGTAAAAAATCTTAATTTTGATTCAAGAGAAAAAGGAGATGATAATAGTTTAAATGAAAAAGATTTTAAGCAATGGAAAAGAATTGAAGTTATAAAAGATTATAGGTTCTATATTGTATGCGCAAACATGTTAGCTATGCCATCAATTGCTACTGGCACATTTGTTTATCAATCTTTTATACTTTCTTCAAAAAATTGGGGCCCATATATAATTGCACAATCATTTATGTCTTATTCTATACTTTCAGTTGTAGCATTAATTCTTTCAGGATTTCTAATTGATAAATTTACTAGTAGAAAAATTTTAATTTATATGAATATCCCATTATTTTTTGCTTCAATGGTTTTATTTTATTTTGATAATCCTTTTTCATCTTTTGTATTTTTTGGATTGATTGGTATTACAAATGGTCTTTGTAATGTTCTTGGCTCTTCTACTTGGGCTGAAATATATGGAGTAAAATATATTGGTTCTATCAAAGCTCTTACAACAGCATTAATGGTATTTGCTACAGCCTTTGGAACTGCTGTATTTGGCGTTCTAATAGACAAAGGTTTTTCTATAGAACAAATTTCCCTAGTTTCTGCAGTTTATATTTCTCTCTCAATAATTTCTTTGTTCTTTATAAGAAAAAATTTAAACCCTATAAAAATCACTTGATTTTAAGATTTACCAAGTATAAATAGCTCGCATGGCAAGAGTAACAGTAGAAGATTGTATTGACAAAGTAGACAGTCCTTATGAATTAGTATTGGTTGCAAAAGAAAGAGCCACTCAACTTAACTCAGGATTGGAACCTACTTTAGATAGAGACAACGACAAAAATACTGTCGTATCTCTTCGAGAAATTGCAGAAGAAAATATTAAAGTTAAAGATTTAGTTGAAAGCGCTGTTTACAAACTAAGAAAACATATTGAGCAAGTTGATGACACATCTGAGGATGATGAAGTAGTGGGCGACGACTTTGAAAATCTTTATAAAGGTGAAATATCAAAGAGTGGTGTTCCAATATTACCTTCAAAAAGAGCAAGAAAAATTCCAGAAAAAATTCAAGTATCTAAAGAAGATCTTGCAGAATTAACAAATTCACCAGAAGAAAAATCGATTGAAACCCAGCCAGTTGAAGAGTCAGTAGATGAACAATCTGAAGAAGTTTCCTTAGACAATTTAAAAGATGAAGAAGTGGCTAGCGAAGAAAAAAAAGATTCTGAGACTTCAAATAGTTAATTAAATAATATAACTTTCTTAATAGTATGAATAGAAAAGTATCAGTTGCACCAATGATGGACTGTACAGATCGTCATGAAAGATATTTTTTACGTTTAATAAGTAAAAATGTTCTTTTGTACACTGAGATGATTGTTTCAGAAGCAATTGATAGAGGTGATAAAAAAAAATTATTATCATTTAATATTAATGAAAAACCTTTAGCACTACAAGTAGGTGGGTCTTCGCCTAAACTTTTAGCCAATGCATCAAAACTTGGTGAAGAATTTGGATACGATGAAATTAATTTAAATCTTGGTTGTCCAAGTAAAAAAGTTCAAAAAAATAAATTTGGTGCTTGTTTAATGAAAGAGCCAGATCTTGTGGCCGATTGTTTAAGTAAAATGCAATCTTCAACTAAACTTCCGGTAACAATTAAAACTAGAATTGGTTATGATGATCAAGAGGATTATGAAAATTTATATAAATTTATAGATAAATTAAAAAATACCGGAGTTAAAACATTTATCATTCATGCCAGAAAAGCAATGCTTGGAAAATTTACACCTAAACAAAATCTTAATATTCCACCGTTAAAATATGATGTCGTTTATAATTTAAAAAAAGATTTTAAAAACGAAGAAATAATTATAAACGGAGGTATAACATCTACTGACCAAATTAAAAGTCATCTAAACAAAGTCGACGGTGTAATGATTGGTAGATCAGTTTATCATTCTCCTTATTTTTTATCTGAAATTGAAAAAGAAATTTTTAAAAATAACAACATACCTTCCAGACAGGAGGTTATTGAAAATCTTATTCCATATGTAAAAGAAGAGACAAAAAAAGGAACAAGACTAAATCAAATTATGAGACACACATTAGGTTTGTTTCATGGTCAAACAGGATCTAGCTTTTGGAAAAGATATTTAAGTGAAAATTTATGTGTAAGAGATGCTGAAGTTAAAAAAATAGATCATATTATGGATAAAGTTAAATTAGCTCCTCAAGCACGACTAGAAGGTCAAATTGATTAGTTCAATTTTATCAAACGAATATTCTTTTTTTATTATTTTAATGATCCTAACAGCTTTTCCTGTAGGTTTTTTTGCTGGCTTATTTGGAATTGGAGGTGGGCTAATAACAGTTCCATTTCTATTTTTTATATTTGAAACTTTAAATATAGATAAATCTTATATAATGCACTTAGCAGTAGGTACTTCTTTTTCTATAATTATACCAACATCATTATCTTCTGTCTTAACTCATAAAAAAAATAATTATGTAGATTTTAATATAATTAAAACTTACATAATATTTGTAATAATTGGAGTTTTGGCAGGCACTATTTTTGCTGCGTTAATGCGAACAAAAGGATTAGTTTTATTCTTTTCAGCAGTAGTTTACTTTTTAGGAACTTATTTACTATTGAGTTCTAATAAAATCATTAATTCTAAAAAGAAATTTAATCTTTTATCAAGAATAATTGCAGGTTTAGTATCAGGGTTTATTTCTGCATCAATGGGAATAGGAGGGGCAATAATGAACGTTCCTGTTCTAAAATATTTTGGTTATCCAATAAAGAAAGCAATTGGAAGTGCTGCCGCAATTGGATTAGTTATTGCAATAGTGGGGGCTATTGGTTTTTTAATTTCAGGATCTTTTTTAGATGCTAATTTACCTTTAAGTATTGGATTTATAAATATTCCTGCATTTTTAATATTTATTCCAATTACTACTTTTATGGCAAGGGTTGGAGCAAATACTGTACATAGAATAGAAAAAACAAAAGTTCAGGCCTTCTTTGGAATATTTTTATATGTTGTCGGAACTATATTTATTTATAGATATTTAAATTTGTAAAAAAAAAGAGGCGGTTTCAGTCTCCCTCTACCGCCCCTTAATTTGCTTGTATTTGATTCTCTTATAAAACTTAAACAATTAATACGTGTATATTATTATTATACAGAGCAAGGGAACTCTATTTTTCGCAACCAATCAATTAATAATTGCATAAAATATTTTTTTTTATTGCAATTAAGTTATCTTCATAGTGAATTAAATTAATTATAAATGGAGGGAATATGAAACTATTAAACAAATTATTAATAATATTTTTTGCATTCTTGCTAAATTCAAATTTCGCAATGTCAGCTGAAAAATGGGATATGGCTCTTGCTTATGGAGCTGGAAATTTTCATTCTGCAAACGCTACTGAATTTGCCAAAAATGTTACAGAAAAAAGTGGAGGCAAGTTAACTATTGTTGCTCACCCAGGGGGATCATTATACAAAGGTGGTGAAATTTTTAGAGCAGTTAGAACTGGCCAGGCTCAAATTGGAGAAAGGTTTATGTCGGCTCTTGGAAAAGAAGATCCTTTGTTAGAAGTTGACTCACAGCCATTTTTAGCAACTAGCTATGATGATGCTATGAAACTTTACCAAGCTTCAAAACAAGAAATTGTTAAAGGTCTTGATGCAAAAGGACTTGTATTCTTATACGCTGTCCCATGGCCAGCTCAGGGACTGTATAGTAAAAAAGAAATTAATAGTATTGCTGATCTTAAGGGTTTAAAATTTAGAGCTTACAACTCGGCAACAATAAGAATAGCTGAACTTACAGGAATGGCTCCAACAAAAATTGAAGCAGCTGAAATTAGTCAGGCTTTTTCAACTGGAGCTGTAGAAAGCATGATTACATCACCAACAACTGGTAAAAATAGTAAAATTTGGGAAAATGGTGTTGGATATTTTTACGACATTGCAGCTTGGTTCCCGAAAAATATGGTGATCGTTAACAAAGACTCTTGGAACAAATTAGATTCTGCAACTCAAAAACTTATTATGTCTGAAGCAGCGGTAGCTGAAAAAAAAGGCTGGGAATTATCAAAAAAAGGTAATGTAGCCGATAAAAAAGCTCTTGCAGATGCAGGTATGAAAGTTGGCAAAGTTAATTCAGCTTTAGAAAAACATTTTCAAAAAGTTGGAGCAACAATGGCTGATGAGTGGAAGGCAAAAGCTGGATCTAGAGGTGCTAGTGTCCTTGCAGCGTACAAATAAAATTAATATAATTAAAAAGGCCGTTAACTAGACGGCCTTTTTATATGTTTAAACTAAACAATAATCTAAAAAGTATTTACAAATATTCAGGATATATAGCTGCTTTTTTTTTAATTTTGGTAGCTGGTTTTATTTTAATTGGAATAGCTTCAAGAATTTTTGGTTTCTATATTAGAGGCTTAGCAGAGTATTCAGGATACTGTATGGCTGCATCTTCATTTTTTGCTTTAGCATATACTTTTGTTGAAGGAGGTCATATACGAATTACGCTTTTCTTAGAAAAAATAGAAGGCAATAAAAAAAAATATTTAGAAACTTGGTGTTTAATGATTGCCAGTTTTTTTTCAGGTTACTTAGCGTTCTATTTTATTAAAATGCTTATAATATCTTATAAATTTCAAGAAAGAAGTGAAGGAGCTGATGAAATATTGGTTTGGATACCCCAAACTAGTGTTGCGATTGGTTCAACAGTTTTTTTTGTATGTGTTCTTCATCAATTTATTTTAACAATTTTAAATAAATCTAATGCCTGAAATTTTATTAACAATTTTTTTTATTACTGTTCTATTATTTTTTTTAGGAAGCGGAATTTGGGTTGCAATAAGCATGATTGGCGTTTCTACAATAGGAATGATACTTTTTACATCTAGACCAGTTGGTGATGCGATGGCCACAACAATATGGGGAACTGCATCTTCTTGGACTTTGACAGCATTACCTCTTTTTGTATGGATGGGAGAAATTCTTTTTAGAACAAGATTATCTGAAAATTTATTTAAAGGTCTATCACCTTGGATGCAAAGGCTTCCCGGTGGATTAATTCATGTGAACGTAGTTGGATGTGCCCTTTTTGCGGCTATTTCAGGATCATCAGCTGCAACAGTTGCAACAGTTGGGAAAATGTCAATTCCAGAACTTAGAAAAAGAAAATACCCAGAAAAAATATTACTTGGCAGTTTAGCAGGCTCTGGAACTTTAGGATTATTGATACCACCTTCAATTATTTTAATCATTTATGGTGTGACTGTACAAGAATCTATAGCAAAATTGTTTATAGCAGGAATTTTTCCTGGAATAATGATTGCTTTGATTTTTATGTCATATGTAATCATTTGGTCACTAGCAAATAATAAAATTATGCCAAAAGTGCATGAAACATCTTCTTTTTTAGATAAAGTTAAAAAATCAAAACAGTTGCTGCCTGTGATCCTGTTAATATTAGGTGTGATTGGTTCAATATATACTGGTGTAGCAACAGCCACCGAAGCAGCATCTTTGGGTGTAGTTGGAGCACTTACTTTATCTTACTTTCAAAAAAGTTTGAATTTAAAAACTTTTAAGGAATCTTTATTAGGAGCGACAAAAACTTCTTGCATGATTGCTTTTATTTTAGCAGGCTCAACATTTTTATCTCTTGCGATGGGCTTTACAGGTCTTCCAAGAAATTTAGCGATTTGGATACAAGAAATGAGTCTATCTCCATATGCATTAATTTTTGTTTTAACTATATTTTATATCATTTTGGGAATGTTTTTGGACGGAATATCAGCTGTTGTTTTAACAATGGCAATCATAGAGCCAATGATTAGACAAGCTGGCTTCGATATGATTTGGTTTGGTATTTTCTTAGTTGTAGTTGTTGAAATGGCGCAAATCACTCCACCAGTAGGTTTTAATTTGTTCGTACTTCAAGGTATGGCTGGCAAAGATATGGGTTATATTGCAAAAAGCGCATTTCCTCTTTTTCTACTAATGGTATTAGCTGTAATAATCATAATAATATTCCCTGAAATTGCTCTATGGCTTCCCAATCAAATGATTCAAAAAATATAATTAAATCTTTTGATCGTATTCACCAATTTTACCAGTTTTTTGGAGCAACTCATCAATGAATTCAAAGATCTTTTTCTTTCTTTCGTCTGAAGTGGGGCTTTCAGTGACAACTACCAGAGAAGGTTTATTCGATGAAGCTCTAATTAAACCCCAAGAACCATCATTAAAAGAAAATCTAACACCATTTACTGTTAATACTTCATTAATTTCCTGACCATCAACTTTAGTTTTATTATCTTTAATTTCTTTAACTTGATTTACTAACTCATCAACTACTTGATATTTTTCTTCATCCTTGCAATAAGGAGCCATAGTAGGGGATTGATATGTATTAGGTAATTCTTTTATTATTTCACTCATTTTTTTATCTTGATTATCAAGTAGATGACAAACTTGAATTGCTGAATTAATTCCATCGTCATAACCATAACCTAGTGGTTGACTAAAAAAGAAATGTCCACTTTTTTCAAAACCAGCTAAAGCCTTTTCGTTATTTACTTTTCTTTTAATATGTGAATGTCCTGTTTTCCAATAAATAGTTTTACAATCATTTTCTAAAAGAATTTTATCATTTGAGTAAAGCCCAGTTGACTTAACATCAACTATGAATTTAGAGCCCTTGTGCTTAGGTGATAAGTTTCTTGCTATAATTAATCCTATTTTGTCTGAAAATATTTCATTACCTTCATTATCAATAACACCACATCTATCTCCATCTCCATCAAAACCAAAACCAACATCAGCATTATTTTCTTTTACAGTTTTACTTATAGCATGCAGCATTTCCATATCTTCAGGGTTTGGATTATATTTTGGAAAACTCCAATCTAATTTACAGTCTAGCTCAATTACTTCGCAACCTATACCTCTTAAAATATCTGGAGCAAATATTCCCGCTGTTCCATTTCCACATGCGACAACAACTTTTATTCTTTTGTTTATCTTATTTTTACTTATTAAATCATTCTTATAAACTTCTTGAAAATTGCTTATTTGTTTTTCACTGCCTTTTCCTTTTATAAATTTTTCGTTTAAAGTTATATCCTTTAATTCTTTCATTTCTTCTGGTGCATGAGTTAAACCTTTTTTGATTCCCATTTTAACTCCTGTCCAACCATTTTCATTATGACTGGCGGTTACCATTGCCACGGCATCTGAATTCAAATTAAATTGTGCAAAATAAACCATTGGTGATAAAGACAATCCAATATCCTCAACAAAACATCCTGTTGAAATCAATCCTTTTTTTAAAGCTAATTTAATTTCTTCACTGTAGGATCTATAGTCGTGACCAACTATCACCCTTGGGTTATTTTTTTTTGTATGATTTATAATTTGAGTTCCCAAACCTTTTCCAAGTTTTTCTATACCTAGAAGATTTATGTTTTTATCATACAACCATCTTGCGTCGTATTCTCTAAAACCGTAAGGATCAATTTTTGTTGAATTTTCCATGTTAATATATGTACATTTTTTTTATTTTTTTATTGATATTTATTTACTATGTTCTATAAATGTTCTATTGATTTCTAATTTATATAGTATATTAAGGAAATCTACATACAACATATAGTTGTTTTACTAAAAAACTGTTAAAATAAGGGAGTTAAATGAATAAAGTTTTGTCTCAAGCAATCAAGAAAGCTGTTTCTGAATTTTCACCAACAACACAGGAAAACCATTTAGATAAAAGACCAGACTTATTCTCTTTAAATAATGAAACTGAACTATTTCAAAATTCAAAAGGTATAACAATTAAAATTGATCGATCTAAAGATAAAAATCTTACATCATTCGGAAAAGCAACTTTAAGTGATAGGTATTTAGGTTTTAACGAGTCCTTCCAAGATTTATTTGCAAGGGTAGCAAGTCATTATGCTGATGATAATTTGCATGCCCAAAGGCTATATAATTATATAAGTAATCTTTGGTTCATGCCTGCAACACCCGTTCTTTCAAATGGCGGAACAAAAAGAGGTTTGCCAATTTCATGTTTTTTAAATGAAGCAAACGATAGTCTTCATGGAATTTTAGACCTTTGGAGTGAAAATGTTTGGTTGGCTGCTAAAGGTGGAGGTATTGGAAGCTATTGGGGAAACCTAAGATCTATTGGAGAAAAAATAGGAAGAGTAGGAAAAACTTCAGGAATAATTCCTTTCATTAAAGTAATGGATTCTTTAACAATGGCAATTAGCCAAGGATCACTTAGAAGAGGTTCAGCTGCGTGTTATCTTCCAATTGATCATCCAGAGATAGAAGAATTTATTGAAATGAGAAGACCAACAGGAGGAGATCCAAATAGAAAATCATTAAATCTTCATCATGGTGTTCTTGTTAGTGATGCTTTTATGAGAGCAGTTGAGCTTGATGAACAATGGGCACTAAAAAGTCCTAAAGATGGAGCAGTTCAGTCAACTGTTTCTGCTAGAAATTTATGGATAAGATTGTTAACAGCAAGAATAGAAACAGGAGAACCTTATATAATTTATATTGATACAGTAAACAGACTTATTCCCCAACATCATAAGCTTGCTGGACTAACAGTTAAGACATCTAATCTATGTAGTGAAATTACTTTGCCAACTGGAGTTGATAAAGACGGTAGGGATAGAACAGCTGTATGCTGCTTATCTTCTTTAAATATAGAAAAATATGATGAATGGAAACACGATAAAAATTTTATTCGTGATGTAATGAGATTTTTAGATAATGTGTTAACAGATTTTATTGAAAGAGCGCCTGAGGAATTTAGTGATGCCAAATATTCAGCTATGAGAGAAAGAAGTGTAGGCTTAGGTGTTATGGGTCTTCATTCATTCTTTCAGAAAAAAATGATTCCACTTGAGTCCGTTATGAGTAAAGTTTGGAATAAAAAGATTTTTGAACATATTCAAAAAGATGTAGATAAAGCTTCTAAAGAGTTAGCAGAAGAAAGAGGATCATGCCCTGATGCAGAAGATTATGGAATAAAAGAAAGATTTTCAAACAAAACTGCGATAGCACCTACAGCTTCAATATCGATTATTTGTGGAGGAACCTCACCAGGTGTTGAGCCAATTGCTGCTAATAGCTTTACACACAAAACACTTTCAGGCTCTTTTAATGTTAGAAATAGATATCTTGAAAAAATATTAGAAAAACATAGCAAAAACGATGACGAAACATGGTCTAGTATTACAACTAATCAAGGCTCTGTATCTCATTTAGATTTTTTAACACAGTCAGAAAAAGATGTATTCAAAACAGCATTTGAATTAGACCAAAAATGGATTATAGAATTAGGTGCCGATAGAACACCTCATATATCTCAAGCACAATCTATTAATATATTTATTCCTGCAGATATTCATAAAAAAGAATTACACCAAATTCATTTTCAGGCATGGAAAAAAGGTCTTAAGAGCCTTTATTATTGCAGATCTAAATCAATCCAGCGAGCTGAAAATGTTAACGATACAAAATTAACCGATGTTACGGCTAATGTTTATAAATCTAAAAATCAAAAAAACGAAGAACAAGAATATGAGGAATGTTTATCATGTCAGTAATAAAAAATGTTAAAAAAGAAATAATTACCCCAAAAAAAATGGGCTTGTTAGTAGAGAACCCAGTATACAAACCGTTTAGATATCCATGGTGCTATGATGCTTGGTTAACACAACAAAGAATTCATTGGCTACCTGAAGAAGTGCCACTAGGTGATGATGTAAGAGATTGGCAAAAAAACTTATCACAGTCAGAAAAAAATTTATTAACTCAAATTTTTAGATTTTTTACACAAGCTGACGTTGAAGTTAATAATTGTTATCTAAGGCACTATACAACTGTTTTCAAACCAACAGAAGTTTTAATGATGATGACAGCATTTGCATCAATGGAGACAGTTCATATCGCAGCTTATTCTCATTTGCTTGATACAATTGGAATGCCAGAATCTGAGTATTCAGCATTTATGAAGTACAAAGAAATGAAAGATAAATATGATTACATGCAAGGTTTTAATGTAAATTCAAAAGAAGATATTGCGAAAACGATGGCAGTGTTCAGCGCTTTTACTGAAGGACTACAGTTGTTTGCAAGTTTTGCAATCTTGCTTAATTTTCCAAGGTTTAACAAAATGAAAGGAATGGGTCAGATAGTTACTTGGTCAGTAAGAGATGAAACTTTACATTGCAATTCTATGATAAGATTGTTCAAAGAATTTATAAAAGAAAATCCAGAAATTTGGACACCTCAACTTAAAAAAGAACTTTATGAAGCTTGCAGAACTATAGTTCATCACGAAGATGCTTTCATTGATTTAGCTTTTGAAATGGGACCAATGGAAGGACTAACTGCAAAAGAAGTTAAAGATTATATAAGATTTATTGGAAATAGAAGGCTTGCTCAATTAGGTCTAGAGCCAATTTATGAAATTGATAAAAACCCTTTAACTTGGCTTGATACTATGCTGAATGCAGTCGAACATATGAATTTCTTTGAAGGAAGAGCAACAGAATATTCAAAAGCATCTACCCAAGGAAATTGGACAGAAGCTTTTAGTTAATATTTATTTTATCTTTGATTTAAAAGCATAACTTTTCTATGCTTTGCTCCACTATATTTAGAAAGTGGTCTAATTAATTTATTTGCTGCATGTTGTTCCATAATGTGTGCAGACCATCCAGTAATTCTCGATATTACAAAAATGGGTGTGAAGAAATCCGTATCGAAACCCATTAGATGGTAAGTAGGTCCAGTAGGGTAGTCAACATTTGGGTGAATATTTTTTCTATCAATCATGACATTTTTAACAATGTCGTAAATTTTAATGAATTTTTTATCTCTCTTTATTGATGCAACTTTTTTAAAGTATTTTTCCATTGTAGGCACTCTAGAATCGCCTCTTTTATAAACTCTATGACCAAAACCCATTACAACATCTTTATTTTTAAGTGCTTTATTAATCCATTTTAGGGCGTTTTCAGGCTTTTTAATTTTATTCATCATATGCATCACTTCTTCATTAGCACCACCATGCAAAGGACCTTTTAAACTTGCTATAGCTCCAGTAATTGCTCCATGAATATCAGATAAACTACTAGTTATAGTTCTTGCAGTAAATGTTGAAACATTAAAACTGTGTTCAGCATATAAAATTAACGATACATCGAAAGCTTTAACAATTTCTTTGCTCGGAATTTTTCCAAAGCACATATAAAAAAAGTTTTCAGAAAAAGATAAATTTTTCTTTGGAGATATCATTTTTTTACCTTTTCTAGCTCTAAAAAAAGCAGCTAAAGCAATTGGAGTTTTTGAAAATATTCTTATAGCTTTTCTCATGTTAGCTTTGGGAGAATTATTTTTTGTATCTTTATCTTCTAAAGCCATTAGGCTTACAGCCGTTCTTACTACATCCATTGGATGAGCTTTTTTTGGCATTTTTCTAATATCACTTAGAATTTCTTTTGAAAGGTTTCGATCGGATCTTTCTTCTTTAATAAAACTTTTTAACTGTTTTTTATTTGGAAGTTCACCGTTTAAAACAAGATAAGCAACCTCTTCAAAATTACATTTTGCACAAAGATCCTGAACCGAATACCCTCTGTATGTAAGAGAATTTATATCCGGCATTACTTGAGACACAGTTGTTTCGTCAACAACAATACCAAGTAAGCCTTTTTTAATTTCATCACTCATTATTCATGACCCTCTGTACTAAAATTATAAATTTTTTCATCTAGCGAGTTGTATTTTTCGTACTCAACCAAATCATACAATCTTTTCCTAGTTTGCATTTTATCAATAATATTATTTTGATGTCCATCGTCAAAAATAGCACGCAGTCCATCTTCAACGTTTTTCATAGCCAAACGTTGTGTGGTGACAGGATAAATTACTATATTATAACCTATATTTTCTAACTCTTTGTAATTTAATAATTTTGATTTACCAAATTCAGTCATATTTGCTAATAGATAACAATTTAGAGACTTTCTTACTTTTTCAAATTCTTTTTCATCATGTAAAGCTTCAGGAAAAATAATTTCTGCTCCTGCATCAACATAGCTTTTACATCTGTCAATCATCTTATCAATACCCTCAACACTTTTTGCATCAGATCTTGCAATTACTTTAAAGTTTTTATCTTTCTTTGAGTTTACACATTCTTTGATTTTTTTTATCATTTCTTCTTTAGTAACCAATTCTTTATTTTCTAGATGACCGCATCTTTTTTGCGCTACTTGATCTTCGATATGAATTCCAGTAATTCCAAATTTTTCAAAAGTTTCAATAGTTTCTTTGCAAGATTTAAATCCAGTATCAATATCAACAATTGTTGGTAGGTTTGTAACTCTGGCTATTTGATTTGCTCTATTACTTACATCTTGCAATGTAGTCAAACCAATGTCAGGATATCCTAAATCATTGGACATAACTCCTCCAGATACGTAAACAGCATCATATCCAATTTCTTCAATTACTTTTGCTGTTAAAGGATTGTAAGCACCAGGAGCTCTTAATATTTTTTTTGATTTTAATTTTTTATCAAATTCTTCTCTTTTTTCTTCTGGTTTTTTTTTTACAAAATGCACTAAAAAATCCCTTTTTTATTATTTTTTTTCAAATTAGAACTTTTGATTTCTATATTAAGTTTATTTAATTGACCTGATTTTAATTTAGTTAAATTTTGTACAGTTCTTAAAAAACGATCACTTTCTTTTTTAGAAAGAATATTTTTGGTTAATGTTAAAAATTTATTTATATAATTTTTCCTTACAAAGGGTCTTAATCCATAAGGGTGTGCATCAGCCCTATCTAATTGTTCAATAATTTTTTTATTATTATTTAGTGTCACAACTACTTTTGCTCCAAATGATTTATTTTTTGGATTAGGATCATGGTATTTTTTAGTCCACTTTTTATCTTCGTGTGTTTTAATTGATCTCCAAATCTTTATAGTGCTTTTTTTATTAGCCCTAGACTTTTTATATGAATTAACATGATGCCAACTCGCATCTTCTAAAGCGACAGCAAATATGTACATAATTGAATGATCTAAGGTTTCTCTACTTGCCTTCGGATCCATTTTTTGAGGATCGTTTGCACCAGTTCCAATTACATAATGAGTGTGATGACTTGTATAGATATCAATTTTTTTTATTTGACTAAGATTTTGAATTTTTTTATTAAGTTTTTTAGCTATATCGATAAGAGCTTGTGCCTGATATTCGGCAGAATATTCTTTTGTATATGTTTCCAATATAGCTTTTTTTTTCTCATTTTTTTTTGGTAAAGGAACTTTATATAATGCTTTTTTACCATCAAGTATGCGAGCAATTACACTATCTTCTCCTTCATAGATGGGGCTTGGTGCTCCTTCACCACGCATTACTCTATCTACGGCTTCAATAGCAAGTTTACCTGCATGGGCAGGGGCATAAGCCTTCCAACTTGAAATCTCACCTTTCCTAGATTGTCTGGTAGATATTGTTGTATGAAGTGCTTGTTGAATTGCTTGATAAATTGTATTTGTATTTAATCTAAGCATTGTACCAATACCTGCCGCTACACTAGGTCCAAGATGTGCAATATGATCAACTTTATGTTTATGTAAACAAATTCCTTTAACTAAATTTACCTGAACTTCATAAGCGGTAATTATACCTCTCAACAAATCTATCCCACTTTTTTTCTTTTGTTGGGCAACAGCTAAAAGAGGAGGAATATTATCACCTGGGTGACTATAATCCGCAGCTAAAAAAGTGTCATGAAAATCTAATTCTCTTACCGCTGTTCCATTTGCCCATGCTGCCCACTCACAATCAAATTTTTTTTTTGAATTAATACCAAACAATGTTGATCCATATTTCTTAGGATGTTTTAAAGCCATTTCTCTTGAAGAAATTACTGATTTTCTATTTAATGATGCAATCGCAACTGAAGCATTATCGATAATTCTGTTGATTGCCATTTCAATAGATTTTTTATTTAATTTTGCATTGTCACTAGATATTTCTGCTAATTTCCAAGCAAGTTGATTTTTCTTACTTAATTTAATTTTTGATGGGTATACTTTTACAGTATGAATTTTCAATTTATCTCCAATTTTTATTGTTTTTTAATACAACTAGGAATGAGAATAATCAATATTAATGATGTAAGTATTTTTGAACTATTTTTTCAATTCCAATAAAATCTCTTATTAAATGATCGTGTGAAATTTCATTTACATTTTTTTCAGTATATCCATCTTCTAATAGAATAAACGGGATACCCGCAGCTTTTGCTGCATTACCATCAGTTTCACTATCACCAATCATTATTGATTTTTTTATATCACCCTGCATAATTTCTATTACGTTAGTTAAATGTCTAGGATCAGGCTTGCAAAAATCAAAAGTGTTACTTCCTGCAACATATTCAAAAAAATCATAAACTTTAATTTGCTTTAACAAATCAATCGCTAGGTGCTCTTGTTTATTTGTGCATACTCCCATCGATATTTCATTTTCTTTACACCATTTCAAAAATTCATAGACTCCATTAATTAATTTGCTTTCATTTGCAATATTTTTTCCATAGAAATCTATAAATTCAGTTACCATTTCTTTCTTAATTTTATCATCATTTATCTTTTTCAGTTCTTTTTTTGCTTGACCCCACACCGATCTACCAATCAATGATCCCGCCCCTTGACCTACTAATTTTCTTATGTCATCAGTTGATTTGGTTTCGTATCCAAATTTTCTCATAACATGATTATGAGCATTCATAAGATCCGGAGCTGTATCAACCAAAGTTCCATCTAAATCAAACAATATGGTAAATTTTTGAGTCATTTAAAAAGTATTAATAAGAAATAATTTGTGAATTAACGAACATGTTTACTTAACTATAAATAAAATTGCAAATGAAACAAACAAATTTACAAAAAGCCCAAGTACGTTTAAGAGAAAAATTTATAAAAAATGGTGTTAAGATGTCTGCACCTGAGACAGTTTATTTTTCAAAAGATACAAAAATTGGAAAAAATGTGACAATAGAACCCTATGTAGTTATTGGAGAAAAAGTCAAAATACAAAACAATTCTAAAATAAAATCATTTTCTCATTTAGAAAATGTTAAAATAGAAAATAACGTAACTATAGGACCTTTTGCTAGATTAAGACCAGGAACAGTTTTAAAATCAGGATCAAGAGTTGGAAATTTTGTTGAAATAAAAAAAAGTAGTCTAGGAAAAAATTCAAAAGTAAATCATTTATCTTATATAGGTGATGCTGTTATCGGCAATTTTGTTAATATTGGTGCCGGTACAATTACTTGTAATTATGATGGAAAAAACAAAAATAAAACAATAATTAAGCATAAAGTTTTTGTAGGTTCAAATTCATCATTAGTTGCACCTGTTACATTAAATGAAAATAGTACAATAGGTGCAGGCTCTGTTATAACAAAAAATGTTAAAAAAAATTCTTTGGCACTTACTAGATCAAATCAAAGTGAAAAAAAAAATTATAAGAGAAAGAAATAAATTATGTGTGGGATAGTAGGCATTACAAGCACTAAATCTGTAACTTCAATGATAATTAATTCTTTAAGAAAACTTGAGTACAGAGGGTATGACTCTTCAGGAATTGCCACTTTGCACAATGGCAGTATTAACGAGGTTAAATGCGAAGGTAGGGTCGATACTTTAGAAAAAAATTTGAATAAATCAAAATTATTAGGAAATGTTGGAATTGGACATGTCAGATGGGCAACACATGGAATACCAAGTACTTTGAATGCACACCCTCATTCCTCAGAAAATGTTTCTGTAGTACATAATGGAATTATTGAAAATTCTACAATACTGAAAAAACTTTTAGTTAAAAAAGGTCATGTGTTTAAATCACAAACAGACACAGAGGTAATTACTCATTTAATAACAGAATACTTAAAAAAAAATGACCTTAAAAACTCAATAATTAAAATGCTTCAAGATTTAAAAGGAAGTTTTGCTTTGGGAATTATTTTTAAAGATCAACCAGATGTAATTATTGGAGCTAGAAGAGGTTCTCCATTAGCAGTTGGTTATGGTCCAAAGGAAAATTATCTTGGATCAGATTCGTATGCTCTAAAATCAATGACTAACAAAGTTTCATATTTAAATGATGGAGAATTTTGCATAATTAAAAAAGATAATATTGATTTTTTTGATGAAAAAGGAAGTAAAGTTAATAAGAAAATATTAGAACTTTCTTCAAATGAAAATAATTACGATAAAGGTGAATACAAACATTTTATGGCAAAAGAGATTGATGAGCAGCCAGTTACAATAAAAAACTGTGTTAACGAGTATATTGATAAAATAAATAATGATATAAATATTTTCAATTTTCCTTGGAAAACCGAGGACATTTCTTCAATAGTTTTAATCGGGTGTGGTACAGCTTATCATTCTTGTTTAATGGCTAAATATTGGTTTGAACAATTAACGTCATTAGATGTATCGATAGATATCGCCTCTGAGTTTAGGTATAGAAAAAATAGATTTAAAAAAGATGCACTTTACATATTTGTATCTCAGTCGGGTGAAACAGCAGACACATATGGAGCTTTAGATTTATGTAATAAAAACAATATGAAAACCTGTTCTGTAGTAAATGTAGTAGAAAGTTCTATAGCGAGAGACTCAAAATTTGTTTTACCTATTCATTGTGGTCCAGAAATTGGCGTAGCATCAACAAAAGCATTTATAGGTCAAATGTTAGTATTATATTTATTATGTATCAAAATTGCAAAAAGTAGAAAAGATATATCAAAAGATATTTTTTTTGAAAAAATAAAATCTCTTAAATCATTATCTGGATTAATTAAGGAAAGTTTAAAAACTGAAAATGAAATTCAATCAATTTGTAGTTCATTTATTGAAGCAAAAGGCTCTATGTTTTTAGGAAGAGGTTATTCTTTTCCTATAGCGTTAGAAGGAGCATTAAAATTAAAAGAATTAGCTTATGTTCATGCGGAAGGTTATCCTGCAGGTGAAATGAAACACGGGCCGCTTGCTTTAATAGAGGATGGAATGCCAGTTGTAGTTTTAGCTCCCAGAGATCAATATTATAAAAAAACAATTTCTAATATGCAGGAGGTGATTGCAAGAGGTGCAAAAGTTCTTTTAATTACAAATAAAAGTAAAGACGAAGTTTATTCAGAAAATATTTGGCAAACAATTGAAGTGGAAAATACTTCAGAAGATTTATTTCCTTTTCTTGTTACAATTCCATTACAAAAACTTGCTTATTATTCTGCATTAAAAAAAGGATATGATATAGATAAGCCTAGAAACTTAGCGAAATCTGTCACTGTTGAATAATCAATAAACTCTGTTAGAACACTCTTAGGTTGAATATGAAAAAATGGAAAATAAATAGCTGGAGAAATTACCCTGTAAAGCACATTCCAACATATGGGAATGAAAAAGAACTTAATATGGTTCTTGGAAAAATAAAAGATTTCCCCCCTTTGGTCTTTGCGGGAGAAACAAGACATTTAAAACAACAACTTGCTGATGTTGTAGATGGAAAAGCCTTCTTATTACAAGGAGGAGACTGTGCAGAAAGTTTTGCTGAGTTTAATCCAGATAATATCAGAGATTACTTCAAAGTAATGTTGCAAATGTCTTTAGTTTTAACTTATTCAGCATCTTTACCAGTTGTTAAACTTGGAAGAATTGCTGGACAATTTTCTAAACCAAGAAGTGCACCAACGGAAAAACAGGGTGATGTAGAGTTACCAAGTTACCTTGGTGACAATATAAATGGTATAGAATTTAATGAAAAAGCTAGGAAACCTGACCCAAAAAGATTATTTAAAGCTTATTCACAAGCAGCATCAACATTAAATTTAATCAGAGCTTTCTGTCATGGTGGATTTGCCGATCTGAAAAAAGTTCATCTTTGGAATTTGGGTTACATAAAAAAAAGTCCTCAAGCTAAAAAATTTAAAGAATTAGAAGACAAAATTGCAGATGCATTAGCATTTATGGATGCGTGTGGGATAAATTCAGATTTTAATAGAAGACTTAAGACAGTTAACTTTTGGACTTCTCATGAAGCATTACTACTTCCTTTTGAAGAAAGTATGACAAGGATTGACTCAACAACTGGAGAGTATCACGATACCTCAGCACACTTTGTTTGGATAGGTGATAGAACAAGACAATTAGATGGTGGTCATGTAGAATTCTGTAGAGGAATAGAAAATCCAATTGGAATTAAATGTGGACCAACATCAAAACCAGAAGAGATAGTTAAAATTTGTAATGTTATAAATCCTAAAAATGAAAAAGGAAAAATTACTTTAATTTCAAGATTTGGTTGTGAGAATGTTGGAAAATTTTTACCAAAATTAGTTAGAACTATTAAAAAAGAAGGTTTAAATGTAATTTGGTCTTGCGATCCTATGCATGGAAACACAGTTAAATCTTCCACAGGTTTCAAAACTAGACCGTTTAACAATGTTCTAAAAGAAGTTAAAAATGTTTTCGCTGTTCACCAAAGCGAAGGATCTTATGCTGGAGGATTACATATTGAGATGACTGGACAAAACGTCACTGAATGTACAGGAGGGACACAAAAAATTTCTGATAAAGACTTATCAAGTAGATACCGTACACATTGTGACCCAAGATTAAATGCTAATCAAGCCTTAGAATTGTCATTTTTAATTTCTGATGAAATTAAAAAAAATTCCATTTACGCACGAAGTGGAATTAGAGCGGTTTCTTAACGCATTTATAAAAGAAATCTTTTAACGTATATTTGAATTATGGAAGTAGCTAAAAAAGTTGTGTTTATAAAAGATTGGATATTGAATTATGTTAATTCAATGCCTGTTAAAGCGCAGTCATTAGTTATTGGTATTTCTGGAGGTATAGATTCATCAGTAACCAGCACCCTATGTGCGATGACAGGTTTAAAAACTATTGTTCTAACTATGCCGATTAAACAAAAAAAAGAACAGAATGATCTAAGTCTCTTATGTAGAAACTCATTCTTTAGAACTTGATAATGTGTTTAATAATTTTGAAAATACATTGTCTGATTTTAAAAGTGAACATGGTATGGCTAACTCAAGAGCTAGATTAAGAATGACAACTTTATATCAAGTGGCTGCAGCGAA
>CACILF010000009.1 GCA_902587435.1 uncultured Pelagibacteraceae bacterium
ATTAAAATTCCAAAATTTTTTATTAGAAATAAATTTTGAGTAATTTCTTGTACCTTCTTTTTCTCTATCTATGAATTTTCCATATTTTTTTATTGCTAATTTCCTTACTAAGAATTTATTTTTAAAATTATTTTTTTTTGAAATCTTAAATTTACCAGGCAGATTTAAACTAAATTCAACTAGATCTAAATCTAAATATGGATTTCTCATTTCTATTGACTCGTGCATAGAATATTCATCTGAATGTGGAAGGGTACAGCTTTGTAAAAAAAATTCAGTATCTAAGAAAGTATTTGTTATAATTTTTCTTTCTTCTTTATCTTTAATAAATTTAATTTTTTTTGAAATCTTTTTTTTTGATTCAATTATTTTGTGGTAAAATTTATCTATAGTAATTTTTTCAATCCCAAATTTATTATTAAGCAACAAGATATTGTGAAGTCCATATTTATTATTTTTATATAAAGAACGGTAAAAAGAGTTGTAACCACAGAAATATTCATCAATGCCATCACCTCCTAAAAGAACTTTAATATTTCTTTTTTTCGCATAAGCACATAAATTTTTCATGGGTGGACCACCACCCCACCTAGCAGGAAATAAATTATTCTGAATTAGTTTTAATAAAATATTAAAATAATTAATTTTTTTTTGTTTAATAAAATGAGTTCTTTTTTTAGAAATATTATTTTTTTTTATTATCCTAGGAACTATCTTTGATAAACTTTCAATTCCCTCAGATGTGTTTGTTAATATTGAAATAGTTTTATCTTTTTCATTTACATATTTTGTAATAAGAGATGAGTCAATTCCCCCACTACAAGTCACAGCCAATTTTGCATCACTTATTAGATGTCTTTCTACTGCTTTTTTAATTTTTAAGTCTAATAAATTTATAATTTTTTCTTCATCTGCATTTTTAAGTTCCAAATATTTTTTTTTGTTAAACAAATCTATGGGCTTAAAATATTTCTTAATTATAAATTTATCCTTATAAGAGATAATATAGCTTCCAGCCGGCAAAGCAGATATTTCTTTAAAAAATGTTTTTGATGGCGGTATTATACCATTCGAACACAAATATTGTTTAACAGATTCTATATTAAGATTTTTAGTTTTTTTTTTAATATTTTTTAAGATTGGATGAATATTGGTTGATGCTAAAAATTCATTATTTGATTTATAATAATAAAATGGTTTTTGCCCAAAGTGATCTCTTGCACCTATAATTTTTTTTTTTTTAGAATCATAAAAAACAAAAGAAAACATCCCTTGAATAATATTCAAAGTCTCTCTAATTCCTTTAATAATAAGAAGTTTAAACAAAACTTCAGTATCTGATGTTGTATTAAATTTAATTCCTTCATTCACTAATTGTTTTTTTAACTCAAGGTAATTATAAATTTCTCCATTGAAAACTAGAAAATATCTTTTTTTTTTATCAGTAAAAGGTTGATCAGACTTTCTACTCAGGTCTATTATTGACAGTCTAGAGAAAAACATAGAAAATTTTTTTCTCTCTATATATTTAAAGTTATCGGGCCCTCTTTTTTCTAGATCAAATCTTAATCTAGATATTTCAGATTTACTTTTTTTATCCAAATTTTTTGAATTATGAAAAAAAAAACCACACATTTAATCTAACTGAGCATTCCTATTTTTTTTCTAGAATAATATGATGCATACCACTAAATAATTCATCAGAAGTTAACTTCGGATAGTTTTTATAAACTTTTTCCCAAAAATTTTTATTTTTTTTAAGATATATTATAGATTTATCTAATTTTTTAAAAGGTTCTACTATATTTACTTTCATTATAAAATCATAATCACTAGCAGTTTTGATTAATTCATTAACAGTAAATCTAGGATACGATAATTCATTAAAATAAAAATCTAAAATTTTTTTTGCATCTTTCTTGTGATAATTTTTAACATATTTTATCATTTCTTTATCACTCAAGTAAACATGTCCCCATGGAATAAATGTTGAAGCATATCTATGAGGACCCAAATAGGAAAAAAATGACCTATGTTTAAAATATATAATTGATTTTTTTTTTGTAATTTTTTTTATTTCTTTAAATATCTTCTCCATATTCGAGATATGTTCGAGTGCTTTAAAGTAAATTATATCATATTTTTTTTTTAAATTTCCTGCCTTTGCAGCGTCTAATTGATGAAATTTATATTTTACTTTTTTATTAAATTCCAATTTCACCGGTATTGGCTGAAAACTCATTGGTTCATATTTTGCTGATTTGCTATATTTTTGAAAAATAATTTCTTTATTTTTTTCCTTATTTACTAAAGAATTAATTTTTTTTGTTATTTTAAAAAATTCACTATCGTGGTCATGTTTTTGCCAGCTAGTAGTATGTTCTCCGTCTAAAAAAGGATCAATTCCTTCTGTGTATTTAATTTTAGTATATTTGGATATTAGTTTGGGTATCATTCCATTTCCAGTACCCACATCTAAAAAATTTTTATTATTAAGTTTTATATTTAATTGTTTAAATAAAGATATGATTTGATGAAATTGTAAAATTATTCTGCCTATTTGTCTAGTTTTGAGTTGTGAGGAGGGGGGTGAGTCTCTAAAATGAGTTCCTTTGGATGTAGGATTTAAAAAATTTAGCAAATTTTTTTTATCTACTAGATTTTCAAATTTATTTTTTATTTTCATAATGATTGAGAGAAGTTAAAACTATTAATCAAAATATATAATATTCTATCAAAGTAAAACTATTTTATTGCCAAGAAACCTTCAAAATTTAAAAATTTTAATACACTCAGTATATCTTTAAATCCTGCTCTTTTTAACATTTCAAAATTTGCAGCACTGCTGAAGGGATCCATAACACCTTTTAAACTCATTGATTTTGATATTATTTCTTCACTCGTAAATCCTTGTTCAATTTTATAATCATTGTAAATCTGCATCGTTATATCTTGAAACCTAGCATCTGGTGCCCTGACTTTTTCAAACATTATAAATGCACCACTCCAATTCAGGTTTTTATAAATTTTGTTAAAAATATATTGTCTTTTGGACGGGTGAATAAATTGCATAGTGTAAAATGATGTTACCAAAGAGCTTTTTTTAAATTTTATATCTTCTATTTTTTTATTGATAATCTTTACATTCTTATTTTTTTTATTATTTTTAATAGCAATTTTACACATATCTTTTATTTCATCGATTCCATAATAAAAATGCTTTTTTTCTTTTGATCTTATAGCGAGTTCTTTTAAAAAAGTTCCAGTGGAACAACCTAAATCATATACATTTGTTTTTTCATTCAGAAAAAAATCAGATAACTTTAAGGAAATATCATGCGACCAATCATACAACGGAACAGATTTTTTAATGTGAGTATCGAAATTTTTGGCAGTTTTTCCAGTAAATTTCCAATTACTACTGGTTCCCTTAATATTATCTCCAAGTTTTAGAATTTTTTTTTTCATTATTTTTTATTTTATCTATATACACTTTTTTTTTGGAACACAAAAAATATAATTCCGGAACTATGAGTTTTTTTTTAATAACTTTTGTCATATCATAAGTGTAAATTTTTTTTTTATTAAGATATTTCACAAAATCCTTAGTTAGTGAAAACAAGTGTTGTTTTTCTAGCCGTTTATCAACATGACAATAAACCAAAACATAACCACTATTATTTAATGCAAAGTTAAGTATTTTGTTTGGTTCTAATGTATGATCAAGAGTATGAAAAATTCCAAACAAATCTATTTTTATCTTATCTCTTTTTTTATTTAAATCTAAAATTTGTAAATCAAATAATTCTGAGGCAAAAGATTTACTATTTACCGATTTAAAATTATCATTTTGACCCCAACTTAAGCTTGAATTATCAACAAATAGATATTTATTAACTTTTTTATTAATTTTTATAGAGTATTTTTTTTTTAAATTTTTGCATATTTTTAAAAATTTAGAAGCTTTTTGATTACTCATTTTTTTTTTATTAATACTTTTCCCAGCTACCTGCCTAGAAGAAAGATAATTTAATGTATTTGTAAAAATATTTTTGTAAAAAAAATTATTTTTTTTATATTCTAATGAAAAAAAATCCATCATTAATCCCATAAAAGGACTATTAAATTCTGCATAATTTTTAATTTTGATATATTTTTTTAACTTTTCAAAAAGTATACCATGACTCGGGGTAATTCCTTTTTTCATAAAATTAATCAAGTTTGACCAACTTCTATTATGTTGCCCATAAATATTCGAATAAATTTTTCTTGCAATATTTTCAGAAAACCATGGATTACTTTGTAAAATGAAGCATTTTTGACATTTGTAAACTTTCATTTTTTTTAATTGTTTAGTTGATAAATTCAAGTCTGATTTTATTGCTTTCAAATAAAAATTTTCTAATTGAATTTGTGTTTTTTCTTTTTTTAAATTTTTTGAATTACAATAAATACATTTATTGTATCTTTTAAAATAAGGATTATTGATAATTTTTTTTGCTGGCATTAATAAAAATTTTTTATTTTATTTTTATAAATATTAAAATTCAGATTCTTTATCCCAATTGAAAACTATTTTATTTTTATTATTTTTTGATGCAAATCTTCCTTGGTAATAGTCTCTATTTAAAAGTTCAAGGTCTGACAAATCTCTATTCGCCATACCTTTTAATATTTTATAGTTAGTTTTTTTATCTTTTATATAATTCATTAATTGATTTTTTGAAAATTTAGTCAAATTAGAAAGTTCTCTAAGTTGAGATGGGTTAACCGACACAGGACCATCTTTGCTTTTATTTTTATCCAAAATAGTAAAATGTTTTTCTATAAAGTCTATTTTATAAGTTATTGCCATTGCCGAAAGTATATTATCATTTATTTCAGGATTTGAATGATCACTTAAACCTACAGAGTTTGAAAAATTTTTTAGGTAATTTATTCTTTCCAAATGCCCTTCTTCCAATGGAGTTGGATAAATTGAAATACAGTGCAATAGTGTAAATTTTTTTTTACTTTCCCTTAATATAGATGCTGTTTCTTTAATTTCACGATTATATGTAGCTCCAGTGGATACAATTATATGCTTAAAATCGAATTTTGTTATTTCTTCAATTAATCTATGCGATGCACAATCAAAACTTGCAACTTTTACTGTTTCAAATTTTAGATCCGAAATCATCTTAATTTTAGATAAAGAGAATATCGTTGTGCAGGGCAGAATGTTATATTTTTTGCATAAGCTTAAAAATAATGAATGATCTTCAAGTTCCAAATCTAATTTTTTTAATCTTTCATACTCATCTTTATAAGGCCTCTTTATAACTTTAACTTTACCACCTTCTATTAATCCATTATCAAATCGTTCACGGTGTGTTAATTCAGTTGAGTGCATTGATTGAATTTTTGCATAATCAGCACCATTCTCTGCGGCAGCAGAAACCATTTCATCTAAAATATTCCTATCACCATTATGGTTTTGACACAATTCAGCAATTATTTTTGTCATTTTTTAATATCTTTTAAGATTTCATTATAAACTTGTTTGGCACCATTAGATTTAAATTTTATTTCATTTAATCTCTTTTTTAAAGGAATATATTCTTTATCCAAAAATTTATTTAATCTAGAGATAATATTTTTTGATAGATCTTTTGCTAGGAGAGGTACTGAGTATTTTTTATTAAAAACATAGCTTAAATTTTTTATTATTTCAGGATTTTTAGGCTCTTCAATTAACAAAGATGGTTTTTTTAGAACAAGACACTCACTAATAGTGTTAAATCCACCTCTTGCAATTACAAAATTTGAAAGTGGAAGTTTAGAATGAATATTTTTATTACCATAGATTAATTCAATATTTTTTGATTCTTTGGCAATTTTATATAGCATCGGGTTATTTATAAAATTATCAGCTTGAATATAAAACTTTATTTTATTTAATTTTCTTAAATAAGGAAGAATATTTGCGATATTTTTGGAATTTGATTTTGTACCATTATCCATAATGATACCAACAATTTTATTATTAATTATTTTTTCTTTTTTAAATTCAGTAATTATAAAATTAATTTTATGAGATATTTTTTTATATTTTTTTAAAATTTCATTTTCTGTAATAGGTGGAAAGAAAATTTTATCTGCTTTTTTTATATAACTTTCCATCAACTTAAGTTTTTTTTTTCTTTTAAGAATTTTTGCATATAACCAATCCCAAGTAAAATGACATATTCCGTAAGATCTAATTCCTAGAATTTTTGCCAACTCAAAAGCTTCAGGAACAAAATCTGATATTATGAAATCTGCTTTTATATTTTCTTTTAATCTTTTTTTTAACCATATTTTTGATTTTTTCTCCCAACCATCTAGCAGCTTAGTAGTTTCTTTAATTTGTAAGTGACCTAAGCTATTTTTTTTTGTTCTAATATTGTTAAAAACGTCTCTATAATTAATTTTATTTAAAAACTCTTCTTTTAAAATTTTTATAGTTTTCGATGTATAAACAGTAATTGACTCAACTTCTTTATTTTTCAAAAATTCTTTAATTACTGCTCTTTGCCTGACTGTATGACCATAGCCTTCATCAGAAATAAAGAATAATATATTATATTTTTTTTTCATTTATTTTTTTCTAATTTTTTTTTTGATTTTAAAAATTGTTTATATGTATGTATGTCAGAGTAATTAGTGACAAAAACACCAATCTTTGTACTCAATGTTTTTTGAAAAACTGCTTTATAAGTTAAAATTCTAAAACCAGCGTTCTGTATATAATCTTTATTAATTGAAATAACTTCTTTAATTTCAGCATTTGGGTGTAGTTTTTTTTCAAAAAAAACTAAAGCTTTATCTAAATCTCTAAAATTAAATTCAGGTGAATTACATTGAAGTGAAATTACAATTTCAGGTTTAAAATAATTTTTTTTAAAATATTTGGTAGCATGTACCACCACTTCTTGTTTTTCAGTTTTTGATCTAGAGAGTTTTTTTGGTCTGCTTAAAGTATTAATATTATATTTTTTACAAATATCTAATATCCTCTTAGATTCTGATGAAACTATGAGTTCATCAACGTACTTAGATTTTAAAGCTTCTTTTGCCGACCTTATAACAAGAGGCAGTCTATTGATTTTTAAAATGTTTTTATTTTTTAATCTTTTTGAATTGCCCTTAGCTGGAACTATAACTAAAATTTTTTTTTTATTAAGCATTTGATTTTAATTATAATCCTAAAAGTTTGTTTTATTCATAAATTTTAAAAACCAAAGGTATAATTTGTTTAACTTTAGGATTTTTAACACCTAGGACTTCCCCAATTTCTTTTGTCCTACTTGCAATATTCTTATAAATAAATTTATTACCCATTTTATGTTTATGCATTTTATATTCATGGCTTGTATTTTTGAAAAATAAATATTTTCTTACAATAGTTTTAATTTTTCTAAAAAAATTTAAATAAATTAAATATATTTTTTTATTAAAAGTTAATACCTCATCCCCAGTTAAATTAATATCAATTTGCTCAAGTTTGTTTAAAATTATATCAACCGCAAAATTTTCATTTGAAGAATTTTTTATATAATTTTCAGTATTACATTCTAAATAATCAGTATTTATCTTATCTAAATCTTTTAATGTTTCTATTAACTTGCTTTCATCTCTTATAACCAATGAAGTATCTTTTAGTAGTTGCTTTTCTTCTTCCAAAAAATTGTCAATTGGTAAATAGTTTATACATTTTTTTTTCAAAATAAATGATTCTAGAGCAATTGTTGAATTTGAGGTGATAACACATTCGGAAGCAAGCAACCACGGAATAGTCGATTTTTCTTGATCATCAACAACTTCTATATTTTGCAATTTTCTTTTCATTACTAAGTGCCTCCAAAAGCCAAGTTTTTCTAATGTATGTGGTTTTATAATAAGTTTTTTATTAGGATAAGTTTTGTTAAATTTTAAAATAAAATAAATAATTTTTTCCAACATATGTCTTTGAAAGGAAAACAATTTTTTTGAATTTTCAACAAGTTTTGTAGAGTAAAGTAATTCGTTAGGATTATCGCCAGTAACAATTAAGTTGAACACATTATCTATTCCGGTGATTGGGTCTTGGTTTAAAGGATTTACTCTTGGAAAGCCAGTTGCTAACAATATAAAGTTGCCATGATCTGATTTAATTTGTTGTGATTGCTTTTCAAAAATTTTATTTATTGGATTTTTAAGTATATCAATTCTAAGACTTCCAACTTGACATATTTTATGACTATTATTATTTACTCTTTTTAGCTCATTTGTGTCATCGTTTCCTACTGTAAATAATAAGTCTAATTTTTCAAAATTTGTAAAGTCATTTCTTAAAGTTATTGTAGTTTTTATATCGAGTGGTGCAATCATTTCTTCATCACAGCATACAATTTTAAATTTTCTTTTTTTTAGATTTTCAATTATTTTCTTGTTTCTAGGACCATAACTTTTCAAAAAAACAATACCTGGCTCTAAATATGGAAATAAGCTCCACATAGTACCTTTGTGACCTACAATTACATTGTAGTTTTTTTGAAGCAATTTAAGAGAAAGAAATAATTTTGCATCTAACTCTCTTTTTGTATTTTCAATTAATATATATATGTTTTTTTTCATTCTATGATGATCCAGAAAAATTTTGAAAATTGTTTAGTTAATTTTACATATATTGTCAAATAATTATTAATTAATCAGATATAAAATAACTGTTAGACGAAATTCTAATAACTTTATAGTCATTTTTTTTAAACTTATTTAACGCATTTACAATTTCTTTTTTTTTTATTCCACCTTTAAGTTTTTCATCCAATTTTTTTTTTAATGAACTATTTAATTTTTTGAATCCAAAAAAAGAATTAATTTTATCATATATTAAAAACATAAATGAAAAAAAGTAAATTTTATAAATACTATAGCTATTTTTATTTTTATGAATTTTTTTTATATTTTTTAAAATATTTTTACATGCGTTTTCTTTATTATTAGAATTTAATAATTTATAGCTAAGTTCTCTTTTCATTTTTTTTGAAATTATTAAAGATGAAAATTTTTTTGATAAATATTTATTGACCTGAATTTTGTTTTTCGCGACATAACCAAATTTATTCACAAAATCCCTACTAGTGACTCTTGATCTGAAGGAAATTACTTTTTTTTTTAACATTATAGCCTCCAAAACAACAGAAGATTTATTATGTATAAGCTGGCTGGCTAAATATACCCAAGGAGTAGCATCAAATTTTTTTATAATACTATAGTTATCATTTTTTTTATTATTTAGAACTTTTTCCCAATCATTGATTTTTTCTGCTGGATGGGGTCGTATTATAAATTCTTTATTTGGATTTTTTTGAATTATATATTTTATCATTCTTCCAAAAGTTTTAAAATCTTTAACTTCTTTAAATAATAATTCAATTCGTTTTTTTTTTTCATTATTTTTTTTAAATTTATAATTTCTAGTACTTAACCGAAAAGATTTTAAAGCTTCTGATTTGTTAGACCAACTTGAGCCAGTTATAAATATGAAGTCTTTCCCATATTTTTGTTTAATGTATTTGATTTCTTTTTCGTAAATTTTTTTAACAAATTTTTCTGTCCATAGGTTTATCTTTGGACCACCAGTTAAAATAAACTTTTGTTTAAATTCTTTATAAATATTCCTATAAGCTTGAAAATCAAACTTTCCCCAGTTAAAAAATAAATCAATTATTTTTACATTTTCATAACTACTTCTTAAATTTATAAAATTTTTTAGGTCAGAATTTTTTTCAAATGCAAATCCACCTTCCTCATCTAGTGCAACGTAATGATTTCCTTTAGATATAATTTTTTTAATTCGTTGATTATCAAATACATTTATAGATTTATAAAAATATGTACCTGGACTAAAATAATTAAGCGCTCTATTTATTCCTATTTTATCTCCAATGAAGCAATTAAAACCTTCATTTAGAGATTTACTTACCAAATATAATTTAGGCAAAAGTTCTCTAGTCTTTATCTCAATTGGAAAAAAAATTGTTTTATTGTTTTTTTTTTTATTCATTTAGTTATGGAATAATTTTGGTTTATCAATTTTTTAAATACTTTTTTGCAACTTTAAAATCATTAAAAGTATCTACTTCATGCCAATCATAATTCATTTTTAAAGTTTTAAATTTAAATTTAGTTTCGTTTGTAAATTTTTGTAAAAAATCAGTCATTGAAATTTTCATTTTCTCATCTTTTGGTAATGTTTTATAGAATTCGAAGAGTTTTTTTGAGACTCTACTTGAAAATTTTAAGATTCCCATATACTGACCCATAACTTGATTGTATGATCTTACACTTCCGCCAATTTCTACAACCTCTTTTTTACTGTTAAATATGAACTTTTCTAAATCCGAATAAGGGTTTTTATATCTTCTTTTCCAATTAACTTTCCAATTAGAATTGTAGGGTATTAAATTTTCTCCTTTATGAGACTTTAATTTTTTAATTATTTTGTGATCAAATATTATGTCTGAATAAGAAACTATACATGAATTTTTTAGCAAAATATTTTTTGCCAGAAATAAACTATAAACCATATTTGTATTTTTCCAGTTTTTATTTAAAATTTTTTTAAATTTAAATTTTTTAAATAGATAGTTTTTATAGCCCGTTATGACAGATATATCTTTTAAATGATTTTTTTCAAAAGTTTCTAAAAGTCTTTCTAAAATACTTTTTTTATTTATTTTGATGAAACATTTGGGTTTTAAATTTGTAAATTTTTTAATTCTACTACCTCTGCCAGCTGATAAAATAATTACTTTCATTTCTAAGAAATTTTAAAAAGTTTTTTAAAATTTTGAATATCATATTTGCTATACTTTGCTTCTCTTTCTGGGTGCCACATCCAACCTTCTATAGGTAAAGTTTTATGTTTGATGGACTCTAAAGAACCATCTTTAGTAAAAAAGCATTTATTAAATACTTTTGGGCATTTTTTTATTACCCAATTATGATAACTATTTACTATAATTTTTTTTTTATTAATTAAGCTAAATATTTCATGTCTAGTCCTAACATGATTTTTAATTTTTCTAAGGGTTCCACCATAATGGTGAGAAAGCATTTGCATACCTCTACAAATACCCAATATAGGTAATTTTTTTTTTTTACAGAATTTAATTATTGAGTTTTCGGTTTTATCTCTTTTTTTAAATTCACCTATATCATTTCCACCCGAAAGTATAAAACCAAGAAAATTATCTTTCCTAAAATAATTATCAATTATTTTATAAATTAATTTTTCGTTTAAATCGTAATTTGGAAATGGATATGCTATTATATTATTTTTATATAGAAATTTTATAAGCCTGTAATCCAAAGTATCTTTGAAAGTTTTAGTTTTTTTGTCATATATTATACTTTGACTGACAATAATTTTTTTCATTATCTAAATATATATACTTATATTAATATTTTCGTTGAAAATTTAAATCTTATAATTATTATTTTATTGAATAATTATGTTTTTATTGTGTATATAAGAAATTATATAATTTAATAACTATTAAATCATGAATATATTAATTACAGGAGCAGATGGTTTCATCGGCTCTCACTTAGTCGATTATTTGATCAAAAAAAACCACAAAATAACAGCCTTAAGCTACTATAACTCTTTTAATAATCTTGGGTGGCTTAATGGAAAAAAAAATAAAAATTTAAAAATATTAAGTGGAGATATTAGAGATCAAGATTATTGCCTCAAAATTACTAAAAATAAGGATGTAATTTTTAACTTGGCAGCAATAATTTCTATTCCATACTCTTATTTATCTTATCAAAATTGTTTCGAAACTAATACACAGGGCGCTTATAATATTTGCTTAGGAGCTTTAAAAAATAAAGTTTCTAAAGTTATTCAGCTTTCAACTAGCGAGGTATATGGTACAGCAGAATATACGCCGATAGATGAAAATCATCCTAAAAAAGCACAATCTCCCTATAGTGCTTCAAAAATTGCCTCAGATGCTATCGCTGACAGTTTTCACTACACATACGATATGGATATAACAATCGCGAGACCTTTTAATACTTATGGGCCAAGACAATCTTTAAGAGCGATAATTCCCACAATTATAACTCAAATGATTAATAATAAAGTTGTTAAGTTGGGAAATGTTTCTACAAAAAGAGATTTTACTCATGTTACAGATACTTGTAGGGGATTGTATTTGTTAATGAAATCTAAAAGAACTAAAGGAGAGGTATTTAATATTGGATCGACTAAGTATTACTCAATAAAACAAATTTTCGACACTTTAAAAAGTATAACTGGATCAAATGTAAATTTAGAAATTGATAAAAAAAGATTTAGACCAGATAATTCAGAGGTTCAAATTTTATCTTGTAATTATAATAAATTAAAAAAAGTTACTGGATTCGCTCCTCAAATTAGTTTCAAAGATGGATTAAGAGAGACAGTAAAATGGTTTAGAGATAATCCTAATATTTATAGCAGGCATAATATTTATAATATTTAAAAAATTTAATATATTAATGAAGAAACCGATTTTTATTGCTGAAGTAGGTATAAATCATAACGGTAATATTTCTTTAGCTAAAAGATTAATTTCATTGGCATCGCGATCAGGAGCTGATTATGTAAAATTTCAATCTTATAAAACAGATAGTTTAGTTTCACCGAAAGCATCATTGGCCAAATATCAAAGGTCTAAATTAATTAAAAATCAATATGAATTATTAAAAAAATATGAATTAAATTTTTTTCAACACAAAATTCTAATTAAAGAGTGTAAAAAGAAAAAAATTAAATTTATTTCATCGCCTTTTGATTTGGAAAGTATAGACATGTTAAAAAAATTAAAATTAAAAACCATTAAAATACCTTCAGCTGAGATTGATAATATTCCTTATCTTGTTCATTTAGGAAAGTTGAATAAAAAACTAATATTATCAACGGGAATGAGCACCTTAAAAGAAATAAAAAAAGCATTAGATATATTGATAAAATCAGGCACTTCTAAAAGTAAAATAACTGTTTTACATTGTAATTCACAATATCCGACTCCTGAAAACGAAGCCAATATTTTGTCAATATTATACTTAAAAAAAAAGCTGGGATGCTCTGTGGGATATTCAGATCATACGAAAGGCTTTACAGCCTCTACTTGCGCTGTCGCTATTGGAGCAGAAATTATAGAAAAACATATAACTTTAAATAATAAGTCTGATGGCCCTGATCATAAGGCCAGTTTGAATATAAAAAATCTAAAAAAATTTATTAGCAGGTTAAAAAGTATCAAAAGTATAATGGGTAATGAGGATAAGCTTGTGAGCAAAAGAGAAAATGTAAACAAAAAATATGCAAGAAAGTCAATTTTTGCAAAAAAAAAAATAATTAAAGGTGAAAAATTTTCTAAAGAAAACTTGATTACTTTAAGACCTGGAAAGTACATACCAGCATCAAATTGGAAAAAATTATTAAACCTTAAAGCCAAATATAATTTTAATAAAGGCAAACCTATTAAAATTTAATGAAAAAAAAAATATTAATTTTTACAGCTTCTAGAAGTGAATATGGAATATTAAGGTCAATTATATTTAATCTTTCTAAAAATAAAAATATTAAATTAGATATTATGGCTAGCGGATCACATCTAAGTTCTTATTTTGGAAATACTATTTCTGAAATTAAAAAAGATGGCTTTAAAAATATAAAAAAAATAAAAACTCTTAATAAAAAGACTGGCAATGACAGTATATGCGAAACTATTTCGACAGGGATTAAAAAAATTTCTCAATATTTAGAAAAGAAAAAACCAAATTTAATTTTAATTGTTGGTGATAGGCATGAATTATTTTCTATATGTATTTCAGGATTATTTCATAATATTCCCATAGCACATATTCATGGAGGGGAAAATACAAACTATGTAGTTGATGATTACATAAGACATTCGGTAACTAAAATGTCAACCTTTCACTTCGCTTCAAATAAAACATATAGAAAAAGAATTATACAAATGGGAGAAATACCAAAAAATGTAATTTTAAGTGGTTCACCCTCTGTTGACTTGATAAAAAAAATTAATTTTTTGAATAAGAAAGAGCTAGAACTTTCATTAAATGTCAACTTAAATAAAAAAATATTTATAGTTACTTACCAGCCCGTCACATTAAGTAAAAAAAAAAGTATTTATGAAATTAATAATTTATTAAAATCATTGTCAAATTTTACTAATTACAATATAATTTTTACGTTACCCAATCACGATAAATTTAGTAATTTGATAACTAACAAAATTAAGTCTTATTGTAAAAAAAGAAGTAATTTTTTTTATTTTAATTCACTAGGTCATTTAAATTATTTGTCATTATTAAAAATTTCAGAGTTAGTAATCGGCAATTCATCTAGCGGAATTATAGAAGCTCCATATTTAAATGTACCAACAGTTAATATTGGCAAAAGACAGCAAGGCAGATTAATGGGAAGGTCAGTTTTGTCTTGTAATTCCAGCAAATTAAGTATTATTTCTGCTATAAAAAAAGCATTAATTTTAAAAAAAAATAGAAGAATTTTTTCAAAGAAATTATATGGTGATGGTAATGCTTCTAAAAAAATTTCTAATTTTCTAGTAAAAGTAAAATTAAAAAAATTCAAATTTGGTAAGAAATTTAATGATATAAAATTTAAATTATGAAAAATAAAGTTAAAAAAGTTTCAATACAATCAAAACAAACAATAGAAAATGCCTTAAAACAGTTAAAAAAAACGGGCTCAAGATGTTTAATAGTTTTAGATAAGGATAAATTAATTGGCACAGTCACAGATGGCGACCTTAGAAAATCAATTTTACTTAAAAAAAATCTCAGAACTAAGATTAGAAAAGTTTGTAATAAAAAGCCAAAATTTTTATATAAAAAAAAACTTACAAAAAAAAAACTAAAATACTTATTTAAAAAAAAAATAGATTTAATTCCAATTATAGATGAAAATAAAAAAATTTTAGATATATTTTTTATTGATGATAATTTAGATTTTCAAAAGAAAAAAAAAATTAAATACTATAATCCTGTAGTAATTATGGCAGGTGGCAAAGGTACAAGACTTGAACCATTTACACAAATACTACCAAAACCTCTCGTTCCAGTTAAGGGAAAGGCAGTTATTGTACATATTATCAAAAAGTTTTTGAGACAAAAATTTGAAAATATAAATATCTCAATCAATTATAAAAGTAAAATTTTAAAAGCATTTTTTTCAGAAACAAAATTGAGCAAACATCAAAAATTTATTTATGAAAAAAAACCTTTAGGAACCATTGGGTCTTTACAAAACTTAAAACCTTTACCTAAAAACCCAATTATTGTTACCAACTGTGATGTGCTTTTTAATTTTGATTATTCAAAGATGTTAAAACATCATGTCCAAAAAAATTATATTTTAACTATTGCAACTTCTAGAATTCAAAATACTTTTCAATATGGATCTTGTGATATTAACAAAGATCAATCTTTAAAAAATCTTTCTGAAAAACCAAAAATTAACTATTTAGCTAATACAGGTTTTTATATAATTAATCCAAATGCAATAAAATTTATTCCCAAGAATAAAACTACCGATATAAATGACCTTATAAAAATTATAAAAACTAAAAATTATAAAATTGGCACATACTTAATCCCAAATAAATCTTGGTATGACATTGGTAATTGGGTTGATTATAAAAAGACAATAAACTTACTGAATTTTTAATGAGAAAAATTTTAGCAATAGTACCAGCACGTGGTAAAAGTATAAATTTAAAAAATAAAAACATAAAGTTATTTTGTGGAAAACCACTAATTTATTATACCATTACTAATGCTTTAAAATCCAAATATATTGATAAAGTAATTGTGTCTACAGACTCTAAAAAAATTGCAAAAATTGCATTAAAATATGGAGCCGAAGTTCCGTTTTATAGACCTAAAAAACTATCAACTAATAGAGCAAAGATTATAGATGCGTTTTTTTTTACAATTAAAAAACTTAGAAAAAATAATAATATTGACCATTTTATCTCTTTAGCACCAACTTCACCATTGACCGAGGTTAAAGATATTAATCGATCTATTGAACTATATTTTAAAAAAAAGGCAAAAACACTTGTTAGTGTGGTTAAAAATGACAAACCAATTGAATGGTGTCTGAACAAAATGAAAAATAATAAAATTACCCAATTTATTAATAAAAAATTAAAAACAAATAGGCAAGAGAATAAAAAATTATATATTCCAAATGGTTCAATTTATATTTTTAATTATAATTATTTAAAAAGAAATAAAAAATATCTTAATGATAAAACTTTCTGTTATGTTATGCCAAAAATTAAATCTGTTGATATTGATGATGAGTTAGATTTTCAAATTGCAGAGTATCTTTATAGAAAAAGAAAATAGCTTAATGAAAAATTTTTTTTCTTTAATACCCGCAAGTCAAAAATATAAGATGGTATTATTCTTTTTACTTACTATTGTTTTAATGATTCTTGAATCTATAAGTATAGCGATAATAATACCATTTTTAAGTTTTATAATCGATGGAGATATAAATAATTTGCCATATGGCAATCATTTTAATCTATTTCTTGATTTATTTGAATTTGAAAATTTATTAATATTTTTAACTTTATTAATTTTAATAGTTTATATATTTAAAAATATTTTTCTAATTTATATTAGATGGTGGAGTTATAATTTTGTAAACCATTTAGTATATAATTTAGAAACCAGACTTTTTGAGAATTATATTAAACAAAAATATTTTAAAGTTATTTCTTTAAATAGCGCTGAAAAAATAAGAAATATAAGACATGAAACTTCTAGTTTTGCGAAATATTTAAATTGTCTAATCGTCATAATAATTGAACTAATGGTTTTTTTTGGAATACTATTTTTAATTTTTTTGATTTACGCTTGGGCCAGTCTAATATCTTTAGTTGTTTTTGCTTCTGTTGCTTTTTTATTTTATATAGCATCTAAAAAGTTACTAATTAAATGGAGTGAGAAAAAAATATTTCATTCAGGAAAATCAATGAAAGGAATTTTAGAAGCATTTAATGCTATTAAAGAGGTAAAAATTTTTAAAAAAGAAAATTTTTTTATCAAAAATTTTTCATACCATGTAAAAAGAGCACTAAAATTTAACACTTGGTTTAACACTTATAATGAAGTACCAAAAATTTTTAGTGAAATAATAGTAATAATTTTTATTTGTGCTTTTACAATATATATGTCAGCAGAAGGAGTTTCAAAAAAAGAAATTTTAACATCCCTAGCTTTATTTGCTGTCGCAACAATTAGATTGCTTCCATCAACTACAAGAATAATTTCTTCAATGAATGTTTGCAAGAGCGCATTACCTTCCGTTGATATTCTTGCTAATGAGTTAAAAGACGAAACGATGAATAATGCAAATGATTTATTAAAAAAAGATTTTTTAGAAATAAAAGAAAATATAATTTTTTCTGATGTTTCACTTACGTATCCCAATCAAAGTTTACCAATATTGAAAAATATTAATTTTAAAATTAATAGTGGAGATATGATAGGAATATCAGGAAAGAGTGGGTCAGGAAAAAGCACCCTAATCAATCTTTTAACTGGCCTTATTGAACCTACCTCAGGAAAAATTTTTTTTGACAACAAAATAATGAACGATCAAACTAAATTCAATATTGGCTATATTTCGCAGGAAACACTGCTTTTAGACAATACAATTAAATACAATATAATTTTTGGAGAAGATGAAAGTGAATTTGAAGAAAAAAAATTGTTACAAGCTGTTAAAATTGCAGATTTAGAGGAATTAATTAATTCACTTGAAAATGGACTTGATACTTATATTGGTGAAAAAGGTTTTAAAATTTCAGGCGGACAAAGACAGAAAATTGCAATAGCAAGAGCTTTATACACTAATTCAAGTATACTAATATTTGATGAAGCTACAAATCAAATTGACGAAAACACTGAAATTAAAATTTTTGAGAACTTAAGAAAAATGAGCAAAGAAAAAACTATTTTTTTTGTAAGCCACAATCTATCTTTGTTTAGTTATTGTGATAGGATATTAGAAATTAAAAATGATAAAATAAATTTTATAGATAAAAAATGAAAATACATAAAATTTTAAACAATATATCTTTAAAAATTTCACTCTTTCTTTTTAATCAAAGAATTCCACTGAGTTATATTTTTTTTAATAAATTTTATAAATTTTTAATAGTAAAAAAAAAAATAGAAAATGAGGAAATTTATAATTTTCATAATAAAGGCTATGGAAAACTAAAAATAAATTTAAACGAAGGCTTAAATAAATTTAAAGATAGCTTTAAAATTTCAGAAAATAAAAAAAGTGTTCCTGGAGAAAAGATAGACAAAAGACAGTATTTTGTAGTTGAGCATAATAAAAGATTAGAATTTAAAAGTTTTTTAGAATCAAGTTTATCTTCAACAATTAATGATTTATCTAATTATTATAAATCAAATGTAACCATTAATAATGTACAAATATTTAGAATAAAAAATGAAAATAATCTTGAAATACAAAATAAAGAAATTTATTCAAATTATTTTCACCAAGATGCTTATTTATTTACATATATAAAAATTTTTGTAAATTTGATGGATATAAGTGAAACTGAAGGTCCTTTAGAAATTGTTTCAATTAATAATAGTTCAAAATTTATAAAAAAATTTAATTATAAAGATCGAAATAAATACAAATATGTTGAAGATCCTATAGTTTACAAAAATACAGGAAAAGCAGGGGACTGTTTTTTATTTTCCTCAGCTCAATGTTTTCATAAAGCAGGTATTCCAAATAAACATAGAGATATTATGCAAATTATTTTATTGGCTTCGCCAAATACAAATGAAAAAAATTCGGATTTAGAAAGTAGAGAGGATGTCTTTGAAGGAAATGATAAAATTGCTTCTTCAGCTAAGCCATACTCTGTATTTAGAACAATTAAATTATTTATTGACCATCTTTTTCACTCAATTAGATACAAATACAATTAAAACTTAAATATTTTTAAATATGAATATAAAAAATTTAAATAAAAATCATTTTTATAGATTTTTTTTAAAAATTCCCTTAGGAGTTTTTTTTGTATCTTATGTTAGATTTTTGTATTTTGTTTATATTAAAAAAAGTCTAAAAACTCTTTATCCTCAAGATAAGATTCCAGATAAAATGGCCCAAAATAAACAATCAGGAGAAAATGCCCAGAGTTATAATATGTGGTATTTAACTAAGCATTTTTCACTTAAAGATTATTATACAAATGTAAGAAAATTTACAGGAGAAAGATTGATGACCCATATACATCCATTAAGGGCGATAGATTTCTTACGTTTTTCAAAAATGAAAGTTTTGAGCGTTGGTCCAAGAAATGAAAGTGAAATATTTAAACTAGTATCAGTAGGTTTTAAGCTTGAAAATATTGAGTCAATAGATTTACACACTTATTCAAAATTAATTACTCTTGGTGATATGGCTAATATACCTTTTGATAAAGATAAATTTGACCTTGTTATTGTTGGATGGGTCTTAGTTTATACTAATGAAATTGAAAAATCGATAAAGGAACTAATTAGAGTTACTAAAAATAATGGAATTATAAGCATTTGCAGTTCTCATGGAAAAAAAATAAGAAAAGTTTTTTCAGAAGATTATATTGAATCATCTGAGGAAATATTAGGTTCATCAAATAAAATACTAAGTTTCTTTAATAATAGTATTGGAGATGTTATTTTCAAATACCACCCATTTGATGAAAATAATAAAGATCACTTAAATTCAAAAAGGTCAAATTATTTAATAAAAATTAAAAAGTAATTTAAATTTTAGAATAATTAAAATGAAGAAGGAATATACAAAATTATCAAAAGCAGGAATAATTTTAAAATTACAAGGTAATCTAAAAAATTTTGAAGTACCGCTTACTTATGTGTTTAAAGTTAGTGAATGGAACAAGAATAAATCTAAAATTTTATTAGATATAAATAACTTCTTTTTAAAAAAAAATTTTATTAAAAGACTTGCTATTAGGTCTTCAGCAATTTTAGAGGATAGTAAAACTAGTTCTCAGGCAGGAAAATATACTAGCGTTCTTAATGTACTATCTAATGACAATGAGAACATTATAAAAGCAATTAAAAAAGTTATAAAAAGTTATAAATTTCAAAAAAAAAATATTAATAAGTCTGAAATCATCATTCAGCAGATGATTTCAAATATATTATTGAGTGGAGTAGTATTTACAAAGGATATAAATACTGGAGCACCCTACTATGTTATAAATTATGACGATATTTCTGGTTTAACGGATACTGTAACTTCAGGATCAGGAAAATTTTCTAATAAATTATTATATATATATAAAAAAAAAACAAGCCTATTAAAATCACCCAGATTTAAAATATTATTAAAAGCTGTAATTGAATTAGAAAAAAAAGTTAAGAATGACAACCTAGACATAGAATTTGCCATAGATAAAAATTTAAAACCAATTCTTTTACAAGTTAGAAGAATCGTAATTAAAAAAATCTGGACAGCCAAAAAACATAGAAATTTTGATAAAAGAATTATTTCGATAAATAAAAAAATTAAAAAAATATTTTTCAAAAAAAACAACTCATTAAGTGAATCTAATGTATTTGGTCAAATGCCTGACTGGAACCCAGCAGAAATTATAGGACCAATATCAAAAAAACTATCCTATTCACTTTACAAGAAACTAATAACCGATGATAGTTGGAGCAAAGCTAGAAAAATAATGGGCTATAATTGTCCAAATGAAAAATCTTTAATGCAGTCATTTGGAGGCCATCCTTACATCAATACAAGACTAAGTTTTAATTCTTTTTTACCAAATGATTTAAAAAGAAATACAAAAAAAAAATTAGTTAATTTTTGGATAGAGAAACTAAAAAATAACCCCAGTCTTCATGATAAAATTGAATTTGAAATTGCAATAACCACTTTTTCCTTTGATATAGAGTACAAAATTAAGCAACTTATTGGCAACATAATAACTAAAAAAGAAAAAAAAGAGTTAATTGAAAAATTAAAAAATATTACACTAAATTGTTTAAAAAATACTAGCACCCATAGTGTTAAAAACACTTTAAAAAAAATTGATTTATTAAAGAAAAAACAAGAAAGTTTTAATAAAAATAAGGACATCAAAACAATACCTAAAATAATTTCAGATTGTAAATTGTATGGAACTATACCCTTTGCGATTTTGGCAAGACATGGTTTTATAGCAAAGGCCTTAATAGATTCTTTAAAAAATTTAAAAATCTTGTCTGAAAAAGACATAGAAAATTTCTTAGGAAGTTTAAAAACTGTAACAACAGAAATTTTAGAGGATTCAAATAATTTAAATAAAAAAGGTTATTTAAGCAAAAATAGTTTTTTTAATAAATACGGCCATCTAAGACCAGGCACTTATGATATTCTATCGAAAAAATATAGTGAAAAAAAATATTTTTCTTTTAAAAAAACCAAATCAACTGAAAACAAAATTAATAAATTTAAATTATCTAAATCTAAAAAACTTAAGATTAATAGGCTTTTAAAAAATAATGGTTTTAAAGGAATTAATTACAAAAACCTATTTTGCTATATAGAAGATGCAATAATCGGACGTGAATATTCAAAATTTATTTTTACTAAAAGTATTAGTCACATTTTAGATTTGTTAGTTATCTTTGGAAAAAAAAATAATTTTTCTAGAGAAGATTTATCGCACGCTGATATAAATAATTTTTTTAAAAAAAAAATTTCAGTTAAAAGTATTTTTAAAGAAATAAAAAATAATAAAAATCTTCACCGAATTGATGTTACTTTAAGATTGCCACATATTATTTATAATGAAGGTTATTCATTTATAAGTCCCTATCAAATAAATAGACCAAATTTTATTACATCTAAAAATATAGATGGACAAACTATAATTATTAGAAACGAAGGCAGCAAAGGTTCATTGAAAAATAAAATAGTATTAATAGAAAGTGCCGATCCAGGGTATGATTGGATTTTTAGTCATCAAATTAAAGGACTTGTAACAAAATATGGAGGAGCAAATTCTCATATGTCTATAAGAAGCGCAGAACTTGGTCTTCCTGCTGCTATTGGATGTGGAGAACATTTGTTTAATATTTTATTAAGCTCAAATCATATAAATTTAGATTGTTTTAACAGAATTGTAAAACCTATGACAATGAATTAATGATAGAATTGAATTTATATAGACATTCATTTCAAATTTTTATAAAGACAGTTTAAAAATTAATAAAATAAAATTACTATTATGAAAAAAATTATATTTATAAGACACTGTAAAGCAGAAATGGGAGGGGTAGATAAAGAAAGAAAATTAGATGAAGATGGAATTGCTCAATCAAAATCTTTAGGGAAAAAATTAAGTCATTTGTTATCCAATAATGTTAAAGTTTATTCTAGTCCTTTTACTAGAGCCATTCAGAGTATTACAACTCTCAAAGAGCATAACAATAAAATAGAGATTGAATCCAGGACTTTTTTGGAGGAAATAGATCATGGAAAGTCCAAGGAATTATCTAAACATGAAATAATAAAAAAAATGTGGGAAGACGAAAATTTTTTTATTGAAGGACATGATTCACAAAAAAAACATTTTGAGGGAATTAAACAAGATTTAGACACAATAATGGATGAATTTACTAATGGATCACATGATTTAGTCTTGGTAACCCACGGCAATCTATTAGGCATTATTTTAAAATTTTATTTTAAAAAAAATTTTGGTTTTGATGAATGGAAAAAAATGTCAATGCCTGATTTATATATTTTACCATTTGATGAAAATTCAAAACCCCAAGATTTTGTAAGAGATGTTGAAAATATAGATAAAATTTACTATATATAAATAATTACTATTATAAAAATTTACAAACCGGAAAAAACAAATTTAAATTATGGCTGAAAAAATCGATAAATCATACCTTAAAGAAAAACAATATAAATCAACTAAATACCTAGAGGCTAGAATAAAAATTCATCAATTTACTAAAAATCAAATTGGTTTTCATGAGTGGATATTTAGCCAATATGATCTTTCAGAATTCGAAAAAAGTAATGAGGAAATTAAAATACTAGATGTTGGATGTGGAACTGGAGTTTTTTGGAAGAAAAATGCAAATAATTTTAAAAAATATAAACTTAATATCACGTTTACCGATTCTTCATCAGCAATGATTGAAAAAGAGAAAGTTAATACTGAAGAATTAGATGCTCAAAAAACTTTTGAGATTGCTGATATAGATAATTTAGAAAAATATAAGAATCAATTTGATATAGTTTTTTGTCACAATGTAGTTTATCACGCAGGAAATAAAGATAATGCACTAAAAAATCTTAGAGATTGTCTAAATGATAAACCATCTTCTTTTTGTAGTATTACAACTAATAGTGAAAAACACATGCTAAACGTATATCAAATTGGAAGGAGTTTAGATAAAAATTTTCCTACAGATAGAATAATTGATTCATTTACAGAAGAGGTAGCTGACAAAATGTTACCAAAACATTTTAAATTTGAAAAAAAGATTGAGGAAGAAGAATTAAGAGTCACAGACTGGGATATTTTAATGGGTTTTGTAGCATCTGGGGTTGAGCCAAGAGGAATAAAATTAGTAGATAATTTTTGGGATGGGTATAAAAAAATTTACGATGAAGAACTCAAAAATAATGGATATTTTAAAATAATAAAGAGATCTCCACTTTATATTTGTAAAAAATAGTTAATGGTAGTTTGGATAACAGGTATATCAGCTAGTGGAAAAAGCACACTAGGAAAATATTTTTTTAAAAAATTTAAAAAGAAAAAAAAAAATACTATTTTTTTTGATGGTGATGAATTTAGAAAAATATTTCATGATGATATTAAGTACACTTTAAAAGATAGAGACACTAATGCAACTAGACTTACATCTTTAGTTAAATATCTTTCTGATCAAAAAACAAATATAATTATCTCAGCAAATATTACTTCACAAAAATTTAGAGATTGGTGCAAAAAAAATGTAAAAAATTACTTTGAAATATTTATTAATACACCAATAGAAGTACTTAAAAAAAGAGATTATAAAAAATTGTATAAAAATGCATTTAGTGGCAAAATTAAAAATGTAGTTGGGGTTGACATTAAATTTATTAAACCAAAAAACCCTGATTTAATTATAAACAATTCTAGTACAAAACGTGATTTATATTTAAATTATAATAAGATATTAAAAGAGATTAAGACTAGAAAAATTAAGATTTATTGACTCATTTTAATTTAAAAAAAATAAACAAACCTTTTACTAATGAATAGAATTAATATTTTTAACTTAGATATTGGCTATAATGAAAAGAAATACGTTAACGAATGTTTAAAAAGTGGTTGGCTATCTTTTGAAGGCAAATATGTAAAAAAATTTGAAAGTGAATTTGAAAAACTTATAGGAGATGGATTTGCCCTAACCACCTCAAATGGCACTACCGCATTAGAATTAACACTATCTACATTAGGCGTAACATATGGAGACGAAGTTATAATTTCTGACTTTTCATTTGCTGCACCTATAAATGCTATAATAAGTGTTGGAGCAAAGCCAGTAATAGTAGATATATCAAAATCTTCATGGTGCATAGATACAAATAAGATTTTAAAATCTATAACAAAAAAAACTAAAGCTATTTTAATGGTTCATACATATGGAATTATTGCAAATATTGAAGAAATAAAAAAAATTTCAAAAAAAAAAAAATTATTTTTAATTGAAGATTGTGCAGAATCTTTGGGAGCAAAATATAAATCAAAACTTTATGGTCTATCCGGAGACTGTTCTACTTATAGTTTTTTTCCAAATAAAACTATAACTACAGGCGAGGGCGGAATGATAATTTTTAAAAGAAAAAATCATTTTGAAAAAGCAAGGATCTTAAGAAATCAAGGTAGAAAAAAAAATAATAAAAATTTCTTCCATATAATGCCTGGCTATAACGCAAGAATGAGTAATATCAATGCTGCTATTGGGTATGCGCAATTAAAAAAGATTAAGCAATACTTGATAAAAAGAAAAAAGCTGTTTTCTTTATATGATTTTTATTTAAAAAAATCTGAACTTTTTGAAATGATTCCAGTTCCAAAAAATACAGAAAATTCATATTGGTTATATACACTAAAAATAAAAAACTTTACTAAATCAAAAAGAGATAAACTAATAGTAAAATTGTTACAAGATGGAGTTGAAACTAGACCTGCTTTTTATCCACTTAGTGAAATGAAAGCTTACAAAAAATATATTCATAAAAAATATTATATTTCAAACCAAATCAGCTCTAGCATTTTATCTCTGCCAACATCTTTAGACTTAAAAAAAAATAAAGTTAAAAAAATATCTAACCTACTTATTAAACACACAAAAAAATTAAATAAAGGTTTAAAATATAAATGAAAAAAATATTAATTTTAGGAAGTGGATCACATTCAAAAGTTATTTTTTCTGAGATAATAAATTTAAAAAAATATAAAATTATCGGTTTTATTGATGAAAATAAAAAAAAAAATAAAAAAATTATAAGTTATAAAAAAAAAGATTATAAAATTTTAGGTAAAATTAGCGATCTAAAAAAAATAAATTTTGACTGCGCTGTTATAGGCGTAGGCGATAATTCAATAAGAAAAAAAATTATGGACAAAGCTGAAATAATTAAAAGAAATATTAAATGGGAAAGAATAATTTCAATAAACGCAAAAATATCGATAAATGTTAAAATTGGAAGTGGTTCAGTTATAATCTCTGGCAGTAATATTAATGTTGGTACAAAAATAGGTTCTCATTGTTTGATAAACTCTTGTTCATCTATAGATCATGATAATACATTTAGTGATTTCAGTAGCACTGGCCCAGGAGTTATAACTGGAGGAAATGTTACAATTGGGAAGTACAGTCATTTAGGAATAGGTTCCAAAATAAAAAATAATATTGCTATAGATATGAAAACAATCATAGGAGGAAATTCATTTGTAAACAAAAATTGTAAAAATAATTCTATTTATTTTGGAGTACCTGCTAAGTTTGTAAAAACAAGAACAAAATTTGATAAATATTTATAAATAATATTTAGATTTATGACTTATAAAAATTCAACAGTAATTGTAACAAGTGTTGGAAACAGTGGTGGTGGTGCAATCCATGATTATCTATTGTCCAGATCAGATTTTGTATCTCCTTTTCTGGGAGAAGAATTTCGTTTAATTTCTGACCCATATGGCATAGAAAATTTATATTTAAACTTATATAAAAATTTTTCATTAAATAATTCTTCAGAAGCATTTCTGAAGTTTAGACAATATTGTTATTTTTTAAAAAGTTTAAAATCTTCGAAAAACGAGAACAAATTAATTTATGGAAAAAAATTTTACAATTTAACTATAGATTATTTGAAAAATATTGAATACCTAACATATAATGGAATGCCACAATTCAGAAGTATTTCATTAGATTACAATAAAAAAATATCTTTTAAATTAAAAAAGAAATTTTTTGGAATTAAGAATCACCAACATAATTTTTATAAAATGACATTACCAGTAGATGAAAAAATATTTATTGAAGAAACAAGAAAATATTTAAATAAAATATTTAGATCAAATATTACATATTTTAAAAATAAAAATATTATTTTAGATCAATCAACAAATTATTGGAGACCAGAAATTTCATTTAAATATTTTAAAAAAATAAAAATTATAATGGTAACTAGAGATCCCAGAAGTGTATTTTATAGTATGAAATTTAGACAATCCTACGCTTACCCTGGATATGATATTAAAAAATTTGTTATTTGGTATAAGGAAATTATGAAAAGAAGGAGTTATATAAAAAAAAATTATAAAAGTTTTATATTAGAGGTAAAATTTGAAAATTTTATTAATAAATTTAATACTGAAACAAAAAAATTAGAAAAATTTTTAAGTTTAAAAGAAGATAATATTCACCTATTCAATTTAGAGTTTTCCAAGAAAAATTTGTATAAAGCTAAAAATAATTTATCAAGAAAAGAATTAAATTTTATAAAAAAAGAATTAAAAAATTATTTACAATGGTAATTTATGTTATCACAAGAAAATTGCAAAATATGCGATAAAAAAGGTTTAATATTTTTCTCTAAAGAATACTCAGATGATGAATTTAAAGATTATTTTGAGAATTTTTATGGTAATCAGAATTTTAATTTAATTAATAATTATATTGGAAAAAATAAATATGAATTACTTAAATGTGAAAAATGTGAATTTATATGGCAAAAATTTGCCCCAGAGGAAAAGTTTGCGTATACATTGTATGAAGAAATTATAGATAAAAAAAAAAGTTTTCAAAAGAGTAAATTACTTCAAGAAAAAAGAAAAATTAGATATCAAGATGAATTTGAATTTATATTTAACTACTTTCAAAATAAAAAAATAAATATCTTAGATTTCGGAGCAGGATGGGGCTCATGGTTGAATGTTATAGATAATACCAAAGTTGACAAATATGCTTTTGAGTTATCTCCATCAAGAAAAAAATATTTAATAGAAGAAGGAATTAAAGTGCTTGATGAAATTTCTATTGAAAAATACCAAAGTTTTTTTGATTATATTAGAATAGAACAGGTCTTGGAACATGTTGTAGATATTAATTTAATTTTAAAACTAATAAAAAAAATTGCCAAAGATAATTGTATAGTACACATAGGCGTACCTAATGGAAAAAAAGAGATTTTAAAAAACCATAAAATAATTATAAAAAAGGGCGCCGTTCAACCACTAGAGCATTTAAATTGTTTTTCTAATAGAAGCCTAAAAAAGGCCTTAATAAAATATAACTTTGAACCAATTAAACTTAAAAAAATTATTTTTACACATCTAAAAAATAATAAATTTAATTTAGAAAAATTAAGGTTTTTAGCGAAGGATATATTAGATAGTTTTTTTTCAACCTCAATTAAATTTAAATTAAAGTAGGAGAAAAGTAAATTGTAATCTATGAAAATTTGTTATCTAACAAATAATGCTATTCCCTCAACTACCGCAAGTTCTTTGCAAATAACAAAAATGTGTGAGGAATTTTCAAAAAATAAAAATAATGTTTTATTAATCTGTCCAGCAACAAAAATAACAAACGAGAGTATGTTTGATTATTATGGAGTAAAAAATAAATTTAAAGTAAAAAAATTAGAAAAATTTAAGGAATTTCCTCTTGGTTTTAAATATTATATGTTTTCATTTCTATCTATTTTAGAGTCACTAAAGTTTAATGCAGATATTTATGTTACTAGAAATTTTTTTACATCATTTATTTTAACAATTTTGAGAAAAAAAAATATTTTAGAATTGCATCATGAAATAGATATTGAAAGTAGAATTGTTCAATTAATTTCAAAGTATTCAAATTTTTTTAATTATAATAGCTTGATAAAAATTGTAGCTATTACTAAGTCAGTAAAATTATATTATAAGAAAAAGTTTAAAATTAATGAAGAAAAATTCTTAGTAAGCCCAAGCGGTTCTTCTTTAAAAATAAATAAATTTTATTTTTCAAATAATAAAAAAAAATTAAATATTGGTTATTTTGGATCTATTTATAAATCAAGAGGCATTGAACTTATATTAAAATTATCCAGAATTGATAAAAATAATAACTATTATATTTATGGCGATTTTAAAAAATTTAAAAATATTAAAATAAAAAATTCAAATTCTAACTTATTTATTGGAGGATATATTCCTTACAAAAAAATTCCTGAGAAAATAGTTAAAATGGATATTTTGTTAATGCCATATTCTTCTTATGCAACTTCTGCAGGAGATATTGGAAATATAATAAAGTACACATCACCGTTAAAATTATTTGATTATCTAGCGTCTGGAAAATTTATAATTTGTTCAAATGTATCAGTACTTAAAGAGATTATAAGTGAAAAAAAAAATGCAGTTCTTATAAATAATTCACAAAACGTGTTTTCTTGGAAAATGGAGATTGATAAGATTAAAAATCTTATAGATAAAAGATTAATTTTTTCTATGAATAACTTTAAATTGAGTAACGATTATTTATTAAAAAAACGTGTAAAACAAATATTGGAGAATGTATAATGTTCTTAGTCACAGGTGCCGCAGGGTTTATAGGCTTTCATATGTGCAAATTTCTTTTAAAAAAAAAATTTAAAGTTATAGGTTTAGATTCTTTAAATAACTATTATTCAAAAAGTTTTAAATTAAAAAGACTTTCTATTCTTAAAAAAGAAAGATCATTTAAATTTATTAAATTAGACTTATGTAAAAGTAATAAATTAGACCAATTATTTAAAAAAAATAATTTTAAAACTATAATACATTTAGCTGCACAGCCTGGTGTTGTTTATTCATATAAAGATCCTAAAAGTTACACTGTAAATAATGTAAACGCATCAAAAGTTATATTTGAGCTTATTAAAAAATATAAAATTAAAAATTTTATATTTACATCTTCAAGCTCTGTTTATGGTGATCACAAGAAATACCCAATAAATGAAAATTTTACTTTCAAACCAAAAAATCATTACGCAAAAACAAAAGTAAAATGTGAAAAAATTATTAAAAAATTATTTAAAAATTTTAATATAAATTTAAAAATTATAAGACCATTTACAGTTTATGGCCCTTTTGGCAGACCAGATATGTTAATCTTAAAAATGCTGTCTAAAATTAAAAATAAAAAACATATCGACATATATAATTATGGTAAGCATTTACGTGATTTTACTTATGTAGATGATGTTGTAAGAATTATATATAAGCTGTCTTTAAGAGAAAAAAGGGGCGTCGAAGTATTTAATATCTGCGCTTCAAAACCTATAGAAATTAATAATATTTTAGAAATTACAAAAAAGATTTTAAAAAAAAATATCAAAATTAGATTAAAAAGAAAGAGGAAAGGTGAAATGAATGTAACCTACGGTTCTAATGAAAAATTATTAAAAAAAATAAAATATAAAAAATTTACAGATATAGAAAGTGGTCTTAAGAAGACTATCAAATGGTATAAATCTTTTTCTAATAAGAAAGTTTTAAATAGATATAAATGATTTTTCTAATAAATTTGGGTTTTTATGTTAGATAAAAAAAAAATTATTTATTATTGGTGTCCGTTTATAGGAAGTGTAGCTACGGTTGATGCAGTCTTAAATTCAATACTATCTTTAAAAAAATTTTCAAACGAAAATTTTGAACCATATATTTTAAATATAGTTGGAGAATGGGATAAAAAAATAGAATATTTAAATGAAAGAAATATCAAAGTAATTAATTTTAGATCTTCAAATATTATTAATTACTTACCAAAACTTGGTTTTTTAAAAAGTAGATTTACTTATTTTATAATATTTTTTTTAAGCATTTTAAAATTACATAAAATTTTAAAAAAAAATAAACCAGATTATTTAATAGTACATTTAATAACATTTGTTCCACTACTACTAATTTTATTGAATAATTATAAAACTAAATTTATCTTGCGAGTATCTGGATATCCAAAGCTTAATTTTATTAGAAAATTTTTTTGGAAAATTGTTAATCATAAAATTCACTTAATCACAGCACCAACCTTAACTACTTTAAAACTTTTAGTTTCTAATAAAGTTTTTAAAAGTGATAAAATAGTTTACTTACCAGATCCAATATTAAAAATTAAAGAAATACAAAAAAAAAAAAAAAAAAACAATATTATTGAAAAAGAATTATCAGAGAAAAATTCAATTGTATCTATTGGCCGACTTACCAAACAAAAAAATTTTAATTTTTTAATTGACTCATTTTTTATAATTCAAAAAAAATATAAAAATTTAAATTTATTCATATTAGGTGAAGGTGAGGAAAGAAAAAATTTAGAAAACAAAATAAAAAAACTTAATTTATCAAAAAAAATATTTCTTGTTGGTCATAAAAAAAATATTTATGATTATCTGAAAAAATCGAAAATATTTGTTCTTTCTTCACTTTGGGAAGATCCAGGTTTTGTTCTTCTGGAGGCGGGATATCTAAATAAGATTATTTTTTCAAGCAACTGTCCTAATGGACCAATAGAAATATTAAATAATGGTGAAAATGGTTTTTTGTATAAATCTAATTCGATAGATAGTTTTGTAGAAAATTTCGAGAAATTAATTAACTGCAATAAAACAGAAATATATAAAAAGAAACTAAAACTTAAAATAAAATGTAAAGAGTTTACACTTCTAAATCATTATCAAAAATTAAAAATTATTTTAAATTAATGAAAATAAATATATTTTTCTTTATATCAAACTTTGGAATCGGGGGAGCAGGGAATGCAATCTTAAATTTTTTGAACCAGCTAAATAGGAAAAAATATAATATACACAT
>CACILF010000010.1 GCA_902587435.1 uncultured Pelagibacteraceae bacterium
TTTGATGAAGATAATAGAAAAAAACTTCCAAAAAATATGAAAGTTCCAAAGTTTCCAAACATAATAGAAACAAAACACACAAAAAATTTAAAACCTATTATTGAAAAAATGTTTAAGAAGCATCCAGGTAATACCAAAAATTTTTGGTTTGCAACTGAATATAATGATGTTGTTAAACTTTTAAATTTTTTCATAAAAGAAAAATCAAATTTATTTGGTGATTATGAGGATGCAGTTCATCAAGAAAATAATATTCTATTTCATAGTGCCCTAAGTCCATATATCAATTTAGGACTTATAACTCCTGAATTTATAATTTCTAAAATTTTAGAATTTCACAAAAAAAACAAAATTAGACTTAATTCTCTAGAGGGATATGTAAGACAGATCATTGGTTGGAGAGAATTCATGAGAGGAATTTATCAAAAATATAGCGATGAAATGGAAACAGCAAATTTTTTTAAACAAAATAGAAAGATGAAAAATTCATGGTATGAAGGTACAACAGGTTTACCTCCTTTAGATTATGCAATTAAGAATGTACTACACCATGGTTGGTCTCATCATATTGAAAGATTGATGATACTTTCAAACATTATGAACTTATGCGAGTTAAGACCTAAACTAGTTTATAAATGGTTTATGGAAATGTTTGTAGACTCATCTGATTGGGTGATGGTGCCAAATGTTTATGGAATGGGATTATATAGTGATGGAGGAATTTTTGCGACAAAACCATATATATGTGGATCGAGTTATTTTATGAAAATGATGGATTTTAAAAAAGGAGATTGGTGTAACACTATGGATGGTTTGTATTGGAGATTCATCAATCGTAATAGAAATTTTTTTTTAAAAAACCCTAGGCTTTCAATGATGGTAAGAGTATTTGATAAAATGAAAACCGAAAGAAAAAAATTAATTTTATCTGAGGCAGAAAAATTTATTAATAAAAATACTTATGGGAATTAAAGTTTTTTTTAATAATTCTTGTAGCGTTTGTAGAATAGAGATAAATCACTACAAAAAAATTTCTGACAGCAATTTAGAATGGGTTGATATTACAAATAATGAAGAAGCTTTAAAATTGACATCTAAATCACAAGAAGAACTTTTAAGAAGACTTCATGTTATTGACGATGGAAAGGTGATAGGGGGAGCTAAAGCTTTTGTAATCATTTGGTCAAAGATTCCAAAATACAATTTTTTAGCAAAAGTATTTTCAATAAAACCTCTTTTTTTTCTTTTTCACTATGTTTATGAATTTGTTGCATACTTTTTATTTTTAAAAAATAAAAATCAACTCAAATGAATAAGCAAAATTTGCCCTCTAAAATCTGTCTAGTTTGCAAAAAACCATTTGTTTGGAGAAAAAAATGGAAATTAAATTGGGATCGAGTAAAATACTGTTCTAAAAGATGCTCTTCTAAATAAATTCCTGAATTATCTTTGGTATATAATTTTTAAAATTGAAAAAACCTTTATTGCAATATTTCCAAGAATACTGGTCAATTTTTCTGTATAAAAAAGAAATATTTTTAAGATTATTTGAATTGATGTAGTCGAGATTTTCTCCGACTGATGGATATAAAGCCAATAAATTTTCTTTCATATTTTTTAAATCTTCAACATTAATAATTTTACAATTTAATGATTTATTTTTTAAATCTTCAATTTGACTATTTATAAGAGACCTTTTAAAGTTGAGAACTTTTTCATCTAATTTTATTTGTCTAGTTTTATTTTCATTAAAAACAAAATAAATATTTTTAAACGATTGATAGTTAAAGTTAGATTGTTCGAAGGACATATTATTTTCAAATATTAACAGATATTGATTGTCAGATAAATTTGCATTTATAAAATCATTATTCAAAATCGTATAATTTCTATCATCTACTACTGGAAATGGGTTTTCATTAAGTTTAATATTGTCAAATCTATTATTGGTGAACTTTTTTATATTCCACTCTGAAGCAACATAATTTTTACCTTTTGTTTGAACTCCCGCAACCCATCTCCAGCCTAGAGTATTAGATGCACAGTCTCCATCAAAAAGATATTTCATAAAAAATTCAGCACCTAATTGCCAAGGCAAACCAAGAGTGAATATCCAAATACTTGCAAACCACATTCTTGCATGATTATGAAGATAGTTATGATTTTTGAGCTCATTTACCCAATAATTAAAGCATTCAATATTTGTTTTACCACTAATCGCATTTAAATAGTTTTCATTATCTTCAAAATTTTCTTTTATTTTTTTTAAATCTTCTAAATAATCTGACCAAACATTCGGCCTTAATTCTAACCACCCCTTCCAATAAATTCTCCATAAAACTTCTTGAATAAATTTTTCATTTTTTATGAATGAATATTTTTTTAAGCATTTATTTATTATTTCTTTTTCACTAATTATTCCATGAGATACATATGGAGATAGACAAGAAATATTTGTTCTTTGATTTGGTCCATAATCAAAGTTTCTTAGTTTAGAATATTCTAAAAGATTCTTTTCAATAAAATTATTTAATTTTTCAATAGCAAAGCTTCTTGATGGTTCAAAATTCATATTTTGAATTTTTTATTTTATGACTAAATAAGAAATTAAAATTAACCAAAAAAAAGAATAGTAGTAGTAAATATATTTTCTTGTAAATAATGATGAGACAGGATTTTTAATTTTATTTTTTTTATTTTTTTTCATTAAATAGAAGACCTTCCACCATCTACACCAATTATTTGCCCTGTTATCCAAGAGCTTTCCTCAGTAAGTAAAAATTTAGCCATTGCAGCAGCATCTTTCCCTTCACCAATTCTTTTCATAGGATGAGCTTTTGCAATACCTTCGGCCATAATAGTATTCTTTAATAATGGTTGAGAAATTTTTGAATTTGTTAAACTTGGAGCTATACAATTTACTCTTATATTTGGAGCAAACTCAGCTGCAAGAGAAATTGCCAATCCTTCGATAGCAGCCTTAGTTGATGCAATAATAGAATGGTTTGCAAAGCCTCTTTGTGCAGCAACTGTCGAAAATAATATTATTGAACCTTTGTTATTTTTTAAACTATCTTGATATGCTTTAATAATCTCAACTGCAGAATAAAGATTTAATTTCATGCATTTTTGAAAATCATCCTCTTTAACCATTTTAAATGGTTTTAAATCGATTGAGCCGACACAATAAGCTATTCCTTTAACTTCAGAAATTTCAGTTTTTACATTTTCGATAAAATTATCTTCTAAAACATCGGCTACAGTATATGTGCACTTTAATTTTTCTGATAAAGATTTAAGTTCCTCCTTGTTTCTTGAAACGAGATGAAACTCATGGTTTGAGCTATATAATTTATTTGCCAAATTAGAACCAATAGAACCAGTTGCTCCAAAAATTAAATACTTTGCGCTCATATTTTTTTACTTTATTAAGATTTTTTTTTTGATTTAAGTCCAAGTTTATCGCTATGTCTTAATCTTAAAATTACTATAGCTGATGCAATAAGAACTATAGCTACAGCTTCATAAACTAATCCAGATGGATCCATTTCTTTACCTTGTAGTATTATAAATCTTGATAAAGCAGTTATCGCAATAAGTAAGGGTAAAGTAATACTTATTGATTGTTGATCCCAAAAAACTCTAACCATTGCCATTACTTCTAAATAAAGAAACATTAATAGTAAATCAGCTAAAGTAACCGTCTGATTTAAGAACATTTTTTTAATTTCAATTCCAACTGCAATAACTGTACTAATTAGAATTATTGTTAATAAAATAAATTGAAGATTCTTGGTTATATTTTTCATAATTTAAAAAATTATGATTATTTGAAATTTTATTTTCATTCTTTGTATTTTATGTCGCACCTGAAGCATTAAACAATGATTAATGAGCATGCGACAAAAAATGAATGTAAAAAATTTTGAAAAAATTTGAAACCATTATAGTTAGCATTCACACTATGTTTAAAGTTATAATTATATATGAATTATTCTTTTTTTTCTTTTGGAATTTAATTTATTGGGGAGCAGATCTAAAAGATTTTGCTCAAAACGAGTCTTTAGCTTTCATTTACTATATTTTAACATCAATGGCTTTGGGATGGGTAATAATTCATGTAATAAGATATTCTTTTGGAGAAATACCAGATCCTCGTGAAGTTGCCAAAAATAAAGAATAATATTTTATTTTAAATTTTTTTTATGGAAATTAATAAATCTCTCAACATTTGATTTATTAAATGTTTTATTTTCTTCAAAGGAAACTTTTTTCATTGAATAAGCATTACTTTTAGTTTGTCTAGATACAATTGTAATATTACCTTTGTATAGTTTAAGTTTAACAGATCCATTTACTTTTTTTCTTTTTTGATCAACAATTTTTTGAAGTTTAAATCTTGCTTTAGAATACCAATAACCGTTGTAAATTAGTTCCGCATATTTAGGCATTATTTCATCTTTTTTATGCATAGTCTCTTTATCTAATGTTACAGATTCAATTGCTCTATGAGCATTTACTAATAAAGTTCCTCCAGGAGTTTCATAGACACCTCTTGATTTAATTCCAATAAATCTATTTTCAACAAGATCAACTCTACCAATACCATTTTTGCCAGCAATAGAATTTAATCTTTCTAAAAGTTTTGAAGGAGATAATTTTTTACCATTCACAGCTACCGGGTCTCCATTTTTAAATCCTATTATTACATAGGAAGCTTTATTTGGAGCTTTTTCTGGAGAAACTGTTCTTTGAAAAATAAATTCTGGTGCTGAATTTTTTGGATTTTCTAAAACTTTTCCTTCAGTTGATGTATGAAATAAATTATCATCTACTGAAAATGGTGGTGCGCCTCTTTTATCTTTTGGAATTGGTATCCCATTTTTTTTTGCATAATTAATTAAGTCAGTTCTGGATTTTAGTTTCCAGATCCTCCAAGGAGTTATTATTTTTATCTTTGATCCAAAGTAATGGTAACCAAGTTCAAATCTTACTTGATCATTTCCTTTACCAGTTGATCCATGTGAAACTGCATAAGCCTTAAATTTTTTTGCAACTCTTATTTGATCTTTTGCAATCAAAGGTCTTGCAATAGAAGTTCCTAATAAATAAACACCCTCATAAATTGCATGTCCCCTTATCATTGGGTAGATGTAATCTTTAACAAAAATATCTTTTAAATCTTTTATTATTATTTTTTTTACACCCAGATTCTTTGCGTTTTTAATTATTTTATTTTTATCAATTTTTTGACCAATATCAGCAGTATAAGCAATAACTTCTGCTTTATAATTTTCTTGAAGCCATTTTAAAATAATTGAAGTATCCAGCCCACCAGAATATGCGAGCACAATTCTTTTATTTAATTTCATTAAATTTTAAGAGCAATTTTTTTTTGCAGAGTTGTAGGCTTTTGTAAAACCTAATAATGAATAATGATCAATTGTTTGAGAACCATCTTTATTATATCCAGTTACCATAATTCTAGAACCTTTTTTCATAGTTTTGATCATTTTTTTTTCAATTTTATTACTTTTAATCCAAGCAAAAGCATTTTGAATTATATCAAATTTATATTTCCTTTTTCCTGATGTAGCTAATATTGAGTTTTGAGAATTAAATTCATAACCAGATGTTGTACTAATTTCATCTGAAATTTTATCATTTGGTCTAAACGAAACAAAAAGTCTCGCTTCTCTTTTGTTTGCTTTAGGAGATTGTAAAACAGGTTTAGTTTGAGCAAAACAAGTTAATTCATTATCTTTTTTTAAGACTAATGTTTCCCAGTCTTTAAATTTTCCAATTTTTTTTAATTCTTCAGCAGATACAAAAGTCGCTGAAAAAATAAAAATACTAAAAAAAAATAAAATTATTTTGTTAATTATGGACATGGATTTGGATAAATTTTTTGAACTTCATTAATTTCTTTAATAACTTCATCACTTAAATTTACATTTACACTTTCTATGTCAGTTTTCAACTGCTCCATTGTCGTTGCTCCAATAATTACACTTGTAATAAAAGGTTGTAATTCACAAAACTTTAACGACATTTGACTCATATCAAGATTATATTTTTTGCTTATTTGACAATATTCTTCTACTGCATTTTTCAAATTAGGAGTATTATATCTATATTTCCAAAATTCCCAATCCCGCTCCATCCTAGATCCTTTTGGGTATGTTTCATTTCTATATTTTCCGCTTAAGTATCCGCTTGCCAAAGGAGAGTATGCTAATAAGCCAATTTGTTCCCTAATAGAAACCTCTGCAAGACCAATTTCATATGTCCTATTCAATAAACTATAAGGATTTTGAATAGACATCATTCTAGGTAAATTTTTTTCCTCAGAAAGTTCAAGATATTTTGAAACACCCCAAGGAGTTTCATTTGACAAACCTACTTCTCTAATTTTTCCTTCTTTAACAAATTTTTGTAAATTTCCTAAAACATCCTCAAATTTATTCCAATCGCCCTTGTCTTTATGTTCATAGCCCAATTTACCAAACATGTTTGTATTTCTTTCAGGCCAGTGAAGTTGATATAAGTCAATGTAATCTGTTTGTAGTCTTTTCAAACTGTCGTTTATAGCTTCTGTCATTTTTTCTATTCCATAATTATATCCCCCATTTCTTAAATACTCTCTACTAGGCCCTGCAACTTTTGTAGCTAAAATTACTTCTTTTCTTTTTTTTGTTTTTTTAAACCAATTACCTATAATTATTTCTGTATGACCAAAAGTTTCTGCTTTAGGAGGAACAGCATATAATTCTGCAGTGTCCCAAAAATTTACGCCTTGATCCAATGCATAATCCATTTGTTCAAAACCTTCTTCTTGAGTATTTTGCTCACCCCAAGTCATTGTTCCTAAACAAATGGTGCTAACTTTAAGATCTGTTGTGCCTAATTTTCTATAATTCATCAAATATTAAATATTTTTTAAGGTTTTTATGATATCTTGAATAAATAGTAAAAGGCTATTATATAAATGGTATGGAATTTAATAAACAAAATATATTTAACAAAGTAAAAGCAACAACTCAATCTACTGTAGTGATGGATGAGGGCTTACGAGCCTACATGCTAAAAGTATATAATTATATGGCTACTGGAGTATTACTAACTGGAATTATAGCCCTTCTTTCATTTAAAATGTCAGTAGTAACTGATGCTTCTGGAACTATAGCTGGATTTACAAGTTTTGGGAATGCTCTCTTCTTTTCAGGACTAAAATGGGTTGTGATGTTAGCACCTCTTGGAATAGTTTTTTATATGAGTTTTGGAATAAACAAAATGAGTGCCGCTAAAGCTCAAACCGTGTTCTGGATATTTGCTGCGCTTATGGGTTTATCATTGTCATGGATATTATTGGTTTATACAGGAGTAAGTGTTTCAAGAGTATTTTTTATTACCTCTGCAACTTTTGGTGCAATGAGTATTTATGGATATACAACTAAAAGAGATTTAACTAAGCTAGGTTCTTTCTTAATGATGGGTCTAATTGGAATAATCATCGCCTCTTTAGTAAATATGTTTCTAAAGTCTTCAATGATGTATTTTGTTATTTCAATTTTAGGTGTTTTGATTTTTGTTGGTTTAACTGCTTATGATACACAAAAAATTAAGAACATGTATGCAGCCTCAGATACTGGTGAGCTAATGGGCAAAAAAGCTATAATGGGAGCTTTAACTCTTTACCTAGATTTTATCAATTTGTTTATAATGCTGCTAAGACTTTTTGGTCAAAGAAGATAAATTTACAATTTTTTCCAATTAATATTTGTTAGTAAACTTTTAAGTTCACTAGAGTTTTTTAATATTTTACCTTTTGAGTCTGTAACTAGATATTTTAAATTTTTATTAATAGGTTTAAAATTTTTACAAATTTTATACATTGCGTTTTCAGTTGCGTTTTTAAATACGCTAAAACCGACCTGTTTGCTTGAAATATTTAATCCATAATCTTTCCAAGATCCTTCAGAGACCATTTTTGCATATAAATCTAAAATAATTTTTAGTTCATCTTTTTCAAAAAAATACTGTGGATTCTTTTGTGAAAAAATATTATTTATTACTAACTTTAAGTTTCTATTCATTTAATTTATATTTATTTATTATAGATATTTGAAATGCTGTAAAAATAATTGTTAAAGGCAAGATTCCCCAAACTTTAAAATTGACCCAAAATTCTTCAGATTGTGTCCGCCAAATAATTTCATTTAGTAATGCTAGACTAAAAAAGAAATATACCCATCGTAAGTTTAGGATTTTCCAACCCTCATTGGTTAATTGTATAGACTTACCAAGCATTTTTTTTAAAATTGGTTCGTCTGAAAAAAATTTTCCAAATAAAAGTGCTATACCAAATAATATGTTTATAATTGTTGGTTTAACATAAATAAAAATGGGATTATCAAAGTATATCGTTAGACCACCAAATAAAGTAATAAATATACCACCAAGTAAAGGCACCATCGGAATTTTTTTTTCCAGAAACCAAACAACAATTAAAGCAATCAAAGTTGCAACTATAAATGGAGGAATTGCCACAGTTAAATCTTTTTCACTTTTGTAATAAAAACTAAAAAAAACTAATAAAGGTCCAAAATCAGTGATAAATTTGATAAATGATTTGTTCACAAGAAACATATTAACAGAATAAAAATACTTTGAAATTTTTTTATTGATTTTTTAATTTAAATACTCATATTTAACACCGTGAGTATTCAAAAAGCAAAATTTTCTATTGGAGATGTAGTGAAACATAAGCACTTTGACTTCAGGGGTGTAATTTATGATGTCGATTTTGAATTTAATAACTCTGAAGAGTGGTATCAATCAATACCAAAGAATGTTAGACCAAAAAAAGATCAGCCATTTTATCATCTTTTAGCAGAAAATGATGATGTTACTTATGAAGCGTATGTTTCAGAACAAAATTTACTTTTTGATGAATCTGAAGAACCTATAAAGCACCCTTTAATAAATGAGATATTTTCAGGTAAAAAGGGTTCTACTTACTTTAAACCTTCAAATTAATATATAGTCAATATTCTAACACAATTAACGCAAAACTTAGACATATCTAAAGTTTATATTATCAATAGGTAGAAAACACATTACCATATCTGATCAAGGATACTTTTTATCCCTTATTTATCTCCCTCTGTAGTATTCTTGATCAGAATAATCAAAAAAAACTATTCAACAAAATAAATTTTTGTAGATATAAGTCTTAAAATGCTAAAAAACTTTGAACCAAATAAAATATTTTTAATAACATCCAAAGCACCAAAATATGTTTTATTTGTATTTATAATTATAATTTCTATAGGACTAATCGAAGCTTTAATTATCTCTCCTGAAGATTATATTCAAAGTCATTCAGTAAGAATTATGTATGTTCATGTGCCATCTGCATGGATATCGTTAGGAATTTTTTCAGTTATTGCAATTCTATCTTTTGTAATACTAATTTTTAAAAATAAATCTTTTATACTTATTGCAAAAAGTTTAGCTCCATCTGGTTTGGTATTTAATATAATTGCTTTGGTAACTGGATCTATATGGGGTAAGCCAACTTGGGGAACTTGGTGGGCTTGGGATGCAAGAATTACATCAATGTTAATATTAGCTTTATTCTATATAATTTATATTTTAGCCTGGAGAATTTATGAAGATCAAGAAAAAGTTCAAAGAGTAACCTCAATGATTGCTATATTAGGACTTATAAATGTACCTATAATTAAGTTTTCAGTTGATTGGTGGTCAACATTGCACCAGCCTGCTTCAATAAATATATTTGCAAAAACCTCAATACATTCATCTATGATTGTTCCCTTGGCGTTAATGACTGCGGCATTTGCACTATTCTCACTTCTAATTTTTTTGATGAAATATAATACAGAACTGATAAAAATTAAAAATAAAGGATTAGATAGATTATGATTAATGAAATTATTTCAATGAATGGATATGGAATTTATGTTTGGGCTGCGTTTTCATTTACATTGATTAGTTTTGTAGTTCTATACACAGTAATTAAAATTCAGCTTGTTAAAGAAAAAAATAAATTTGATATAAAATATTTAACTTTAACCTCAGACAAAAGACAAACTGTTAGAACTCAAAAAACTTATAAAGGAATTTTAGTAAGTAATTTAGTTTCAAAAATTTAACTTTATTTAGTCATGTATGGTAAAAAAGTTAAATTGCGGTTGCTGTTTTTATCATTTATTTTTTTAATTGTAGCTTTATCTGTTTTTTTAATTCTTAAATCTTTAGAAGAAAATGTAGTTTATTTTATCTCTCCTACAGAAATAAAAAATTTGTCTGAAATAGATATTACAAAAAGAATAAGAATAGGAGGAATGGTTAAAGAAGAAACAATTAAATTAAACCAAAACCAAATTAGCTTTGTCATAACTGATTTTAAAAATGAAATAAATGTTACTTATTCTGGCTCTGTTCCAAATTTATTTTCAGAAGGAAAAGGTGTTGTTGCCGAGGGTTATTTAAAAGATCGTAGTTTTTTTGATGCAAAGAAAATACTAGCAAAACATGATGAAAATTATATGCCACCTGAAGTTAAAGAAGCTCTGGAGGCAACTAAGTGATTTCAAGTCATATAGGATATTATTCGCTTTTATTAGGTTTTATTATTTCAACAAGTTTGCTTTTCTATTCAATTTTTTATTTCAAAAAAAACTATCAAAAAATAAATCAAAAAATTTTTTCACTTTTATTTTTTCAGTTTTTTACTGTTGTAATAAGTTTTATATCTTTAGTTTATTCTTTTATTATTTCAGATTTTAGTAATGCGACTGTTTATAATAATTCACATTCAACAAAACCAATATTCTATAAAATTAGTGGAACGTGGGGAAATCATGAAGGAAGTTTATTACTTTGGTTGCTCGTTTTAACTTTGTTTATTTTCTTATTTATTATTTTTTCAAAAAAACAACCAGTAAAATACAGATTTTTGTCTATTTTTTTTCAACAAATTATTATTTCAGGATTTTTTTTATTTTTATTATTAACCTCAAATCCATTTATTTTTTTATTTCCAATTCCAAACGAGGGTCTTGGTTTAAATCCAATTTTACAAGACCCCGCGCTAGCTATCCATCCTCCAATTCTATATTTGGGTTATGTTGGATCATCAATAATCTTTTCTGCTTCTTTGGCATCATTAGTTCAAAATAATATTAATAAAGAATGGGCAACCCATATAAAAAAATGGATTCAAGCTGCATGGTTTTTTTTAACAATAGGAATTTTGTTAGGATCTATTTGGGCTTATTATGAACTTGGCTGGGGAGGTTTTTGGTTTTGGGATCCTGTAGAAAATGTTTCTCTAATGCCATGGTTATGTTTAACTGCTCTTTTTCATACAGTCATAGTACTTGAAAAAAGAAACCTTCTAAAATCATGGACATTAATACTGTCAATAGCAACATTTACATTTAGTATGATTGGAACTTTTTTAGTTAGATCTGGAATATTAAATTCAGTACATACATTTGCAAATGATCCAGAAAGAGGAGTGTTTATTTTAATATTTCTATTTTCGTTAATATTTTTATCTATAATCTTATTTTTTATCTATCAAGTTAATGAAAATAGATATGAAAAAAATTTTTTTTTAATTAGTAAAGAAACATCAATTCTAATTAATAATTGGTTTATGATGTATTTTTTATCTGTTATTTTAATAGGAACTACATATCCAATATTTTTAGAAGTTATAACTAATGAAAAAATTTCTATCGGTCCTCCATTTTTTAATAAACTTATAATTCCATTTTTAATATTATTTTTAATTTTTATGGCAGTGGGACCTAATTTAAAATGGATTAAAGATAATTATAAAAATATAAAATATTCACGAATTGTTTTATTTTTAGTGTGTATTTTTATATCTTTTTATATAGTGATAAAAACATCATCAGAAATTTTATTCATTTCTATTTTAGGTGGAGCTGCTTTATATTTATTATTTATAACTATTAACGAATTTTTAAATAAAAAGAATAATATTTCTCAGACTATTTCACATTTTGGATTTGGTTTATTTGTAATAAGTATTCTCTTAAACAGTTTATTTTCCAGTGAATTTTCTGCAAATATGAAAATAGGACAAGAATTAGTTTACGAAAAAGAACAAATAAAGTTTTTAAAAATTAAATCAATTGATAAAGAAAATTATAAGTCCATTATTGCAAAATTTGAAATAAAAGATGAAAAAAAAAATATAACTTCTTTGTATCCTGAAATTAGAATTTATAATCAACCAAATATACTAACTAGTGAGGCAGATATAAAGACGAGTATTTTTTTTGATAAATTTATAGTCATAAATTTAATTAAAGGGGAAAAAATTTTTAATGTTAGGTATCAAACAAAACCATTTATGATTTGGATTTGGATTTCAGTTTGTTTAATTTCAATCGGAGGAATATTGGGTGTATTAAAAAAAAATTAGTATATGAAAAAAAATATTTTTTATTTATCCATATTATTGTTTTTTACATTTATTTTTACTATTTTTTATGTAGGCCTAGATAAATCTAATATTTACAAACCAAAAGAAGTAAAAAATAAAAATTTAGTAGAGTTTACTAGCACTGAACTATTTTCGAATAAACAGTTTAACTCTAAAGATATTATTGAAAATAATAATTTTACACTAATAAATATATGGTCTTCTTGGTGTGTTCCCTGTAGGTCAGAACATACGATACTTATGCACTTAAGTAACAAAACAAAATTAAATATTATTGGTTTAAACTATAAAGATAAAAAGAATAATGCTATTAAATTTTTAGATGAATTAGGAAATCCTTTTTCAAAAAATTTAACTGATCCGGATGGCATTATTTCTATTTCACTAGGAGCTTATGGTGTTCCTGAAAGTTTTCTCTTGAACAGTAAATCAAGAATTATTAAAAAATATATTGGTCCTTTAACAAGTGAAAATATCTCAGAAATTATAAAAATAATCCAATGATTAGACTAACTAAATATTTATTATTAATATCATTTTTAATTCTATCTTTTCAAAAACTTTCAATTGCAAATAATATTTCTTCTGAGGTTGATAAAATTTCTAAAAATCTTAGGTGCTTAATTTGCCAAGGACAATCAGTTTATGACTCGCAATCAGATTTTGCCATTAGTATGAAATTATTAATTAAAAATAAAATCGAAAATGGAGAATCTGAAGACCAAATTTATGATTACTTAAAAAATCAATATGGAGAATGGATTGTATACGATCCAGAGTTTAATAAAAAAAATTTAATATTATGGATATTTCCATTGATTTTATTTATTTTTGGAGGCCTATTAATTTATAGAAAAGTGTTTATTAATTAGAACTAAATAAAATGAAACAAGTACTTAAAATAACATTAAATCTATTTTTTTTATTTTCATTGATAGTTCCATCATATAGTGAAGAAAAAAAAGAGGATATTAATGAACATTCTTTAAATTTTTATACAGGAATGTTTGATTATAGCGATAATGGCCAAAAAGCTGCTTTATTTGGATTTCAACACGAAAATGAAAATTTAGTTAGAGAAAGTTTTTTAGGAACTATCTCGCCAGTTACTGGTTTTATGTTTACTGAAAATAATGCTGCTTATGGATATACAGGAATTCAAGCATTTTATAATCTAGGTCAATTAAATTTTACACCGTCCTTTACTCCAGGAATATATAGTCAAGGAGATGGAAAAGATTTAGGTCATGCAATTGAGTTTAAAACCGAACTTCAATTTTCTTTAGATGTTTTTTCTAATAGTGAACTAGGCTTTTCTTATAATCATATATCTAATGCAAGTTTAGGAGAAAAGAACCCTGGGGCGAATAGTTATATGTTTAACTTTGTTAAACAGTTCTAAATTAAACTAATGAAACTTAAGAATTGTCATAATTTTAGTGACTTCAGAAAATTAGCAAAAAAAAAATTACCTTCACCTATATTCCATTATATTGATGGGGCAGCTGATGATGAAATTACTTACCGTAGAAATACAAGTTCATTTGATGATGTTGACTTAGTTCCAAATGTTTTAAGAGGAGTAGATAAGGTAGATCTATCAACAACTATTTTTGGAAAAAAATTAGATCTTCCATTCTATTGTGCACCAACAGCTTTACAAAGACTTTTTCATTATGATGGAGAAAGAGCAGTAGGAAAAGCAGCTCAGAAATTTAATACAATGTTTGGAGTTTCGGCTTTAGCTACTGTAAGTGTTGAAGAAATAGCTTCATTAATAGATACACCAAAAATGTTTCAATTTTATTTTCATAAAGATAGAGGTTTAAATGATTCTTGCCTAGAAAGAGCAAAGGCAGCAAAGTTTGATGTTTTGGCTTTAACAGTAGATACAATAACAGGAGGAAATCGAGAAAGAGATCTCAGAACTGGGTTTACATCTCCTCCTAAACTTACATTATCAAGTTTGTATAGTTTTGCTACAAAACCAATGTGGGGAATAAACTATTTAACAAAGGGTAAATTTGAATTACCACATCTTCAAGATTATGTAAAAGAAGGTACTAGCACAAACACTTCTATTGGTAATTATTTTTCTACTATGTTGGATCAATCTATGAATTGGAATGATGCTGAAAAATTGTGTTCTCAATGGGGAGGTCATTTTGCGCTTAAAGGAGTGATGAGCGTTGAAGATGCTAAAAAAGCAGTTGATATCGGATGTTCAGGAATAATGGTTTCAAATCATGGAGGAAGACAACTTGATGGATCAAGGTCACCATTTGATCAATTGGCAGAAATTGTAGATGCAGTTGGTGATAAGATTGATGTTATTTGTGAAGGAGGATTCCAAAGAGGAACTCATATGCTTAAAGCTTTATCTATTGGTGCCAAAGCATGTTCTGGTGGAAGACTTTATCTTTATGCGCTAGCCGCAGCTGGTCAAGCTGGTGTTGAAAGAGCTTTAGGACAGTATAAGGCTGAACTTGAAAGAGATATGAAACTTATGGGCTGCAAAAAGATAAGTGATTTAAATAGAAACAATTTAAGGTTTAGAAAAATATGAATATAAATGATTGCCACAATTATGATGATTTCAGAAAATTAGCAAAAAAAAAATTACCATCTCCAATTTTTCATTATATTGATGGAGGCTCAGATGATGAAAAAACCTTAAAAAGAAATACAGAGGCTTTTAATCAGTGTGATTTAATTCCAAACATTTTAGCTGGTGGTGGAAAACCAGATATTTCAACAGAAATTTTTGGCAGAAAAATAAGTATGCCAATTTTTTTATCTCCTACAGCCATGCAAAGATTGTACGACCCAGAAGGAGATAGAGCTTCAGCAAGAGCAGCTGAAAAATTAGGAACAATGTATGGTATGTCCACAATGGCTACATCGTCCATTGAAGAGATTTCAAATATTTCAAATGGTCCCAAACTATTTCAACTTTATATTCATAAAGATAAATCTATTACAGATGATTTAATTGATAGATGTAAAAAAGCAAACTTTGATGGTTTGTGTTTAACAGTCGATACAATAGTAGCCGGTAACAGAGAGAGAGATCATAGAACAGGTTTTACTACTCCTCCAAAACTTACAATCAAAAGTTTATTTGAATTTGCAGCAAAACCAGGCTGGGTATTTAATTATTTAACAAATAAAAAATTTGAGCTTTCAAACGTTAAACATAAAACTGATAAAGGAACTAATATAACTAAATCAGTTATAGAATATGTTAACGAACAATATGATCCAGGAATGAACTGGCAAGATGCGGAATACTGTATAAAAAAGTGGAATGGTCCATTTGCATTAAAAGGAGTAATGTCAGTTGAGGATGCAAAAAAAGCGATCGATATTGGTTGTACTGCAATATTTCTTTCAAATCATGGCGGAAGACAACTTGATGGATCAAGATCTCCATTCGATCAACTTAAAGAAATTTCAGATGCAGTTGGTGATAAATTAGAAATTATATTAGATGGTGGAGTTAGAAGAGGAACTCATGTTTTAAAAGCAATTGCAGCAGGTGCCAAGGCCTGTAGTTTTGGAAAAATGTTTTTATTTTCTCTTGCATCTGGAGGTCAAGCAGGTGTGGAACGTGCATTACAAAATATGCAAAAAGAAATTGAGAGAAATATGTTACTAATGGGCTGTAAAAATTTAAAAGAATTAAATAGTTCAAAAATAGTTTTTAAAAAATAATAATTATGAAACTTGCAAAAAACCTTGAAAGACTAGGTACAGAGTCAGCTTTTAAAATTTTAGCAGAAGCAAAAAAATTAGAATTAGAAGGAAAGAAAATAATTAATTTAGGTATAGGTCAGCCAGATTTTAAATCACCAAAGCATGTAGTAGAAGCAACAAAAAAAGCATTAGATGATGGTCATCATGGATATGTTCTACCAAATGGAATAATTGAGTGCAGAGAAGCTGTTACCAGAAAAATTAAAAAACTTTATAAAGCAGATATAGACACTGAAAGAGTAATTATAATGCCTGGAGGCAAACCAACCATGTACTATGCAATAACTTTGTTTGGTGAGCCTGGTACAGAAATTATTTATCCAGATCCAGGTTTTCCGATATATGAATCAATGATCAATTATACAGGAGCAAAAGCAGTTCCAATAAATATGTTAGAAAACAAAAATTTTTCAATTAATCCGGAAAAAATTTTGTCATTAATAAACGAAAACACTCGATTAATAATATTAAATAATCCAAATAATCCGACAGGTGCTTTCACAGAAAAAAACAAAATAGATCAATTAGCAGAAGGTTTAAAAAAATTTCCAAATGTTGCAATTCTGAGTGATGAAATTTATAGCAGACAAATTTTTGATGAAAAAAAAATGCCAACTTTTTTTAATTACCCACATTTATATGATCGATTAATTGTTCTTGATGGGTGGAGTAAAGCTTACTCAATGACAGGTTGGCGACTAGGTTGGTCAGTGTGGCCAGAAAGTCTTGTGGAACATGTTATTAAATTTTGTGTTAATAATCATTCGTGTGTGAATGCGGCAATCCAATATGGAGCAATAGCTGCCCTTGATGGTCCGGATGACTCCATAAATTTCATGATGGAAAAATTTACAAAAAGAAGAAAATTAATTTTTGACGGACTTAATAGTATTAAGGGAATTGAATGTAGCTTGCCAGGAGGAGCATTTTATGCTTTTCCAAACGTTATAGGAACTGGAATGAATGGAAAAGAGTTTACAAAAAAATGTTTACATGAAGCTGGAGTAGCAATTGTGCCAGGTACATCTTTTGGGAAAAAAGCTATAAATTATGTAAGATTTAGCTTTGCAGCCTCTCAAGATAATATTTCTAAGGCGCTAGAAAATATCAAAAAAATGTTAAGTTAATATAGTAAAATTTATTATATAATTTAAACTATTTAAATAAAAATGAACGAACAGATACAAAAAGAATTAAAAAGTATATTTAATGGTAGATTTTCAATCTCAGAGTCTACAAGAGCAAATTATGCTCGTGGTGAAGATACATATGATCCAGTTTTATCTCAAGCAGTAGTTTTTCCTGAAACGAACGAAGAAGTTTCAAAAATATTAAAATTATGCAATGAACATAAAATTCCTGTTGTACCATTTGGAACAGGTACTTCTCTTGAAGGAAACGTAGTAGGCAATGAAAATGGGATTACAATTTCTTTAGAAAAAATGAACAAAGTTTTAAGTGTTAATGCAGCTGATTTTGATTGTAGAGTTCAAGCAAATGTTACAAGAAAACAATTAAATGAGTATTTAAGAGAGGATGGAGTTTTTTTTCCAATCGATCCAGGTGCAGATGCTGCATTGGGTGGAATGGCTTCTACTTCAGCATCTGGTACGATGGCGGTTAAGTATGGAACAATGAGAACAGTGGTATCAGGCTTAACAGTAGTTTTAGCAAATGGAGATATTGTTAAAACAGGAGGCAGGGCAAAAAAATCTTCTGCTGGATATAACTTGACTAATCTATTTATTGGTTCTGAAGGAACACTGGGAATTATAACTGAGGTTCAGTTAAGATTGTCTCCAATTCCAGAAAATATTATGAGTGCAGTTTGTTATTTTCCTGATTTAGATTCAGCAGTCTTAACTTCTCAAGAAGTAATTCAATATGGATTAAATGTTGCAAGAATCGAAATGTTAAATAAAGATCAAATGGAAATAAGTATTAAATACTCAAAATTAGAAAATGTAAAAGCTTCCCCAACTCTTTTTTTTGAATTTCATGGAAGTGAAATGTCAAATAAAGAAACAATAAAACTTGTTGAAGAGTTATCTAAAAATAATGGAGGTAGTGATTTTAAATGGGCCGAGTCTATTGAAGAAAGAAATAAATTGTGGCAAGCAAGACATGATGTTTATTATTCAGTTAAAGCTCTAGGAAATAATATGAAAGTATATTCTACAGATATATGTGTTCCGATTTCAAAGCTTGTAGAATGTGTTTCTTGGGCCGAAAAGCATGTTAAAGAAAATGGTCTAATTGCTCCAATGGTTGGTCATGTTGGAGATGGTAATTTTCACTCTATTATTTTGTATGATCCTAAGGACGAAGAAAAACAAAAATTAATAAGAGATTATAGCGATAAACTTATTCAAAAAGCTTTAGAGCTTGAAGGAACAATAACAGGTGAACATGGTATTGGTTTACAAAAAAAACATTATTTATTGAAACAACATCCTGATAATTTGCCGGCAATGAAATCTATTAAGAGAAGTATGGATCCTAACAATATAATGAATCCAGGAAAAATTTTTGATCTAAACTAAAATATACAATCTATAATTGTAATTACGTTCATATTGGGTATTTTTTTTAAGACTCTTACTTAGTTATATGCTTAAATAATATTAGTTAATTAACAAAAATAAGAGGGAAAAATATGATTAAAGAAAAAAAATCATTGAAGGTAAATAAATCACCTTCAAGACGTAAGTTCTTTAAAGCTGCTGCTGCAACAGGTGTTGCTGCTGTTGCTGCATCATCTTTAGCTGCTCCAGCAGTTGCTGCTGAAAGAGTAGAAGCTGCAATGGTAGCTACTTGGCCAAGAGACTTTCCTGGTCTAGGAACTGGTGCACAAAGACTTGCAAAAAGACTAAGCGATATGAGTGACGGAAGAATACAAGTTACTTATTACGCTGCAAATGAAAGAGTTAAAGCGTTTGACTCATTTGATGAAGTTGCCTCTGGTAACTCACAAATGTATCACGGCGCAGACTACTATTGGGTTAAAAAGCACCCAGCATTTGGATATTTTACAGCATGCCCATTTGGTTTCACATATTCTGAAATCAATGCTTGGATCCACCATGGTGGAGGACAAGCTCTTTGGGATGAGCTAACTGATGACTTTGGTACTCAAAGTTTCATAGCTGGTAACACTGGAGTTCAAATGGGTGGTTGGTTTAACAAAAAAATTAGATCAGCTAACGACTTAAAAGGATTAAAAATGCGTATGCCTGGATTAGGTGGACAAGTACTTGGAAAACTTGGCGGTTCTCCAATCTCACTTCCTGGTGGACAAATTTATGAAAACCTTGTGTCAGGTGCAATCGATGCAACTGAATGGGTAGGTCCTTGGAATGACGAAGCTATGAAGTTCCATGAAGCTGCTAAATACTATTACTATCCTGGTATGCACGAACCTGGTTCGATGTTAGCATGTGGTGTTAATAAATCTTGGTTTACTGGTTTAACAAAATCAGACCAAATGATTATTAAAACTGCTTGTGCTTGGGCTGATGAAATCACTATGGCTGAGTACAATGCTAAAAATGGTGCAGCATTAGGTCGTTTAATAAATGATCATGGTGTTAAACTTGAGAAGTTTAATGACAAAGTCTATGATGCTTTTGCTAAAGGTGCTGCTGAAGTTTATGATGAAGTTCAACAACACAGTGATCTTGCTGCTAGAACGCATAAAGCTTTTGTTAAAGCTCGTAAAGAGATTGGTGCTTGGACAAACTTATCAGACTCACCATACATTGCTCAAAGAAACAGAGCTTTAGGACTATAATACTTAAAGTTTGATAATATTAAAAATTAAGGGCCCTTTTTAGGGCCCTTTTTTAATAAGAAAAAAATTTTTATTTTATGGTTTCAAAAAGTAATTTACCTATAATTATTAGAATATTTAGTTATTCAATATTAGCTATTACTTTTATTTTCCTAATTAACAATGTTTTAACAGTTTGGTTTGAATGGCCTGGTGTTAAAAAATTATTTTCACATTATGGTTTATTTGGATTTAAAAAATTAAGTAATCCTTTAGAAGGTTCATTATTAACAACAGCCTATATACAATTATTTTTGTATTTTGCTTCAATATTATTTGCAATTTTTTACGTATTTAGATCTATTAAACAAACTCTAGAAACTGACTCAAAAATTCTTACTGAATTTACTTCTTATATTATTCGTTCGTCTTTTTGGGCAGTTTTAATTGTTGGAATTGCAGATTTAATAGTTTCATTTATGGTTGTAGAAAAATTAGTTGAACCAATTTTTGGCGAAACTTTAAAAGTTAAATTAGTTATTCCAGCCTTTAGAATTACTTTTGTTCATTTTCCTTTAATATTAATTTCATTTGTAATTGGTTATTTTACTAGATCAGTAGGTTTTATTTGGTTAGCCGTTCTAGTTGTTGCTAGTGAATTTTTTATTGTTGTATCAAGATTCATATTTGAATATGAACAAGCTTTTCAGGGTGATTTAGTTCGTTTCTGGTATTCAGCCCTTTATCTTTTTGCTAGTGCATATGCTTTAATGCACGAAGGTCATGTTAGAGTTGATGTTTTATACACTGGCTTTAGTGAGAGAAAGAAAGCTTGGACGAATTCAATGGGATCTTTGTTATTAGGAATCCCACTATGTCTTATTGTTTTATTTTTAGGAATGGGTGGTAAAGCAAGTATTATTAATGGTCCTGTTATTTCTTTTGAAATTACACAACAAGGATCAAACGGATTATATTTACTTTATCTAATGGCAGTATATTTAGCTGTATTTGCTGTCAGTATGTTAATTCAATTTACAAGCTATTTTATGAGTAGCAGTTATAAACTTTTAAAAAGTTAAACTATGGAACATTTATTTTTATCTCTACTTGTTTTAATCATGATAGTTGCATTGGCATCAGGTTTTCCTGTTGCTTTTGCATTACCAGGTTCAGCTATCATTTCAATAGGTGCTGCAGCTTTCTTTGGATATCTTTTTGAAGGGGATGTAGGCGCATATTATGCAACTGATGGACCAATAGAATGGTTAACAGCAGGGATTACAAATTTTAGGAGTAATTATTGGGATGTAGAAACTGATACTTTAATTGCAATACCTTTGTTTATTTTTATGGGGATTATGTTGCAAAAATCCAAAATTGCGGAAGATCTTTTGGTAACTATGGGTCAATTGTTTGGTCCTATCCCTGGAGGACTTGGAATTTCAGTAATTTTTGTTGGAGCATTACTTGCAGCAACTACAGGAATAGTTGGAGCAACTGTAATTGCAATGGGCTTAATTTCATTGCCCACTATGTTGAATAATAAATATGATAGAAGCCTTGCAAGTGGAATTGTTTGTTCATCTGGAACACTTGGTCAAATAATTCCTCCATCAATTGTTTTAATTATTATTGCAGACCAATTAGCTAGCGCTGCCGATGTGGCAAATACCATGAGGCAGGCAGATTATAAATTAATAACAGGAGAGTTTAATATGCCTGGCGAGTTTAGAGTAGGCTCTACTAGTGCTGGTGATATGTTTCTTGGAGCATTATTGCCTGGATTAGTATTGGTTGGTTTGTATATGTTGTATGTATTTGTATATGCAAGATTAAATCCTAGAGCAGCTCCTCCTGTTCCATTTAAAGGTCAATTTGATTTTAAATTTTGGATGAAGGTTGTAATGGTAATAATTCCACCACTTGCATTAATATTTGCAGTTCTTGGATCTATATTAATGGGAATAGCAACAGTGAACCAAGCTGGTTCTATTGGCGCAATAGGAGCGACTATAATGGCTGGGTATCGTCTACATCAAGGAAAAAAAGATGCATATTATCCTTTGCTAATAACAGTTATAGCTTTAATTCCAATTTTTTATATTTCAAATAATTATAATTTAAATATTAAAGCTATAGAAACCAGAAACTTAACTGCAATTTTAATAACAGGTTTTTTTACTTTAATTTTTTTAATAGGTATAATTTGGAGCTTTTGGAGATCTTATAAAGTTGATAACGTTTTAAAAGAAGTTGTTACTGAAACTTGTGTAACTACTTCGATGGTATTTATAATTCTTTTAGGTGCAGCAATGTTAACTTCAGGGTTCAGGGCTTTTGGAGGTGAAGAATTAGTAAGAGATTTTTTACAAGATTTACCAGGTGGATTTTGGACTCAATTTATTGTTGTCATGATAGTAATTTTTCTTTTAGGTTTTTTCCTTGATTTCATAGAAATTGCAGTAGTAGTTGTTCCTATTATTGCGCCAATATTATTAGCTGAAACAGGAGCTAATGTTAGTGCAATTTGGTTAGGTGTAATGATTGGGGTAAATTTACAAACTTCTTTTTTAACTCCCCCTTTTGGTTTTGCTTTATTTTATTTAAAAGGTGTTGCACCGAAATTTATTACAACCTTAAATATTTGGAAAGGTGTTGTTCCTTTCATAGTATTACAATTAATTGGACTTGCGATTGTAGGTTTTTATCCAAGTTTAGTAAACTATTTACCTGCTAGAACATACTTAACATCTCATGTGGCCCCGCCCCCAATGAATCCTAAGCTTCAACATTGTTTACAAGAATATAAATTTGATATTTACAACAATGATGAGCAAAAAATCACAGCTGCTATAAAAAGTTTTGAGCAACTGGTTCCTTCAGATCTTCCTAATGATAAATTAGATATTTTTGAGGAACATTTTGAAAACGCGCTTGGAACTTTTGCGCTGGTTAAAAAACTTCAAAAAACTGAGGAAGATTATAACTTATTTGCTGAAGATTATAGAGACCTTCATTTCAATGTAAGAAAAAAACAAAAGAAAATAAGAAAAATAGAATTAAAAATAGAAAAATCAAAAGCGGAAATTAGAAATTTGGAAAAAGATGACTTATCTAAAAAAAATAAAATCGAACTTAGAATTGAAGATTATAAGTTAGAAATTGATGAAATAGCAAAACAAATTCCAGAAAATTGGACATCTAAAAATAAAGAATTTGAAATTATTCAGAAAGCTAAAAATACACAAACAAAAAGATATAAAAAAAATGTAGATGAAGCATATGATAATCTAGATCAAATTGCTATGTTCATAAAAGATCATGAAAATTTACAAAAACTTTCATCTGAAATTCAAAATTTAAAATACGAAATTAATAATAAAAACTATCAAAATTCAATTTCAATTATAGATAGTCTATTTGAAAAACTAAGTGAAATTTCAGGTACAGAGGAATTTGCCAATAGATTAGATGATCTATATTCTTTAGTTGATAGTGAAGAAATAGATGAAAATAAAATCTCAGATACAAGCTCAGAAGTATTTATTTTGTTTGATAAGGAAGTAAATTGGAGAAAAGATGCAGCTCAAAATTTAATGCCAGAACTTGAAAAATATAATGAGGTTATTAAAAATAATATAGGTTTAAGATTACAATCTCGTTTAACAAAAGAACAGGCGAAATTTGTTGCAAGTTGCAACTCTATCCATCGTGATATATCTTTAAATTTCTAATTTAAATTAATGGAAAAAAATATTTTGCCGATTAAAAAAGCGGTTCTAATATTTTTTGTATTTGCTTGTGGATATTTTATATCTGCACTTTTAAGAGCAATTACAGCAACTTTATCTCCTTTATTAACTTCAGAGTTTAATTTAAATGCTGGTGATCTAGGGTTATTAGCTGGTGGTTATTTTTTAGGATTTGCATCTATGCAAATACCTCTTGGATATTTACTTGATAAACATGGACCTAAAAAAGTAGTTTCATCTTTTTTATTAATTGCAATTATTGGAACAACTGCTTTTGCTTTAGCACAAAGTTTTTCTGGTCTACTGATATCAAGAATTTTAATTGGAGTTGGTGTTAGTGCATGTTTAATGGGACCTTTAACTGGTTATAGAATTTGGTTTGCAGATGAATACCAACAAAGAGCTAATGCATGGATGTTAATGGTGCTTTCAATGGGTTTTGTTTTTTCAACATTGCCTGTTCAAATTTTATTACCAGTTATTGGTTGGAGATGGATATTTGGCTCTGTAGCTGTTGTAATACTTCTTATTATAATTTTAACATTACTATTTATTCCTTCATGGAAAAGTGAAGATAGTAAAGATGTAGAGAATGCAGGATCTTTATCAGATGTTTGGAAAAATAAATTTTTTAGAAGTACAATTCCTCTTGGCTTATTTAATTATGGAGGAATGGTTGCAATTCAAACTTTATGGGCCGGGCCCTGGATGGTTAGAGTTACGGGATATACACCATTAGAGAGCGCAACAGGACTTTTTTGGATAAATATAACAATGTTAATTGCCTTTTTTCTTTTTGGATACATTTTGCCTAAAATTACAAAACTTGGCCTGGAGTCGATGAGACTAATGAAGTTTGGACTACCAATCAGCTATTTATCATTACTTGTTATAATTATTTCAGGAGAAAATGCAGGTGCATTACATTTTACCATATATATACTTACTTCAATTGTACTAACTCTTACCCAGCCTGCTGTGGCTTTATCTTTTCCAACCAGTCTAGCAGGAAAATCGCTTACATCATTTAATTTACTTATTTTTGTAGGCACTTTTTTAATGCAATGGGGAATTGGTTTAGTGATTGATTTATCTCAATTTTTAGGGAAGGGAGAAATTCAAAGTTTTCAAATTTCTTTTACTGTTTATTTAATCATTTGTATTTTAAGTTATTCATATTTTATTATGAAAAATAAAAATGAATAAAAAAAAAATGTATATTTTGTCTATAGTTGGTTTAGCAGTTTTAATTTACTTAATTATTTCATTGATATTATATTCTTCTCAAAGAAGCCTATTATATCATCCTACAGAAAATAATTATTCTGGAGATATGCTTACGGTTTCAATAGAAAAAATTAAAATTAAAAATGATGATAATATAGAACTACTAGCTTGGTACCATGAAAAAAATATAGAAAAGTATAAAACTATTCTCTTTTTACATGGTAATGCGGGATCTTTAGAAAATAGAATACACAAAATTAATCATTTTAATGACATTAATGTAAATTTTTTAATTATTTCTTGGAGAGGTTTTAGTGGCAATAAAGGTAAACCAACTGAAAATGGCCTTTATATAGACGCAAAGAGTGGGGTTGATTGGCTAAAGAATAAAGGAATTGATGAAAAAAATATTATTATTTATGGAGAGTCGTTAGGTACAGGCGTAGCTACTGAAATTGCACAAAAAAATAATTTTGCCGGAGTAATTTTAGAATCACCATTCACTTCGATGATAGCTGCTGCTAAATCTAAGTATCCAATATTTCCTATCAAGTTGCTTCTTAAAGATAAATATGAAAGCGATAAAAAAATTAAAAATATAAAATCTCCCATTTTAATTATGCACGGTGAGGTAGATAAAATAGTTCCATTTTGGATGGGAAAAAAATTATATGAGCTAGCAAATCAACCCAAGTATTCATATTTTCCTAAATATGACGATCATATGATGGAATTTAATAAAGACTTAATTAAATCAATCAATTTATTTATTAAAAGTTTAAATTAAGACACAATCTCAACAAATAGTTTTCTCAATTAATTAATAAAAAATTTATGTGAGAAAATTATTAATTTTTTTATTTATTTTTTTAATCAGTAAAATTTCTTTTGCCGAACCTAATAATTTAGAAAAAGAAGATTTTTTTTATATAGGAAAAATGCAATCTTATAATAATGATTTTACACTTTATTTTAAAACCAGAAGTAAAGCTGTACTAGCTAGAGGCGAGGAATTTAATTATATAACCGATTATCCTCAAGACTTATATATTTATAATAATCATACTAAATCTGACGAGTCATTAATTTCTTATGATTGGTTTCCATCAAAAGCAAAACAAATAATAGAAAATTATGATTTTCCAGTATTTCCAGAAGATTTCGCATATTATTTATTAAACGATAATAATACTTTAATAATGGTAAGTGCCATTAAAAATATTAACGCTAACTTAGTTTTTGATATTTCTAAAAGAAATTTAAAAAGATATGATAAAAAAAATAGATTAGAGTTTATAATTTCATCAGTTGCAAAGAAATGTGGATACTTAAGTTTAGAGGAAAAATATAATTGTAATTATTATAAACCTTTAATTTCAAATAATTTAATTAATTAGTTGTAATAAAAGCTTCAGCAAATTGTTCTGCTTTAAAAATTTGTAGATCATCTTCTTTTTCTCCCAAACCTAAAGCAATAATTGGTAATTTATATTTTTTTGCAATTGCAATTAAAATACCACCCTTTGCAGTTCCATCTAGTTTAGTCATAATTAATCCTGTTATTGGAATTATCTTATTAAATTCTTCGACTTGATTAATTACATTTTGTCCAGAAGTTGCATCTAAAACTAATAAAACTTCGTGAGGAGCATTTGGATCAATTTTTTTTGTTACATTTGCAATTTTTTTATATTCTTCCATTAAATTTTTTTTATTTTGTAGTCTTCCTGCGGTGTCTATTAAGACATGTGTAAATTGATTTTTTAGTGCTTCATCAACTGCTTTATATGCAACAGATGCAGGGTCAGAACCTTGTGAAGATTTGATGATTTCTACATCTATTTTTTTTGCCCAATTTTCTAATTGTTCTATTGCTGCGGCTCTAAAAGTATCTGATGCTGAAAAAATAACTTTGTTATTATTAGATTTTAATATTTTTCCTATTTTTCCAATTGTAGTTGTTTTTCCAACTCCATTAACTCCTGAAACAAGAATAGCATTTAAATTATTTGTATTTTTAAAAAAATTTTCATTTTCTAACGGAGACATTAAATCAATTATATAATTTTTAAGAATTAAATTAATTTCATCAACTTTATTTTTGTTTGGATCAATTTTTTTTCCAGAAATTATATTTCTAATTTCTTCAGATGCTGCTACACCAACATCAGATTGAATTAAAAAATCTTCTATTTCATTAAGTGTCCTATCATCAATTTCTTTTTTTATAATTATTTCTTTAAGGCCAGATGTAAAAGTAGACGCACTTTTTTTAAAGCCTAATTTAAATTTTTCAAAAATTCCCATTAAATTTTTATTTGAATTTGATCTATATTTGAAACAGGTCCAGTCATAAAAATATTTCCATTATCATCTATAAAAATTGATAGTTTTCCTAGTTCAAATTCTATTTCAGTTTTATTTTTAATTTTACCATTAATTTTTGCAGCAAAAGCTGTTGCACACGCAGCAGTTCCACAAGCTTTTGTTAGTCCAGCACCTCTTTCCCATACTTTAACTTTAATATGATTTTCATTAATTATCTTTGCTAAAGTAACATTACATTTTTCAGGAAATAATTTATCGTTTTCTATTTCTGGTCCAATTTTTTCTAAATTAAAATCTTCTATATTATTTACAAAAAAAATAATATGTGGATTTCCAACATTTACTGCTGTACCTCCAAAATGATCTTTATTATTTTTATCAATAATTTTATATTTTAAGTCAATAGTATTTGACTTTTCTGCCAAAGGAATTTCATCCCAATTAGTTTTTGCTATTCCCAATTTTGTTTCTACTAATTTTTCTTCTAAAATTTTTGATTCTAAATTTCCTGATTCAGTACCTAATATAATTTTATTTTTTTTAATTTCCTTCGATAATAAATAAGCAACACATCTGGTTCCATTTCCACAGGCTCCTGAAACGCTTCCATCTGAATTATAAAATTCCATATCGGCATCAATTTTTTGATTTTTTTTAATATATATAAGTTGATCACAACCAATAAAATTTCTATTGCATATTTTTTTTATTTGATTATTTGTTAATTCAATATGATCATGCCTTTGATCAATGATTACAAAATCATTTCCTAGACCGTCCATTTTAAAAGCTTTGAATTCCATATAATAATGTTTAACTTATTTATTGACTTTTTGAACCTCTATTATAGTTTATCGCAGTTTCCGCAAAGTAAGCAATTTGCGGTGTCTTTGGCAACAAAGAGATCGACACCAGTCTGCGAGGGTTCGCCCACTGGTGCGATAGCTGCTGGATGAAAATATGTTTGAAAATTTGACAAATAAATTTGAAGAAGTTTTTTCTTCTCTAAAAAAAGCGCCATCACTTGATGAAAAACAAGTTGATGAAGGACTTAGGGGCATTAGACAAGCTTTATTAGAAGCAGATGTAACTTTAGATGTTGCAAAACAATTTATTGAAAATGTTAAACCAAAAGCTTTAGGCCAAGAAATAATTAGATCTACTTCACCAGGGCAAATGGTGGTTAAAATAGTTTATGATGAATTAGTAAAACTACTTGGCGAAAAAAATGAAGATATAAATTTAAATGCGGTTCCACCTGTTCCTATGATGTTAGTAGGACTTCAGGGATCAGGAAAAACAACTACAACTGCAAAATTAGCAAAATTTTTAGAAAAAAATAAAAAAAAGAAAATTATGATGGTTAGTCTTGACGTTTATAGGCCAGCTGCACAAGAACAACTTAAAACTCTTGGTGAACAGAATAATATTTTAACATTACCCATTATCGAAGGACAATCACCTACAGATATTTGTAGAAGAGCAATTAGTGCAGCAAATTTAAATGGAGCAGAGATAATTTTATTTGATACTGCAGGACGAACTCAAATCGATCTTCAAATGATGAGCGAGATTAAACAAATAGAAAGTATAATTAAACCAACAGAAACATTTCTTGTTGCAGATTCTTTAACGGGACAAGTGGCTGCTGAAGTAGCAAAAGAATTTAAAAATACTGTAAACCTTACTGGTATTGTTTTAACAAGAGCAGACGGAGATGCCAGAGGGGGCGCCGCGGTAAGTATGAAATATGTTTCAAATGTTCCAATTAAATTTTTAGGTATTGGAGAGAAAATCGAAAATATAGAAGTTTTTCATCCTGATAGAATTGCTAATAGAATTCTTGGTATGGGAGATATTGTTTCTCTTGTAGAAAAAGCGTCTCAAGATCTAAGTGACGAAAATTTAAAGAAAACAGAAGAAAATTTAAAAAAAGGCAGTTTTTCTATGGAAGATTATTTAACTCAGTTAAGACAAATGAAAAAGATGGGAGGAATTGAAGGTGTTATGTCTTTTCTTCCAGGAGTTTCAAAAATAAAATCTCAAATGGACCAAGCTGGAATTGATGAATCAATTATTTCTCAAAATGAAGCAATAATTTTATCAATGACAAAAAAAGAAAGAGAGAACCCAAAAATTATCGATGGTTCTAGAAGAAAAAGAATTGCTAATGGCTCTGGAACAGATGTAGCCACTATCAATAAATTGTTAAAACAATTTAAAATGATGTCTGAAATGATGAAAAAGATGTCAAAAGGAAACTTGAAAGGTATGACAGACAAAGGGATACCTCCAGAGCTTTTTAATCAACTAAAATAATAAAAGGAGAAGAAATGTTAAAACTTAGATTATCTATGGGAGGAACAAAAAAGAGACCCATTTATAAAATTGTAGTAGCAGACAGTAGGTTTGCAAGAGATGGAAGATTTATTGAAAAACTTGGTTTTTTCAATCCCTTGCTACCAAAAGAAAAAAAAGAAAGAGTAGGACTGGAAGAAGAAAGAATTAAATATTGGTTAAGTCAAGGTGCACAACCTACATTAAGAGTAGCAAGAATTCTTGGTGAAAATAAAATGATGGAAATGCCGGCAAAAGGTAATAATCCTCAAAAAGCTATACCAAAAA